>NZ_JBFAOI010000006.1:291082-404213 GCF_040675155.1 Micromonospora sp. NPDC049645
CGGGCAGGCATCTGCTCGGTTATCCCCGAGGGCACCGCCCAGAGCCGTCGGCACACATGCTCACAGCGGTTATACCTGTGAGGCATATTTATGACCCACAGGTATAACGCTCTTCAGAGTGCCAGTCTCCCGGAAATCCCCTCACGCCGCCCAGGCGGGCCAAGCGAGCCGGCCCGGCCGGCCCGGCGGGCAGGCGGCCGGGCAGACAAACGGGCCGGGCAGACGGGCCGGGCAGCCGAGCCGGGCAGGCGGGCAGCCGGGCCGGGCAGGCGGGCAGCCGGGCCGGGCAGGCGGGCAGCCGGGCAGCCGGGCCAGGCAGGCAGGCAGCCGGGCAGGCGGGCAGGCGGCCGGGCAGGCGGGCCGGGCGAGGCAGACCTGGCGGGGCCGGATGCGGGGCGAGGCAGACCCGGGGCTGGGCAAGACTAGCCAAGGCAGCTGGACATGGCGACGGGCGCCGCTCCCGGTGGTACCGGGGGGCGGCGCCCGTCGTACTGCTGAGCTTTCGTCAGTGCCGAGCTTGCGTCAGTGCCGGTCGACGTCGCTGGCGGTGTCCTCGCGGTAGCTGGCACCGCCGTCCGACTCGCTGGTGAGCGGCTTGGCGCCACCCTCTGGCGGGCCGGCCACGCTCTGGCCTGCGGCCAGCTCGGGGAACTTCGCGTCGAACGCCGGCCGCTCCGAGCGGATCCGGGGCATCTTGTCGAAGTTGCGCAGCGGGGGCGGGCTGCTGGTCGCCCACTCCAGCGAGTTGCCGTGACCCCAGGGGTCGTTAACCTCGACCACCGGGCCGGTCTTGTACGACTTCCAGCAGTTGTAGATGAACGGCAGCGTCGAGATACCGGTGATGAACGCGCCGATCGTGGAGATCGTGTTCAGCGTGGTGAAGCCGTCGCTGGGCAGGTAGTCGGCGTAGCGACGGGGCATGCCCTCGTTGCCGAGCCAGTGCTGCACCAGGAACGTGGTGTGGAAGCCGATCATGGTGAGCCAGAAGTGCACCTTGCCGAGGCGCTCGTCGAGCATCCGGCCGAACATCTTCGGGAACCAGAAGTAGATGCCCGCGAACACCGCGAACACGATGGTGCCGAAGAGCACGTAGTGGAAGTGGGCCACCACGAAGTACGAGTCCGACACGTGGAAGTCGATCGGCGGGCTGGCCAGCAGCACACCGGTGAGACCACCGAAGAGGAAGGTGACCAGGAAGCCGACCGCCCAGAGCATCGGCGTCTCGAAGCTGATCTGGCCCCGCCACATGGTGCCGATCCAGTTGAAGAACTTCATACCGGTCGGCACGGCGATCAGGTAGCTCAGGAAGCTGAAGAACGGCAGCAGCACCTGGCCGGTGGCGAACATGTGGTGCGCCCAGACGCTCATGGAGAGCGCGGCGATCGCGACGGTCGCGGCGACCAGACCCTTGTAGCCGAAAATCGGCTTGCGGGAGAAGACCGGGATGACCTCGCTGATGATGCCGAAGAACGGCAACGCCACGATGTAGACCTCGGGGTGCCCGAAGAACCAGAACAGATGCTGCCAGAGCATCGGCCCACCGGTTGCCGGGTCGTACACGTGCGCGCCGAGGATGCGGTCCGCGGCGAGCGCGAACAGCGCGGCGGCCAGCAGCGGGAAGACCAGGATCACCAGGAGGCTGGTGACCAGGATGTTCCACGTGAAGATCGGCATCCGGAACATGGTCATGCCGGGCGCACGCAGGGTCAGCACGGTGGTGATCATGTTCACCGCACCGAGGATGGTGCCCAGACCGGAGATGGCCAGACCCATGATCCACATGTTGGCGCCGACGCCGGGCGAGTGCTCGACGCTGCTCAGCGGCGCGTACGCGAACCAGCCGAAGTCGGCGGCGCCGCCCGGGGTGATGAACCCGGCGGTCGCCATCGTCCCGCCGAACAGGTACAGCCAGTAGGCGAAGCTGTTCAGCCGGGGGAAGGAGACGTCGGGCGCGCCGATCTGGATCGGCACGATGTAGTTCGCGAAGGCGAAGACGATCGGCGTCGCGAAGAACAGCAACATGATCGTGCCGTGCATCGTGAAGAGCTGGTTGTACTGCTCCGGCGACAGGAACTGCAGCCCGGGTCGGGCCAGCTCAGCCCGCATGACCAGGGCCATCAGGCCACCGATCATGAAGAACACGAACGCGGTGATCATGTACATGATCCCGATCTGCTTCGCGTCCGTGGTTCGCAGCAGCCGCGCGATGGCCGACCCCTTGACCGGCTCCCGGACCGGCCAGGGCCGGGTCACGACCGGCTTGGGTGCGACGGTGGTCACGAGTGGCCTCCGGTTCTCGGTTGTCCCGCTCGGCACACGCTGGTTATCGGCGGGCCGTCATCCGCAAGGAGGATAGTCCCCGGCAGGTCGCAGCGCCGCGTGGGGTGGCGTGACACGATCTACAACGGGGCTACAGCGGGCCGAGCAGGAGCCGGTAGTGCTCCCCGAAGATCCGGTCGCCGCGTCCGCGCAGCAGCGGGTCGCGCAGCGCCGGCGGGACGTCCCTGGTCCGGTTGCGGTCCCGGGTCCGGTCCCGCACCCATCGGGTACGCGGACGGCGACGACTCTCGTACGCCACGAGCGCCGCCTCCACGCTGTTCGCGGCGCGCAGCGACTCGGCCAGCACCACGGCGTCCTCCAGTGCCATGGCCGCGCCCTGGGACAGCGTCGGCGCGGTGGCGTGCGCGGCGTCGCCGACCAGCAGGACACGTCCCCGGTACCAGCGGCCCAACTCCACCTCGTCGGTGATCCCGACGTGCACCTCGTCGAGGGCCGCCAACACCTCGGGCACCGGGCCTCGGTAGTCGGCGAAGAGCTCCCGCAGCCGGGCCAGCGGATCGGCGGGTTCCTCGGTGCCGGCCTCGTCGGCGTAGAGATGCAGCCGCCCGGCACCGATCGGCACCATCAGGAAGCCGGAGCGCTGGCCGAGCAGGGCGGTCCACTCGGTGACCGGCGGACCGTCGCGCAGGACGGCCCGGTAGACCACCTGCCCGACCGGGCGCGGCGGCCCACCGAGCGCGGCCAGCGCACGGACCGAGGAGCGTGGCCCGTCGGCGCCGATGACCAGGTCGTACTCGGTGGTGGTGCCGTCGGTGAAGGTGACGCCGACCGCGCCCGGGAGCAGGTCGAGGGTGCGGACCTCGGCGCCGTGCCGGACGGCACCGCCTGCGCCGCTGAGCAGCACCCGGTGCAGGTCGGCCCGGGGCAGCGCCCGGCACTCGCCGACGCCGGCCCAGAGGGCGTCCAGGTCGACCTCGCAGAGTTGCGCGCCCGCGGCGTCGAAGAACCGCTGCCGGTGGATGACCTGCCCGGTCGGCCGGACCGGGTCGTGCAGGTCGAGCCGGTGGAGTGCGCGGGCGGCATTGCCGGGCAGGTAGAGGCCGGTCTCGGTGGACTCCCCCGGTGGCAACTTGTCGGTGACGTCGGGCCGGAAGCCCGCCAGGCGCAGCGCCCGGGCCACGGCCAGGCCGGCGATGCCCGCGCCGACGACGAGGATGCGCAGGGGGGAGCCACCCATGGTGGTGTACGCCTCCGGAGGGGGAGCGGCACGCGTTGGAGGCAACACGCTACTCGGAGCGATCGGCGCACACCAGGCCCAATCGGTCTGCCCACCACCGCTCGTCGGCGTGGCGCGCCGCTCAGCTGGCCGTCCGACGCCAGCCGTCCGTCGGGGGCATGGCAATCCTCACAATTCACCAGTTTGACGCGTACGGTTGCGCAGCAATTACATACATGTAAATGTGTCGTTGAGCGTGGGAGCGCTCCCGCACCACCCCACCACATCCGGCGCCCGGCACGCGCCGAGTCAAGGAGCGTCATGAAACGTCAACTTCGGGCCCTGGCCGCCGCCGGGCTGCTGGTCGCCAGCTCACTGGTGGCCGTGGCCCTCGGCGGCAACGCCTCCGCCGACACCCTGATCTGCGAACAGTACGGCTCGACCACCATCCAGGGCCGGTACGTGGTGCAGAACAACCGCTGGGGCACCACCGCCCAGCAGTGCATCAACGTCACCAGCAGTGGCTTCGAGATCACCACCCTGAATGGCAGCAGCCCCACCAACGGCGCGCCCACCGCGTACCCCTCGGTGTTCTTCGGTTGTCACTACACCAACTGCTCCCCCGGCACGAACCTGCCGATCCAGGTGAGCCAGATCAGCAGCGCCACCAGCAGCATCTCCTACCGTTACGTCAGCGGCGCCACCTACAACGCGTCGTACGACATCTGGCTGGACCCGTCGCCGAAGAAGGACGGGGTGAACCAGATGGAAATCATGATCTGGCTCAACCGGCAGGGCCCGATCCAGCCCATCGGCTCGGTCGTCGGCACGACGAACCTGGCCGGCCGCACCTGGGAGGTCTGGCGGGGCAGCAACGGCTCCAACAACGTCATCTCCTACGTCGCGCCGTCGGCGATCTCCAGCCTGAACTTCAGCGTGCTGGACTTCATCAACGACACCCGCAACCGGGGCGCGATCACCAACTCCTGGTACCTGACCAGCATCCAGGCCGGTTTCGAGCCCTGGCAGGGCGGCGTCGGCCTCGCGGTGACGTCGTTCTCGGCGAACGTCAACGGCGGTGGCAACCCCACCACCCCGCCGCCGACCACCCCGCCGCCGAGCGGTGGCGCCAGTTGCGCGGTGAAGTACACGGCGAACTCGTGGAACAACGGTTTCACCGCCGACGTGCAGATCACCAACACCGGGTCCAGCGCGATCAACGGCTGGACGCTCAACTACAGCCTGCCCAGCGGGCAGACGGTCACCAACGCGTGGAACGCCACGGTGAGCCAGAGCGGGTCTACGGTGACCGCCCGCAACACCGGCCACAACGGATCCCTCGCGCCCGGCGGTACGGCGAGCTTCGGCTACCAGGGCACCCTGAGCGGGTCGTACTCGTCCCCGACCAGCTTCTCGCTCAACGGGGCGACCTGCTCCCGTAACTGATCCGACACCACGAACGTGCGGGGGCGTGACCTGGACGGTCACGCCCCCGCACGTCGCTGGTCGCGGGCTGGCCCAGACCGTCGGCGTGACATTTCATGCGGCCACGACGGCGATATCGAGGGTGAAAGAATCACGCTTAACTATGCATTAATATTATGTAAGTACCTTCCGGGGCATGTCGGCTTTTGCGTCTTTTCGGCACGATGTCCCCTCGTCGATCGTTGTCTTCCTGATCGCCATCCCGTTGTCCCTGGGCATCGCCGCCGCCTCCGGAGCACCCCTGCTGGCCGGGCTGGTCGCCGCCGTCGTGGGCGGGATCGTCGCCGGCGCCCTCAGCGGGGCACCGCTCCAGGTCAGCGGACCAGCAGCTGGCCTCACCGTGATCGTCGCGGGCACCATCGCCGAGTTCGGCTTCGCCGGCACCGCCGCGATCGTGACCGTCGCCGGGCTGCTGCAGATCCTGCTGGGCGTCACCCGCCTCGGGCGGGCCGCGCTCGCTCTGTCGCCAACGGTCGTACACGGGATGCTGGCCGGCATCGGCCTGGTCATCGCGCTGAGCCAGGTCCACGTCGCGCTCGGCGGTGCGCCCCAGAGCTCCGCGTGGGCGAATCTCCGTGACCTACCCGGCCAGGTCGCCGACTACCACAGCGTGTCCGTGCTGCTCGGCGCGCTGACCATGACGCTGCTGCTGGTCTGGTCACGGCTGGTCAAGACCACCATGCTGCCGGCGACCCTGGTGGCGGTGGTGGTCGCCACCGTGGTCGCGGCGGCCGTCGGCGCCGACGTGGAGCGGGTGGATCTGCCCGCCAACCCCCTGGACGCGCTCACCTTCGCCCGCTGGCCCGACTCGCCGCTGTGGGAGGTCATCCCGGCAGTCCTCACCATCGCCCTGGTAGCGAGCGTGGAATCTCTTCTCTCCGCGGTGGCCGTCGACCGGATGCACCACGGCGCACGGGCGAACCTCGATCGTGAACTCATCGCTCAGGGCGCCGCGAACGCCGTGTCCGGAACGCTCGGCGGTCTCCCGGTCACCGGCGTCATCGTGCGCAGCTCGGCCAACGTGGCGGCCGCGGCACGAACCCGCGCGTCGACCATCCTGCACGGGGTCTGGATCGCCGGGTTCGTGATGGCCGGCGCCGTACTGCTGGAAATGATCCCGATGGCGGCGCTCGCCGCCGTCCTCGTGGTGGTCGGCCTGCGGCTGGTGAGCCTCGCCCAGATCCGCACGTACGCCCGGCACCGGGAGCTGCCCATCTATGTGGTCACCGCGGTCGGCGTGGCAGCGACGGATCTGCTCATCGGGGTCGGACTGGGCATGGCGACGGCAGCGCTCTTCATGTTGTGGCGGTTGGCCCGCTGCGAGATCCACGTCACCGAGCCGAACTCCGGCGCCTGGCTCGTGTCGATCACCGGAACCCTCGCCTTCGTCGCCTCCGGACGACTCACCCGCCGACTCGCCGCCCTGCCCCCGGGGCAGCACGTCGAACTCGAACTACACCTGGACTATCTCGACCACGGCGCCTACGAGACCATCCGCGACTGGCAGGCGTCCTACACGCGCTCCGGTGGCGACGTCCACGTGAGTGAGGTGCACGGTTCGTGGCTTCATCGTGCGGGCACCGACGGGCTCGGCACCGGCAAACGGCCCGTCCAGTGCCCGCGCCAGGGGTCGGTCCGTTACGAGTTGCCGCCGCCACGATCCAAGCCGATCTCGTGAAGTCGGGGCATCCTCGCGCCTGGGACACCCCGACTTCCCGGAAGCCGAGTGGATCAGCACGGCCGGCACCCGCCGCCCGTACCGAAGTGGGGATCGTCAGACCCGGGTGAGGCGTACGGCGTCGGCGATGACCAGGCCGGTGGTGTTGCTCCACCGGCTCACCGCTACCCGGTTGGCGTCGCCCGCGGGCAGGGCGAACGTGCCGAGGATCCGCCACTGCCCGCCGGTCACCCGCTGGTCCACGTACACCGTCCGGTTACCGCTGCTGGTCGCGATGATGTACGGGGTGGCGCTGTTGTAGCCGCTGTTCGTCGGCCACCAGGCCTCGACCCGGTAGTTGCCGGCCGCCGGGACGTTGAAGCGGTACCAGGCGGGGTCGCTGGCGGCGACCGGGTCCGCGTACCGGTAGTCGGCGCCGTAGCGCTGGCTGGAGAACGATGACACCCCCCAGTTGGCGCTGGCGGTGAACCGGCCGCTGGTCGTGTTGTCCACGGTGGACGACCAGGCCGTGCCACCGCCGGCCATTCTCGCCGCCACGTCGGCCCGCATCACGTTCAGGTCGATGAAGGACGGGTCGATCTTCCCGGTGGTGCTGGTTTCCCGGTGGCCCCGGGCGTAGCTGCTGTCCCGGCCGAGGCGGGTGAGCACGGCGGCGGTGGCGGCCAGCGACGCGTCGTACTGCGCGGCGGTCATCTCCTGGTTGACGCCGTTGTAGTCGATCTCCCACCCGATCATGAGGGTGTTGCCGTCACCGGCCGGGATGGGCCCGCTGCCGCCGCTGACCCCCGCGTGGTTGCACCGGCCGGCGGAGATGACGTGGAAGACGCCGTGGTAGTCGACGAGCGCCTGACACAGCGGCCCCGGCAGGTCGGACCGGCCGTTGATGCAGATGCCGAGCGCCGGGTGCGGGTTGCTGGCGCTGGACGTCGAGGCGGTGTGGTGCCAGAGCACCCCGATCGGGTCGAAGGAGCCGGGTCGCATCCGGTTGAGCCAGTCCCCCTCGACCACGACCTGGACCCCGGCACCCCGCAGCACGTCCACCAGCCAGGGGATCGTCGCCATCAGGCGTCCTGGATCAGGTCGGCGAGGCACTCGGCCTTCGGAGCGGCGCCGGCCGGGGTGGGGCGGGCGACGACGGTCAGCGCGGCTGCCACCAGGGCGGGGATGCCGAGCACGCCGCGGCGGCGCAGACGGATGGATGGTGATCGGGTCATGGCGATCCTCCAGCGACGGCGGGCACGAACGGATCGACGAACGTGATGACGGGCACGCTATACCGTCACGTACGTCGATGTCGATACCCTTCAATGGCGTGTGTCGCGCTGAAGGAAATCGCCGGTTCAGACCTCGCCGAGCGCGTCGATGTCGCGCATCTCCTCCGCCGTCAGCGAGAAGTGGAAGACGTCGAAGTTGGCGGTGATCCGCTCCGGCGTCACCGACTTCGGAATCGCCACGATCTCGTGGTCGATGTGCCAGCGCAGCACCACCTGCGCCGGGGAGACGCCGTGCGCGGCGGCGATCCTGACCAGCACCGGGTCACTGAGGTCGCTGGTCTTGAACGGGCTGTACCCCTCCAGCACCACCCCCCGGTCCCGGTGCTCGGCGTGCCGCTGCCGGTCGTACAGCGCCGGGCTCCACTCGATCTGGTTGACCGCCGGGTTCTCCTCGGTGGACTGGATCAGCTCGTCGATCTGTGCGGTGCTGTAGTTGCTGACACCGATCGCCCGGGTGAGGTTCTCGTCCCGGGCGGCGATCAACTCCCGCCAGAGCGGGATGCTGTCCGCCGGCGACCTCGGCGGCCAGTGGATCAGCCAGAGGTCCAGGTGGTCGACGCCGAGCGCCTCCAGGCTGGCCTCCAGCGTCTGCCGCTCCCGGCCCACCTGGCTGGGCGGCAGCTTGGTGGTGATGAAGACGTCCTCCCGGCGTAGCCCGCTCTCCCGCACCGCCCGACCGACCTCCCGCTCGTTGCCGTACATGGTCGCGGTGTCGAGGTGCCGGTACCCGGTGTCGAGCGCGGCCAGCACGGCGTCGTAGCCGGCCTGGCCGGTGGCCTGCCAGGTGCCGAAGCCGAGCAGAGGCATCCGCACGTCACCGGGGAGCAGGGCGGTGGGCTGGTCGGTGAGGTCCATGAGGTCCGTTCTACCCCGCCGCACCCCCGGCCGCCGAGCGAACCGGACACTCCGGCGTCCAGCGCACCGGTCCGGTTTGCCGGAGAATGCGGGTGTGACCGACCGGCTGGAGGAGTACCGGCGACGGCGGGACGCGGCCCGGACACCGGAGCCCGTGCCGCCGGGGAGCCCTTCGCCGGCCGGTCCGGGCGCCGACGCCGCGCGTTTCGTCATCCAGCAGCACCACGCCCGCAGCCTGCACTGGGATCTCCGCCTTGAGCACGAGGGGGTGCTCGCCTCCTGGGCGGTGCCGCGCGGGCTGCCCCGCGATCCGGGTCGCAAGCACCTCGCCGTGCACACCGAGGACCACCCGATGGAATACCTCGACTTCGCCGGCGAGATCCCCGCCGGCGAGTACGGCGGCGGCCGGATGCTGATCCACGACCGGGGCACCTACGAGTGTGAGAAGTGGCGCGACGACGAGGTGATCGTGACGCTCTACGGTGAGCGCACCGCCGGCCGCTACGTCCTGTTCTCCACCGGCGGGCGGGACTGGATGGTCCGGCGGACCGACCCCGCGCCGCCGGGCTGGACGCCGATGCCCGACCTGGTCCGACCGATGCACGCCACGCCCGCCGCCGGGCTCCCCCGCGACCGCGCGGCCTGGGGGTACGAGCTGCGCTGGGACGGGGTCAGGGCGATGGCGTACGTCTCCGGTGGGCGGCTGCGGCTGCTCTCCGAGACCGACGAGGAGATCACCGGCGGGTACCCGTGGCTGCGCGCGATGGCCGAGGCGCTCGCGCCCACCGAGGCGGTGCTCGACGGCGTGCTGGTCCGCATCGACGCCGCCGGGCGGGTCCGCCCGGTCCGGCCGACCAGCGGCAGCCGGGTTCCCGCGGGTGCCCAGTACCTGGTCGTCGACCTGCTCTGGCTGGAGGGCGTGAGCAGCGTCGACGTGCCGTACGCGCAACGCCGGGAGCTGCTGGATGGGCTGGCCTTGGCCGGTGGGCACTGGCAGACTCCGCCGTGGTTCCCGGGCGCGGGCGACGAGGCCCTGCGCGCCGGTCGGGAACAGGGCCTGCCGGGCGTGGTCGCCAAGCGACTGGACTCGGCCTACGAGTCGGGGCGGCGCAGCCGGCACTGGCTGAGCATCGACGCGGTCTGACGGCGAGGAGTGACGTGTACCTGACCCATCTGGACTGCCCACGCTGCGGCAAGGAGTACGCCGCCGACCGGGTACAGAACCTCTGCGAGTGCGGGTCACCGCTGCTGGCCCGCTACGACCTGCCGGCCGTGGCGAAGGCGGTCACCCCGGAACGCTTCCCGCTGCGCCCGGCGGACCTGTGGCGCTACCGGGAACTGCTGCCGGTGGCGGATCCTCGGCACGTCACCACGCTGGGCGAGGGCTGGACGCCGCTGTTGCGCGCACCTGCGTACGGCGCCGAGATCGGCGTCGCGGACCTGATGGTCAAGGACGAGGGGCTGATCCCGACCGGTTCGTTCAAGGCCCGGGGCGCGGCGGTCGGTGTGAGCCGGGCCCGTGAGCTGGGCGTCGAGCGGATCGCGATGCCCACCAACGGCAACGCGGGGTCGGCCTGGGCCACCTACGCCGCGCGGGCCGGGATGGGCGCCACCATTGTCATGCCGCTGGAGGCGCCGAGCATCTGCCGGCGCGAGTGCGTCGCCGCGGGGGCCGACCTGCGCCTGATCGACGGACTGATCGGCGACGCCGGGCGGCGGGTCGCCGAGCTGATCGCGGAGTCGAACGGGGCGATCTTCGACGCCGGCACGCTGCGCGAGCCCTACCGGCTGGAGGGCAAGAAGACGATGGGGTACGAGATCGTCGAGCAGCTCGGCTGGCAGGCGCCCGACGTGATCATCTACCCGACCGGCGGCGGTGTCGGCCTGATCGGCATCCACAAGGCGCTGCACGAGCTGCGTGAGCTGGGCTGGATCGGCGACAAGCTGCCCCGGCTGGTGGCGGTGCAGTCCACCGGCTGCGCGCCGATCGTGCGGGCGTTCGCCGCCGGTGAGGACCGGGCGCAGCCGTGGGCGGACGCGCACACGGTGGCGTTCGGCATCACCGTGCCGGCGCCGTTGGGCGACGAGCTGATCCTGGCGGCACTGCGGGAGTCCTCCGGCACGGCCGTCGCCGTCGACGACGCGGACATCCTGGCCGACCTGCGGGACTTCGCCGCCCGCGAGGGGCTGCTGCTCTGCCCGGAGGGGGCGGCCTGCCTCACGGCGGCGCGGCAACTGCGCGCCGGCGGCTGGATCCGGGCCGGTGAGCGGGTGGTGGTGCTCAACACCGGCGCCGGGCTGAAGTATCCGGACACCGTCGACGTGTCCGGCGTACCCCTGATGGAGTGACCTGGCGGCACCCCGCGGACCGGGCGGTGCGCGGGGTGCCTTCGTGCCGGTCTACTGGTAGGTGATGTCCGAGGGTGAGTAGAGGCAGTTGACGCCGTCGGCGCCCTCGCCGATCTCGGTCGGCTCGCTGCCCTTCGGTACGCCCTTGTACTTCACGCAGATCGAGGTCTCCCGGTCCGGGTCGCCGACGATGGTGATCCGGCTGAAGCGGGCGGTGTCGCCCCAGTTGGTGTTGATGCCGGCGATCGCGTCGGTGTTCCGGACGGTCACGTTGTCGATCACCACGTGCCGCTGGTACGACGTGGAGCAGTTGCCGCAGGCCCGGTAGAGCTTCCCGGCGTTCTCCACCCGGAAGTTCTTGATGTAGACGGTGCCCGAGCCGTTGTGCTGGAAGACCTTGTCGCTGGCGGAGCGGGCGCCGCCCCCGTCGACGGTGTACGTGCTGCCGCCCCGGAAGGTGGCCGCGTCCTCGCCGACGTCCTCCCACCAGACGTTGATCAGGGTGCAGTTGCCCTCGCAGTGCACGCCGTCACCGGCCGGGGCGCCGATGATCACGTTGCGCAGGGTGGCGCCGGCGGCCAGTTCGAACATCGGATCCTGGCTCTCGCTCTGCCCGCCGTCACCGATGCCGTAGTAACGCTTGAGCCCGCCGTCGAACGTCCCGGAGACCGGGATCGTCGCGTCGACCTTCTGGCTGCTGCTGGGCGTCGGCCAGCCGGCCGGCGGAGGCGTGCTGGTCGGCGGCGGAGTGGTGGTCGGCGGCGGCGGGGTCGGGGTGCCGCCACCGGACGAGTCGACCAGCACGTCGTCGAAGCTTGCGCTGGCGTACGCGGTGACCAGGCCGATCCGGCCGGCGCCGGCCAGGCTGTTGCTGCCGGACGCGATCTGGGTGCCGTTGACGAAGCCGCGGATGGTGCTGCCGCTGGTCTCGATCCGCAGGGTGTACCAGGTGCCGGTGCCGACACCCAGTGCGGCCGAGCCGATCGCGGTGACGGAGCTGCCGTTGACCGCCTGGAGTTCGGCCCGGCCGGAGCCCAGCAGAGCCAACCGGTACATCTTGGTGCTGCTGGTGGAGCGGGCCGCGAGCCCGACCAGGGCGCTGGACGAGCCGAAGTTCGTCGGCCGGACCCGGGCCTGCACCGTGTAGTTGGTCCAGCTGGTCTGGCCGGCGAACTGCCGGGCCAGCTCACTGCCGGCGTTGGACTGGCTGAGCACTCCCGAACCGTCGACGGCCCAGGTGCCGCCGGACTTGGACCAGCCGGAGGTGTCGCCGTCGGTGAAGTCGTCGCTGAAGACGGTGGCCGCGAGGGCCGAGGTCATGCCGGCGGCGAGGGCCGCCACGGTCACCCCGGCACCCACCGCCAGTAGGAGTGGTCGGCGGCCGGGAAGTCGTGTTTTTTGCACAGGTGTCCTCCTTGACGCATGTGGTGGCGATCCCTCGGCCGCCGCGCCGAGACGTGGGGGGACGGCGTGCCGCGTGCTGAGCGGGATCGGTGTGCGCCCCGCCGGACGCCCGGATCCGAAGCGGGGTGAAGCGGGATCAAAACCCTGGGGAAAGGGCTTTCCCGCTCTTTCGAGGCTAGGACTGCCCAAGCATCAGCGTCAATGCCTGGCGCTTGCAGGTCTGTTGCAGGATTTCCGGGGGGGGAAGGCCGGCCGAGCGATCAGTAACTGTCCGGCCGGGTGATCCGCCAGGCCGCGTTGATCAGCCCGATGTGCGAGAGGGCCTGCGGCATGTTGCCCAGCTGCATCCCGGTGGCGAGGTCGATCTGCTCGCTGAACAAGCCCACGTCGTTGGCGTGCCCGACCACCCGCTCGAAGAGCGCCTCGGCCCGCCGCTGCTCACCCGTCATCACCAGGCACTCCACCAGCCAGAACGAGCACAGCAGGAAGCCGGCCGGATCGGTCGTCCAACGCCGCAGCAGGCCGTCCTCGGTGCCCAGCTCGCGCTCGACCATCGCGATTGTCGAACGCATCCGCGGGTCGGTGGCCGGCAGGAAGTGTGTGACCGGCAGGGCGAGCACCGAGGCGTCCAACTCCGCCGACCCGAACGCGCCGGTGAACGCTCCGATCCGGTCGTTCCACCCCTCGCGCAGCACGGCGTCGCGGATCTCGTCGCGGATCTTGGCCCAGCGACGTGGGTCGGCCCGATCCCCGAGCCGGTCCGCGAGCCCGACCGCCCGGTCCATGGCGAGCCAGCACGCCACCTTGGACGAGACGTAGTGGCGCTCCTCGTCCCGGGTCTCCCAGATCCCGCGGTCCGGCAGGTGCCACGTCGCGGCCACCTGCTCGGTCAGCCCGAGCACCATCTCCCGCAACTCGTCCTCGAACGTCGCGCCGAGGTAGTCGCGCAGCCGCCACACCGCGGACATCACCTCACCCGGCACGTCGAGCTGCCGCTGCCGCCAGGCGTCGTTGCCGACCCGCACGGGCCTGCTGTCACGGTATCCGCGCAGGTGGGGACAGTGGTGCTCGGAAATGTCGCGCTCGCCCTCAAGCCCGAAGAGCACCGGGACGGGTTCGTCGCCGAATCGGCCGATCGAGCGGGTCGCCCAGGCGAACAGCCGGGACGTCTCGTCCGGGCAGGCCGCCACCCAGAGCGCCCGCATCGTCAACGAGAAGTCGCGCAGCCACGAGTAGCGGTAGTCGTAGTTCCGATCACCGCCGATCTGCTCCGGCAGCGAGGAGGTCAGCGCGGCGGCGACCGCGCCACTGCGGGCGTACGTGAGGCCGGTCAGGACCGTCGAGCTGTGGGTGACGAGCTCCGGGTAGCGGCCGGAATACGTGTGCGTCTCCCGGAACGCCCGCCACGCCTCGGTCGTCTCGGCGAGGGTGGTCAGCGGGTCCATCCGGGCCGGAGGGTCGCCGTACGCCGCGCCGAAGGCCAGGTCCATCCCGATCACCTGACCGGCGGAGACCTCGAACTCGTGGGTCACCCGGTCGGTGCCCGTCCGCAGGTGCAGACCCCCGGCGCGCAACATCAGCACCATGGGCCCGGCGCCGGCCAGCACCCCACCGTCCGGTTGCTCGTGCAGGTACGGCGTGAGCAGGCCGTACTCCGGGCGGGGCGCGAAGTCCAGCGCCATCCGCACCCGTCCGGACAGCCCCTCGACCACCCGGATCAGCACGGCGGGTGAGTTCTTGCCCAGTTCGTGGGCACGCGCGCCGACCTCGGCGGCCAGGGCGTCGACGACAGCCACGCTGCCGTGCGGAGTGTGGTGCACCGTCCGTAGTACCAACGTGTCCGGCAGGTACGCACGCTCCACCCGGTGTCCCGGGCCGCCGACCCCGACCGGCGCCAGCCGGAAGTGACCAGCCCTCGGGTCGAGCAGCCGCGCGAACGCCGACGACCCGTCGAACCGGTGCGGGCACCACCAGTCGACCGAGCCGTCCTTGCCGACCAACGCCCCCGAACGGGAGTCCGAGAGGAACCCGTAGTCGGAGATCGGCGGCTGTTGCTCCACCCGCCGGGGGTACCCGCATCGGCCCGGAACAGGCCACCGGGCGGATCACTCGGTCGGTGGCTCGTCCTCGCCCGCGGCCTCGGCCGCGTCGGCTTCCTCCTTGGTCCGGTGCACGGCCTGGTCGGCGTGCTCCGGGGGGCCGTAGACGGTGTACAGCACAAGCGGATTGGGGCCGGTGTTCACGAAGTTGTGCTTGGTGCCGGAGGGCACCACCACCAGGTCACCCGCGACGACCTTTCTCGTGTTGCCGCCGACCCGGGCCTCGCCGACGCCGCTGACGAAGGTCAGGATCTGGTCGATGCCCTCGTGCACCTCCTCGCCGATCTCACCGTCGGCGGGGATGGTCATGATGACCAACTGGGTGTGCTCGCCGGTCCACAGCACCCGCCGGAAATCCGGGCTCTTCTCGGCGACGGTCGCGATAGTGAAATGCTCCATGCCCACGCTCATACCCCGTACGGCAGCACGCCACGCCGGGACTCGCGGATGGTGGAATTCCCCACGGTCAGAGGGTTTGGATCCACCCCGGCCGGGGATCGAGGATGCGGACCGGCACGAAACGCCGGTCGAGCCAGGTCCCCGCCGGCGTACCGCCGAACGGCTGCGATGGTGGGAGACGGCCAGAGCGCGGCGACGTTCCGACCACGGTCGAAACGGCGCCGCGCGCTCGTGTGCACCCGCCGGCGGAGCGCCAGCTCACCCGGTTTCGCCGATCATGGCGTGGTGTGGCGTGACGCGGCGCTTTTGTGCGACGGCTTGGGAGCTAACGGTGCAGCCAGGTGAGCAGATCCGGCGGCGCCAGGGCTGCCGCCCTCGCCCGGTAGCGGGCGAGCCCGGCCTCGTCCAGCAGGTCACGGCCCTGCCCGGAGCCGCCCCGGCGGAAGAACGCCTGCCGGTCACGCAGCACCCCGAGCGTGTCCGGGGCGAGCCGGTCGGCGCGCTCCCGCATCCGACCGAAGGTGGCCGCGTCGACCAACTCCGGCCCGGGACGCGGAAGACTCCATCGGTCGGCGAGGCGACGCATCTGCCCAGCCAGATCGGTCAGCAGGTCGTCGTAGTGCACCAGCTCGACGTTCGGCTCGTGCCGGCGGGCCCAGGCGTCACTCAGGTGCAGCATCACCCCGGGCAACGAATCCAACTCGGCGCGCGGGTCCACCTCCTGGTCGACCCAGCTCGACAGCCACCGCTCGACCGGCGGACGCGCGCGGGGCGGCCCGGACGGGGCGGGTTGGCCGGTCAGCTCGGCGAGGCGCGCCCGGTCCAGGTTGCCGGCCTGGTGGTAGAGGGAGACCGCCAGGTCCAGCGGATGCCGGGCCACCACCACGTAGTGCACCCTGGGGTCGAGCGGCACCCCGTCCAACGGGGTGTGCGTCTTGATGAACCGCCGGTGTGACTGTGCGGCCAACCGACCGAACACCACGTCCCGCGGCTCGACCGACCAGTCCAGCCACGGTGACAGCGCGGTCAGCGGCGCCGGCAGGTCCGGGGTCCCCAACACCAGCAGCGCGCAGATCATCTGCATCCAGGTGGTGCCGCTCTTGGACCGGGTGCTGATCACGATGTCGCCGTCCCGGAACGGGAAGCCGGCCCACCTGGCGCTGTCCTCGTCTTCGGATCGGTAGCGGTGAACTGGCATGAGCACCGGAGGATGGTAGTCGCCGAGCCGACAGTCGAGCAGCCTAATTCCGGCTCACATCCCTGTGAGACATGCGCATGCCTGGCTAGATTGAAGTATGGTGCCCGCCCACGGGGGCCGGGCGGGACCGGTCTACCGCCCCATCCTCGCCAGCCGACGAGGCGAGCTGGAGGCCCTGAGCCACCTCGACCCCGCGCACGCCGCACTGGTCGCCCCGGTGCTGGAGATCAAGGCAATCGACCGGTCCACACTGGACGCCGTTCGCCGTCTGCCATCCGGGATGCTCCCCGCCGTCGACGTCAGCGCGCTGCCCGACACCCCCGAGGCGGAGCTGACCCGCTGGGGCGTACCGGTGGTGCCGGTGATCGGGCTCGCGGAGAGCGACCATCGGCTGATCGTGCACGGCGCGGCGGCGCGGGCGTACGGCCGGCGGGCGCTCATCCGGCTGCGGGCCGGCCTGGACCGGGCCGGCCCGGACGCGAGCACCACCGCCGTGGAACGGATCTGGCGGTTCACCGACCTGGCCCCCGAGGAGTGCGACCTGCTGGTCGACGCGGGGGACGTGTGCTGCCCGGCGGACGTGCGGGCCGCCGAGCCCCGGGTACGTCACCTGCTGGACTGGGCCCGCCGGCACGCCTGGCGTTCGGTGACGGTGGCGGCGGGCGGGATGCCGCCCACGCTGTCCCGGCTGCCCACCGACGAGCCCATCCAGCTGGACCGGTGGGACTGGCAGCTGTGGCGACGACTGGCCGACGCCGGCGTCGACTTCGGCGACTACGGCGTCCACCCGGCCGTGCCCGGCACGGGTGAGCCCGGCGACCGGTTGCCGACCGTGCGGTACACCGACGACGGGAGCTGGTGGGTCTACCGGTGGGCGCGACGAGGTGGGCGCGGCGACGACCGGTTCGCCGACCTGTGTCGCACGCTGGTGTCGGCGCCGCACTGGCCGAGCGCCGGGGCGGCTTTCTCCTGGGGCGACCACGAGCTGCTGCGCCGGGCCCGTCGGGGCGCCGGCGCCGGCTCGGCCGCCAACTGGGCGGCGTGGAGCACCTCGCACCACCTGGCGTACGTGCTCGCCACGCTGTTGCACCCGGCCGGCGGCGGCACGCCGAGATGGCACCCCGGGCAGGGTCCGCCGCAGCGGGGGCGTTCGCTGCGCTGAGGCCCTACTGCTTCTCGGTGAAGCCGAACTGGATGATGCCCTCGTCGTCGACGGTGGCATCCACCGACGCGTCGCCGAGCAACTCGGCCGCGTCCTCGTCCAGGAAGATCCGGGCGCCCTGGTTGTCGACCACCCGGTCGCCCTGCACCGGCTCGGGCACCAACTCGACGGTGAGCGAGCCGGCCTCGGTGTCGGCGGCGATACGCACCCCGCCGTCCTGGGCGACGTCCTGCTGGTTGGCGAGGTCACGGATGACGAGCACGGCGTTGTCGGTCATGGTGAGCATGGATGGAACTCCTCGTGGATTCTCGGCTCGCGGTCGGATACCGCACGGACCGGACAGTCGGCCCGCGTACGAGCACACGTGGGAGGCGACAAAGGGGCGAACGGTCGTCGCCGTCGCATCGAATCGGGGCAGCTGACGGCCCCGTCACCTCCACCGTGCCCGCTGGCGGACCATCCGTCAAATAGAGCCAGGTCAGTGGAGAGCGGCGGCCGGGGCCAGCCAGGCGCGGATCTCGTTGACCGCCGCGCGGCCGGCCCGGTTGGCGCCGATGGTGCTGGCCGAGGGGCCGTACCCGACCAGGTGAACCCGCTCGTCGGCCACCACGCGGGTGCCGTCCATCGTGATACCGCCGCCCGGCGTGCGCAGGCCCAACGGGGCGAGGTGGTCGATGGCCGCCCGGAAGCCGGTGCACCAGAGGATCACGTCCGCGGGCACGAACCGCCCGTCCGCCCACGCCACCCCGTCGGGTGTGATCCGGTCGAACATGGGTAGCCGGTCCAGGACACCGCGCTCGCGCAGTCGGCGTACCTCCGGGGTGACCGGCAGGCCGGTGACGCCCACCACGCTGCCCGGTGGGCGGCCGGCCCGGACCGCCTCGTCCACCCGGGCCACCGCGGCGCGGCCCAGTTCCGAGCCGAACTCCACGTCGTTGAACGTCGGCGGCCGGCGGGTCACCCAGGTGGTGGCCGCGGCGACGGTGGAGACCTCGCCGAGCAGTTGCACGGCCGAGGTGCCGCCACCGACGACCACCACGCGGAGACCGGCGAACTCGGCGGGCCCCCGGTAGTCGGCGGTGTGCAGCTGCCGTCCCCGGAACGTCGACCGGCCCGGGTAGTGCGGCCAGAACGGTCGGGTCCAGGTGCCGGTGGCGTTGATCAGCGCACGGGCCGCCCAGGTGCCCTGCTCGGTGCGCACCTCGAGCCGCCCGTCGGGGCGGGAGCGCACCGCCCGGACCCGCACCGGTCGCCGCACGGGCAGGTCGAAGGTCTTCTCGTACGCGGCGAAGTAGGCGCTGACCTGCTCGGCGGCCGGGCGTTTCGGGTCGGCGGGCGGGAGTGGCAGACCGGGCAGGTCGTGGAAGCCGTGCACCCGGTCGAAGACCAACGTCGGCCAACGGTGCTGCCAGGCGCCGCCAGGCCCGTCATCGGCGTCGAGGATGACGAAGCCGCTGCCGGGCAGGAAGCCGGTGCGGCGCAGGTGATAGCCGGCGCTCAGTCCGGCCTGCCCCGCGCCGATCACCACGACGTCCGCGGAGTGGGTGTCCACGTGGGGTGCAACACCGCGGATGTCACCGGTGTGCCCGGCCTGCACGGTCGTGTCGATCACAGAAGGCCATTCCGCCAACGGCCACCTGAGCTGCGCTTACGCTGAGTCGATGAGCGACTTTCGCCGGTACGCGGCCGAACTTCTCGGCACCCTGCTGCTGGTGTTCTTCGGAGTGGGCAGCGCCGTCGCCGCGCGGGTCCAGGGCGGCGTGGTGGTGGTCGCGCTGGCCTTCGGATTCGTGATGGTGGCCCTCGTCTACGCGATCGGGCCCCTCTCCGGCAGCCACGTGAATCCGGCGGTGACGCTCGGTGTGCTGCTCTCCGGAAAGATCTCGGTGCTCGGGGCGGTGGCGTACTGGATAGCGCAGTTCGTCGGCGCGACGTTGGCGGCCTTCGTGCTCTGGGCGCTGACCCGCTGGGGCGACGTCGCGGACCAGACCGGGGCGCTGGGCACGAACGGCTACGGCGCGCACATCAACCGGGGCGGCGCCGCCGTGCTGGAGATCGTGCTGACCTTCCTCTTCGTGCTGGTCGTCCTGGTGGTGACCAGTCGGAGCGAGAATCCGGGGACCGCCGGGTTGGCCATCGGCCTGGCGCTGGCCGTGACCCAACTGGTCGGCGTGACGCTCACCGGCGCCGCGGTCAACCCGGCCCGCGCGTTCGGCCCGGCGGTCTTCGAGGGTGGCGTGGCCCTGCGGCAGCTCTGGGTGTTCATCGTCTTTCCACTGCTCGGCGGGGCGCTCGCCGCGCTGGTCGCACCGATGGTCATGGGGGCGCAGCGGCACTACTGGGGTGGTCACGAGAAAACCGTCGGCCGATCGGGCTAGCCGGGACGGCAATATCTTTCTTCCGGGGACCTTCTCTGGCGAATATCTCCGTGGCAGCATCAGCGCATGCATCGCCGTCACTTCCCCCGGGCCCTCGCGCTGCTCGCACTGGTCGCCACCGCGGCCACCGCCGGCGCGCCCGGCGCCACGGCCGAGTCGCCCACCCCCGCGACCACCCAGCTGCACGCCACCATCGACACCATCCTCGCCGACACCCGGCTGGCCGGCGCGCAGGCGTCGGTGGTCGTGGTGGACACCAGCACGGGACAGACGCTCTACGACCGCAACGGTGACCGCCGCCTGGTCCCGGCCTCCAACACCAAGCTGCTGACCTCGACGGCGGCCCTCGAACTGCTCGGCCCGGGGCACCGCTTCACCACCGACGTACGCGCCAGCGGCAAACGCCGTGCCGGGCTGCTCTCCGGCAACCTCTACCTGCACGGCGGGGGTGACCCGACCATGCTCGCGGCCGACTACGACGCGCTCGCCGCGCAGGTCGCCGCCGACGGCGTACGGGTGGTCAACGGCAACCTGATCGCCGACGACACCCGCTACGACCGCACCCGTCTCGGCCCCGACTGGACCTGGGACGACGAGCCCTACTACTACGCCGCCCAGGTCTCCGCGCTGACCGTTGCCCCGGACACCGACTACGACGCGGGCACCGTGATCGTGCACGCCGCCCCGGCCGATCGGGCCGGCGCCCCGCCGGTGGTCAGCACGACCCCGCCCACCGGGTACGTCCGCGTCGACAACCGTGCACAGACCGTCAGCGAGGGCGAGACCTCGATCTCGATCGAACGCGAACACGGCAACAACACCGTCGTGGTGACCGGTCAAATCGCCATCGGCGACGAGCCCGCTAGCGACTGGGTGACCGTCTGGGAACCCACCGGTTACGCGGCCGAGGTGTTCCGGGCGGCGCTGCACCGACACGGCGTCCGGGTGCTCGGCCGGACCGTGCTCGGCCAGCCCACCCCGGAGACGGCCGAACCGGTGGCGCGACACGACTCGATGAGCCTGGCTGAGCTGATGACGCCATTCCTCAAGCTCTCCAACAACGGGCACGCCGAGGTGTTGACCAAGGAGATCGGCCGGGTGCTCTCCGGCTCGGGCACCTGGACGGCCGGGCTCACCGCGATCAGCGAGTACGTCGCCGACACCGGAATGGACACCGGCAGGCTGCGCCAGCGGGACGGCTCGGGGCTGTCCCGACGCAACCTGGTGCCGGCGGCGGAGTTCGTCGACCTGCTGAGCGCCGTCCGCGCCGAACCGTGGTTCGCCACCTGGTACGCGGCGCTGCCGATCGCCGGGCAGCCCGAGCGGTTCGTCGGCGGGACCCTGCGCAGCCGGATGGCCGGCACACCGGCGGCGGGCAACGTGCACGCCAAGACCGGCAGCCTGACCGGTGTCTCCGGCCTCTCCGGTTATGTCACCAGCGCCGATGGTCGACTGCTGGCCTTCTCCATCCTGCTGAACAACTACCTGACGGCGTCGGTCAAGTCGCTGGAGGACCAGATCGCCGTGGCGTTGGCGGGATACCGGGAGGGCGGCGTGTCGACGGCGCGGGTGGCGCCGCCGGCCGTACCGGAGACGCCACGCACCCCGGAGGGCGTCGAATGCTCCTGGGTCAAACCGATCACCTGCTGAACGGAGGCCGGGAGGCGCGCGGGCGCCTCCCGGCCCGGCGGGCGTCTAGGCCGGACGGTCCGGTGGGGGGACCACCGCCGTCGGGTCACCTCGCTCGATGAGCGCGGCGATCTCAGCGGCCCGCAGCCCGCGCAGCGCCAGCACCCGGGTGCCCCAGCGGTGCAGGCGGCACGGGTGCGGGCTGGCATCGTTGCGGCACACCACTCCCCCGGACCACCGCCGGGGGGCGTGCACCACCACCGCCCGTACGGCGAACTGGGTGTCCTCGCCCGTCACGTACGGCGGCAGCGGGATGTCGCGAAGACCCTCCCCGGACGCTTCACCGACGCCGGACGGAACGGCACGACGGACGCGGTGGACGGTGCTACTCATCTCCGCTGCCTCCACACTGGATGGTCGGATGGGGACAGCAGAAAGTTACGACGTCTTCGACCGTACGCGACGGACAAACTGTCCCGCCGTGCGCAGGCGCAGCGATCCGCCGGTCAGTCAGCGCACCGTCACGGCCTGGAGGCCGACGTTTCCGCAGTGCGACGTGAAGGCCTTCTCGACGGTCCAGCTCACCAGTAGCCGGGCACCCTTCGGCAGGGTGAAACGGATGGTGAACTGGGCACTCTGACTGGTGTAGGGGTCTTCCAGCCGAGCGGTGCTGACCGGCCCACCGGTGGACGACCGCACCTCCAGGCGCCCCCGGGCCATCCAGATGCCGGCGTAGAGATGGACCGTACGCGGCTCGCCGCTTCCGGCGATGGCGAGGCTGAACCCGTTCCCGGCACCGCAGGTGTAGACGCCGTCGGAGCTGCCGTTCGTCGACCGCTCCGGTGCGCCGTCGGACCAGCGGACGTACTCCTGGTTGCCGTCCCAGCCGACCCGCTTGCCGGCGCCACCGCCGTCGATGATCTCACCGGAGCCGGCCCGCTTGCGGATCGTCGATCCGCCGCCCCGCGCCCCCCAGTGCACCCAGTCCCGGGTGCCCACGGCGGTGAGGTCGACGGCGGCGGGCATCTCCCCCCGGGTCACCGACAGCGCCGGCGAACCGGGCTTGACCGGCGGCGGCGCGGGCGCGCTGGTCGACGGCGTGGGGTCCGGCGAGGGCGGGCGCTGGCGCGGACGCAGGCCGGGCGTCGCCGGCCCCGCCTCGCCGGTGCGCCCGTCCGCGACCGGAGGAGCGGGGTTACGGGCGGCCCCGGCGGCAACACCGCCCGGACCCGCCTGGTCGCCACCGGGCTCGGGCCCGGACCGGGTGCTGAGGTACGAGATCAGCACCACCAGGCAGGCGACCAGGGCGACGCCCTCCACCACCCAGCGTCGCCGCTGTCGGAAACGGGCGACGCGGCGCAGCACGCTGCGGGTCCCCCCGGCGGTGCTGGCACGCGGACGGTGCCTCGGCTGCGCATCGCCAGCCCGCGCGCGGTCTTCGTCCGCCACCGACCCCTCCAACTCAACCGCCCGGTCGTCATGGACCGACGCGGACCGCAACGTCCACTGTGGTCCGATTCACGTTCGCACGGGCTGGACGACACGCTAGATCCGGACTGCCGGACGTGTCCAGCCCGCAACCGGACGGTCACGGACATCCTGGCCCACCCGGCCCGACGCTCCGCAGACCACGAGGACCCTTCGCGTCAACCGATCCGGCGTTCCTCGCCTCAGCCGATCCGAAAACCGAGCAACTGCGCGATGACCACGGCCTGCTCGACGTCGACGATGGCACCGGCCCGTTCGACGACCGTCGGGTCGAGCGCGGTGAGATCGCTGCCCCGCAGGTCGGCGCCGCCGAGCCGGACACTGGTCAGCTGCGCGCCGGAAAGATCGACACCGGTGACGGTAGCACCGGTCAGATTGGCCCGGGTCAGGTCCACCTCGCGCATGCGCACCCCGGTCAGCCGAACGCCGCGCAGGTCGGCACCGGGCAGCGCGGCGAAGGACCAGTCGCCGCCGTCCACCGTCAGCGGACGCAGATCACACTCGCTGAAGGTGCTGCCGACCAGCTTGCAGCCGGTGAACTCGGCCTCGAAGAAGTTGCACCGCCGAAAGACGCAACGGGTGAAGGCGGAGTCGACGTGCCGGGACGCGTTGAACGCCACGTTGCCAAACGTGCACCCGGTGAAGACCGCCCCTCTGCTCACCGCCTCGGTCAGGTCCATCCCGAAGAACTCGCAACCCACGAAGTGCCGGTCGGTCAACTCCTCGCCGTACCAGTCTTCGTCGCGGAAGGTCACATCCTCGGTCAGCTCCGGCATCCGGCCAGGCTAGTGGGCGCGACCGACACCCGGCGGTCGGCGGGGCCGGTGTCCAGCCCTCTTCCGGTGGCCCGGTACCGACGAGTAGGTTCGGCGACGTGAGTGTGGCTCGGAGCAAGGACCCGGATCAGATCGGTTTCGACCCGGCGCGGCTGGCGCGGATCGACGAGCACTTCGGCCGGTACGTCGACGACGGCCGCCTGGCCGGTTGGCAGGTGGTGGTCACCCGCCGCGGCGAGGTGGCGCACTCCTCGACGTACGGGCTGCGGGACCGGGAGTCGGGCGCACCGGTCGAGACCGACACGCTCTGGCGGATCTACTCGATGACCAAGCCGGTCACCTCGGTCGCGGCGATGATGCTGTGGGAGGAGGGCCGGTTCGAGCTGACCGACGAGATCAGCCGCTGGTTGCCGGAGTTCGCCGACCTGCGGGTCTACTCCAAGGGGTCCACGCTCAAGCCGTACACGGTGCCGGCGATCGAGCCGATCCGGGTCTGGCACCTGCTCACCCACACGGCCGGCCTGACGTACGGGTTCATGCAGACCTCGGTGGTCGACGGGCTGTACCGGGCCGCCGGCTACGACATTCACCCGCCGGCGGACGTCGATTTGGCCGGCGCCTGCGCCGCCTTCGGCGAGTTGCCGCTGCTGTTCCAGCCCGGCTCGGCGTGGGGCTACTCCGTCGCCACCGACGTGCTCGGCCGGCTCGTCGAGGTGATCTCCGGGCAGAGCCTCGACGCGTTCTTCGCCGACCGGATCTTCGACCCGCTGGGCATGACCGACACCCGCTGGTGGGTGGAGGGCGACGAGGCCGACCGGCTGGCCGCGCTCTACGTGCCGGAGCCGCGCAGCGGGCGGGCCGTCCGCTACGACAGCCTCGGGGCGCTGGCGTTCAGCAAGCCCGCGTTGCTCTCCGGCGGCGGTGGTCTGATCTCCAGCGCCGCCGACTACCACCGCTTCACGCAGCTGCTGCTGCGCGGCGGCGAGGTGAACGGCGTCCGGCTGCTCGGCCCGCGCACGGTGCGGTTCATGACCCGTAACCACCTGCCCGGCGGTCAGGACCTGGGCACCCTGTCCACCGGCGGGTTCGCCGAGACCACCCTGGACGGGATCGGCTTCGGCCTCGGCTTCGCGGTGGTCGACGACCCGGTGCCGAGCCGGGTGCCGAGCAGCGTCGGCGAGTACTACTGGGGCGGGATGGCCAGCACCGCGTTCTGGGTGGACCCGGCCGAGGAGATCACCGCGCTGCTGTTCACCCAGCTGATGCCGTCCAGCACATACCCGCTCCGCTCCCAGCTGCGCCAACTGGTCTACGCCGCGCTGACCGACTGACCGTCCGCAGCAAGCGCACGAGCGGTCAGTCGGCGAGGCGGGCCGGGAAGCCACCGGTGGCGATCGGACCCCAGTCGTCGATGGTGACCCGGATCAGCGACTTGCCCTGGCGCACCATCGCCGCCCGGTAGTCGTCCCAGTCCGGGTGCTCGCCGGAGATGCTGCGGAAGTAGTCGACCAGCGGCTCCAGCGCCTCGGGCAGGTCCAGCACCTCGGCGGTGCCGTCGATCTGCACCCAGGGGCCGTTCCAGTCGTCGCTGAGCACGCAGGCCGAGACCCGGGGGTCGCGGCGGATGTTGGTCACCTTCGCCCGCTCGGGGTAGGTGGAGACGACCAGCCGCCCCTGCCCGTCGACCCCCGCCGAGACCGGTGAGGACTGCGGGCGCCCGTCGGCCCGGGTGGTCATCAGCACGACCCGGTGTCGCGGCCGGAGGAAGTCGAGCAGGCCGTCCCGGTCGACCCGGGTGTTCCTTGCGATGCTGGGTGCCATTCCCCGTTCCTACCAGGGTGCGGGAGCAGCGGCGGCGGCGGGTCAGCGGGGCCGGGCCGCGGCGCCGTGCACCGCCTGGGTGGGCACCCGGGGACGGCCGGACGGACGCCAGGCCCGACCGTTGGCGTAGATCACCCGAAAGCCGAGGTACGACGCGAGCGGCGCCCAGTGCGCGGAGCCCATCCGCAACTCGGCGGCATTGTGCCGCTGCCCGTTGGCGAGCACGTCGAGCAGAACGGTTTCGAAGGCCGCCGACTCCACCCAGTCGACTTCTCTGGTGAAACCGCAGATCAGAGCGGCCCCGGTGACCTCCAGGAACTCGCGCAGCACCGCGTCCGAGGCGCGCAGCACCGAGCAGCTGCCGAAATAGAGTCGCCGCCCCTCGGCCCGGCCGGCCATCAGCTCGGCCACCTCGTTCAACTCCACCGACTGCCAGTCGGTGAGGCAGAGCCGGCTCGGCTCGCCGTGCATGGCGAAAAAGCCGACCCGGTGGTCGGCGTACTGCTTGAGCAGCCAGCGGTCCAGGAAGTAGAACAGCTCGTCGCGGGTGGCCGCGTCCTTGTGGATGAAGCGGATCTTGCCCAGCCGCTCCAGCAGCTCCAGCGTGGGCAGCACCGAGCCCCGCTCGTTGAGGTCACGGTGCCACTGACCCTCGACGCAGAAGACGCCACCCCGTGCCACGCGCACCTCCGCCAGTCCGCCGCCCGGAGCTGACGTTACCGGCCGCCGTCGCCCCGGGAACATCACCCTCGGTGTGGCAGATTGCGACGTTCGGTGTGCTTGACCGCAACCGGGTCGATCGGTGGGAAATGGCTGTTTCACAAATCAGTCGAATTCCCAGTCAATACCCAGGGACCACGGTTTATGAGGACGATTCTCGTTAATCACCTCCAACCGCACGGATCAGTGTCAGGGTGGAAATCGCGGGACGTCTCGGTCGATGTCCCGGAGCCACCCCATTCGCTCTCCTATCGGGAGGACTTCTGTGCGCGTAAACACCTTGAAGCGGGTCGCCGTCGCATTCGCCCTGGCACTGCCCGGGGCGGCAATCGCCACGGTGGTCGCCGCACCGGCGGCGCACGCGGACGGCTGTTACACCTGGAACCGCACCCTGTCCCAGGGGCGCTCCGGCGACGACGTCCGCCAGTTGCAGATCCGGGTCGCCGGATGGGCCGGCTATCGGGACATCGTGGAGAACGACGGGCGATACGGGCCGAAGACCGCCGCCGCGGTCAAGCGGTTCCAGCAGGCGTACGGGCTGCGTGCCGACGGCATCGCCGGCCCGCAGACCTTCGCCAAGCTGTACCAACTCCAGGACAACGACTGCACGCCCGCGCACTTCAGCTACACCGAGCTGGACAACGGGTGCGGTGGAAGCGGGTGGAGCGGCGGCCCGCTGTCGGCGAACCAGACCAAGCAGAACGCGCTGCGCACCATGTGGAAGCTGGAGGCGCTGCGGAGGAGCCTCGGCGACAAGCCGCTCAACGTGTCCAGCGGTTTCCGTAGTCGCGCCTGCAACAACCAGGTCGGCGGCGCGTCCGACAGCCAACACCTCTACGGCAACGCGGCCGACGTGACCTCACGGACGTCCTCGCTGTGCCAGGTCGCCCGCGGTGCCCGCAACAACGGCTTCAGCGGGATCTACGGGCCGGGCTACCCCGACCACGACGACCACGTGCACGTCGACTCGCGGCGGGAGAACAACAGCGACAGCAGCTCGAACACGACGAGCTGGTCCGCCCCGGACTGCGGGGTCGGGGCCGGCAACGACTGAGCCTGCCGGCCAGAGCGACGTCGGCCCGACGCGGAGGGGGAATCTTCGCGCCGGGCCGACGTCGTGTCGCCCCGGGTCAGGTGGGCGGAGGGGTTGCGCGCTCAGCTCGCCCGGGGCCAGCGCGGCGCGGTGACGGGGGGAGTCACCGGCCGGCCAGCAGCGGTGGGCCGGATGCCCTGGGGGACGACCCGCGCGGCCTGCTGCCGCGACGGCCCGGTCGCCGTGAACGGGAACGGTACGTGCACGAACGGATTGCCGTGCCGGATCAACGCCTCGATCTGCCGCTCGTTGAGCCCGTGTGTCTCCAACACCCGTCGCCCCCAGCGGTGCAGGCGGCACGGGTAGGAGGCGCCGTCGTTGCGGCACAGCGGCCCGGTGGGCCACTCCTCGGCGGTGTGCACGACCACCGCCCGGACCGCGAGCCGGACATCCTCCGGGGTCAGCGGTGCCGGCATTGGCACCTCACCCAGTACCAGGTCGATGGGATCCGTCGACTGCTCACCAACTCGCACGGCAGGCCTCCCGCAGTTCGGCAGCGGTACGGCGGACCCACCGCACCGACATCCTCGGCCATGGGTACGGCGGACACCGGACGAAAGTTCAATTCCGGTACCCGGTAAGCAGATCCTTCCGACCGGAGGGACGTCAGACGAGGCCGGCGTCGTGCACGAGCAGCGCCACCTGGACCCGGTTGTTCAGCTCCAGTCGGGTCAGCAGCCGGGAGACGTACGCCTTCACCGTCGCCACGCTCATGAACAACTCCCCCGCGATCTCCGCGTTGGTGTGGCCGCGCCCCAACGCGACCGCCACCTGCCGCTCCCGCTCGCTAAGCCCGGTGAGTAGCCGCAGCGCCCGTTCCCGGCGCGGGTCCGGGCCGACCGGGCCGGGGGCGGCGGCGGTCACGTGGGCGATCAACGTGCGGGTCACCGTCGGGGAGAGCGTCGCCTCACCCGCCGCGACCCGGCGTACGGCGCGCACGATCTCCGCCGGTGGGGTGTCCTTGAGCAGGAAACCGGCCGCCCCGGCGCGAAGCGCCCGCAACACCTGCTCGTCGGCGTCGAAGGTGGTCAACACCAGCACCTCCGGCGGGTGCGGCTGGGCCCGCAGCGCCTCGGTGGCGGTCAGCCCGTCGACCCGGGGCATCCGGATGTCCATCAGCACCACGTCCGGGGCGTACGCCGCGACGGCCGCCGGCACCTCGCCACCGTCGGCCGCCTCGCCGACCACGGTCAGGTCCGGCAGGCCACCGAGGATCATCGAGAGCCCGGCCCGCACCAGCGCGTCGTCGTCCACGATCAGCACGCGCACCGGCGGCCCGGCAGCACCGGCCGGGTCGGTCGCGTCCGGCGGCCCGGTCGGGTCGGTCACGCCGGCCACGGCAGCCAGGCGGCCAGCCGGAAGTCACCGGTGTCGTCCCGACCGTAGGCGAGCCGCCCGCCGGCGAGGGTGACCCGTTCGCTGATGCCGACCAGGCCCGTGCCGGCACCCGGCAGCGTGCCGCCGGTCGGTGCGCCGACCGGCCAACGGTTGCCGATCGCCACGGTCAGCCCGGCGCCCGGCCCGCCGGCCACGTCCACGGTGACCGCAGCGCCGGCCGCGTGCTTGCGGGCGTTCGTCAGCCCCTCCTGCACGATCCGGTACGCAGCCCGGCCCAGCGCCGCCGGCACCTGCTCGGGCGTGGCGACGCTGTCGCTGACGTTGACCCGTACCCCGGCCGACCGCGACTCGGCGATCAAGGTCGGCAGATCGGCGAGGGTGGGTTGCGGCGGCTCCGGGGCGTCTCCGTCGTCCTCGGCCCGAAGCACCCCGATCACCTCCCGCAGATCCTGAAGGGCGGCGTGCGCGCTGCCCCGGATCACCCCGGCGGCGCGGGCCACCTCGTCGGCCGGCGCGTCCGGGCGGAACTCCAACGCGCCCGCGTGCAGGCTGAGCAGCGAGATCCGGTGGGCCAGGACGTCGTGCATCTCCCGGGCGATCCGGGTGCGTTCGAGGTGGCGGGCCTGCGCGACCCGCAACTGCTGCTCCGCCTCGGCCCGCTCGGCCCGCTCCCGCAGCGACACGATCAACTGCCGCCGGGCCCGGACGAACATCCCCCAGGCCAGCACGCCGAAGCTGAGTAACACACCCCACAGCGCGGTGGCCCAGTACGGCATGCTCGGGTCCGGACGCAGCCAGCTGAAGACCATGTTGGTGACCAGACCGACACCCGTCACCGCCACCGCGACAGCCGTCCGCCGGTGCACCACCACCGTGAAATAGAAGATCAGCAGCGGGACGGCGGACGCCATCGAGAACAGCGTCAGCGGGAGGGTGGCCACCACCAGCCCGAGTGGCCACCGCCGACGCAACCAGAGCAGACCGCAGCAGACCAGCCCGAGCAGCGCGTCCACGACCGTCATCCAGACGTGCGGCAGGGGAACGGACATCGCCGGATCGGGCGACAGGGCGTCCGCGGTGACGAACAGCACCCAGACCAGGCCGAGCACGAAGGCCAGCGTGTCGACCGCCCAGTCCCGAGTGGTGCGGCGTGGTCGCCGGGTGGCCCGGTCAGGCTCGGCCGGCACCACCAGCTCCCCCGGCAGCAGCCAGGGGTGCTCCGGGACGGCGAGGCTGGTCACGACGCCATGCTAGGCAGCCGACGGGCGACACGACCAGCTACCAAAGTCGAGACCCGCCGGTCGACCAAGGTCGACACGGCAGCGACCGGTGGCCGCAGCGGATGGCCGGGCGGCGCGGGCAGGCTCGACGACATGATCACCGTGGAGAACCTCACCAAGCGGTACGGGCCACACCCGGCCGTGGACGACGTGTCATTCCAGTGCGAGCCGGGCACCGTCACCGGCTTCCTCGGCCCCAACGGCGCCGGCAAGTCGACGACCATGCGCATGATCTGCGGGCTCACCACGCCGACCGCCGGCCGCGCCACCGTCTCCGGACACCCGTACCGGAACCTGCCCAACCCGGGGCGGGAGGTCGGTGTGCTGCTGGACGCCTCCGCCCAGCACGCCGGGCGCACCGGCCGCGAGGCGTTGACGCTGTCCGCGTACACCATGGGTCTGGACCGGCGCGAGGTCGACGCGAAGCTCGACCTGGTCGGGTTGAACGCGGTGGCCGCGAAGCGTCGGGTCCGGGCGTACTCGTTGGGCATGCGCCAGCGGCTCGGGCTGGCGCACGCGCTGCTCGGCGACCCCCGGGTGCTGATCCTCGACGAGCCGGCCAACGGCCTGGACCCGGAGGGGATCTTCTGGATGCGCGGCCTGCTGCGCGACTTCGCCGACCGGGGCGGCACCGTGCTGCTCTCCTCCCACCTGCTGCGCGAGGTGGAGGCGGTCGCGGACCGGCTGGTGGTGATCGGGGGTGGCCGGATCGTGGCCCAGGGCGACAAGAACGACCTGCTGGCCGGCGGCGGGACGGTGGTCCGGGCCCGCGACGACGCCGGGCTGCGCCGGGCTCTGGACGCGGCCGACCTGACCGCCGCCGACAGCTCGGAGGGGTTGCTCGTGCAGGCCGACGCCGAGGCGGTCGGCCAGGCCGCCGCCGATGCCGGCGTCGCCCTCGCTGAGCTGCGTCCCGCCAGCGGCGGCGGCCTCGAACAGCTCTTCCTCACCCTGACCGCCGGCGAATCCACCAAGGAGGCCGTCCGATGACCACCACCACCGCGCCCACCGCCGGGCCCGTCGCGCCCCGGCACCACACTCCGGTACGCCGACCGTCGCTGCTCCGGCTCACCCTCGTGGAGCTGCGCAAGCTCGTCGACACCCGGGCCGGCCGCTGGCTGCTGATCACCATCGGCCTGATCACCGCCGTGATCGTCACCCTGCAACTGATCTACGCCGAGGACGCCGACCAGACCTTCCTCAACTTCTTCACGCCCTCGCTGCTGCCGATCGGAGTGCTGCTGCCGGTGCTCGGCATCCTCTCCATCACCAGCGAGTGGTCGCAACGCACCGCCCTCACCACGTACGCGCTGGTGCCCCGCCGGGAGCGGGTGGTGGCCGCGAAGCTGATCGCCGTGTCGCTGACCGCGCTCGCCTCGGTGCTGGCCAGCCTCGCCGTCGCCGCCGTCGGGACGCTGCTGGCGTCCGCCCTCGGCGGCGCGGGCACCTGGCAGTTCGACGGGTCACTGATCCTGAACGCGGTGATCTTCCAGGTCACCGGCGTGCTGATGGGCGCCGCCTTCGGTCTGCTGCTGCTCAACCCGCCCCTGGCGATCGTCGGTTACCTGCTGCTGCCCACCCTCTGGGGTGTGCTCGGCGAGATGGTCCGGCCCCTGCGCGGCCCGTCCGGTTGGCTGGACACCAGCAAGACCATGGAACCGTTGTTCAGCAGCGACGCGCTCACCGGTGAGCAGTGGGGGCGGATAGCGGTGTCACTGCTCGTTTGGATGGTCCTGCCGCTGGCCGCCGGGCTGTTCCGGACCCTGCGCCGCGAGGTGTCCTGACCATGGACGCCGCCGGCTACCGTCCCCGCACCGTGGTCAGCGGCGGCCCGCTGGAGCTGGCGGTCATGTGGGGTGGCTTCCCACTGCTCGGCGCGGGCGCCGGGTGGCTCCTCGCGGCGACGACGGGCTGGCTGGCCCGGCTGCCCTGGGTGCCGTTCGGCGACCTGGTCGAGTGGCTGGACCGGCTGCCCGAACCGCAGGCCACCGCCGGCACCATCGCGGTGGGCGTGCTGGCCGGCCTGGTCGTCGCCGGGATCGGCACCGCCGAACGACTCATCGTCACCGTGGACGCGGCGCAGGTCCGGCTGCGCCGCTCCGACCAGGACCGGACGGTCGCACGGGTCGACGCCCGGGTGGCCTTCCTCGCCGACAAGCACCTGGTGCTGCTCGACGCCGACGGCGCGGAACTGGTCCGGGAGCCGACCGACCTGTCGGCCGCCGAACTGGCGTCGGCGTTCCGGACGCACGGCTGGGGCTGGGCGGACGACGACCCGCACCGGTCCACGTACCGCCTGTGGGTGCCCGACCTGCCCGGACTGCCGGCCGGCGCGGACGCCCTGCTGCGCGCCCGGGAACGGGCGATCCAGCGCGACCGCCGCGACGACGCCCGAGAGTTGCGCCGGGAGCTGGGCCTGATCGGGGTAGTGCTGCGCGACGAGGGGAAACGACAGTACTGGCGGTCGACCACCCGGGCTCTCGCCGCCGGGCCCGAGCAGCCGACTTCGGCCGAGCGGGAGCCGGACGGGCGGTAGCGTCTGTCCCAGCAGACCCTGGGAGCCGCGCGATGACCGAACAGCAGCCGTACCGGGTGGTGTCCCGACACCCCGGCTTCGAGCTGCGTCGGTACCCCGCCCACCTGGTCGCCGAGATGCAGATCCAGGCGTCGTTCACCCGGGCGCCGATCGAGGCGTTCCGGCCGCTGGCCGCGTACCTCGGCGGCGCCAATCGGGCCCGGCACCCGATCGGCTCTGCCGCGCCGGCGACGGCGGCGGCCGGCGGCTCGGCGAAGATCGCCATGACCGTGCCGGTGGTGCAGATCGAGGGCGAGTGGCCGGGCGCGTACCTGATCCAGTTCGTCATGCCGGCCACCTTCACCACCGCCACCCTGCCCGAGCCGGTGGACACCCGGGTGCGGATCCGTGCGGTTCCGGCGCGGCTGGCGGCGGCGATGCGGTTCTCCGGGCGGTGGACGGAGCAGGCGTTCAGCCAACGAGCCACCATGCTCGGCCGCGCGGTGACGGCGGCCGGGCTGCAACCGACCGGCGCGATCCGGTACGCGCGCTTCGACCCACCGTGGAAGCCGTGGTTCCTGCGCCGCAACGAGGTCGTGCTGCCGGTCGTCGAGTGAGCTATCTGAGCCGCCGACGGTCCTCGACGCTGGGCCGCGCCAACAGCAGGGCCACTCCCAGCCCGGCGATCAGCCCGGCCAGGGAGACCAGCAGATCGGAGTCGGCGGCGTGGATCGGACTGTTGCCGGCCAGCGCGGTGAACGCCGGGCCGATCGGCAGCGTGAAAATCATGGTGATGCCGATGGCCACCAGGAACAGCAGCGGGCCCACCAACGCGATGAGCGCGGCGAGGGCGTGGTGCCGCCAGATCGGCCGGCCGCCCGGCCAGTCCCACGCCAGCAGGGTGACCCCGGTGAGCAGCACCGCCCCGAGAGCGGCCTCCGGCAGGAGCCGTTCGCTGGGCGCGACGGCACGGACCAGCCCGACGCCGAGCAGGGCGGCCACGATGAGACCGGCCGCCAGGCCGACCCGAGCCCGGGTCCGCGCCGGAGCCGCCGCCAACGCCGCGCCGACGGCCAGTGCCACCAGCAGCGCCCCGGTCGTCAGCGCGCCCTGGTTCAGCTCCGGCTCCCGGTCGGTCGGTGACTCCATACCGGCCGCCACCAGTGTCAGCACCCCGGCCACGCAGGCCGCGCCGGTCAGCACCCGCCGGTCGCCGGCCGGCGGCGTGCCGGGCTCCCACGCCGGCGGCGTGCGGCGCTCCCACCAGAGCAGGATCGCCGCGACCACGCCGAGCACGGCGCAGCCGGCGACGGCGAGCAGCACCGTCGCGTCGACGCCGATCGGGTCGGCCCGGTCGATCGCCACGTCGGCGGCGACCCAGCAGCCGCCCAGCACCACCGCCGGGCCGCTCCACCGCGCCCGCCCCCGCCCGGCCAACACCAACCCGAGCGGCACCGCCATGATCGCCATGAACCGCAGGTCACGCGCCCAGTAGGCGTTGTTGCCCGGCAGATGCTCCGACCACGGGCCGAGCGGTTCGGTCAGCGGTTGCCACCTGGTCAGGCCGTACGCCCACAGCAGGACGGCGATGGCGGAGAGGAACAGCCCGACCGGGCGCGCGGATCGCATTCGTGGACGGTAGCGGTCCCACCGCCCGGGCGGGGGCACGGTCATCCGACGAGGCCGACGGGTGTCCGGGCCGGACGGTGCCGCAGCGACCGCCACGTCGGCAGCACACTGGACAGCACCGCGAGCAGCAGGCACAGCCCCACGACCCCGGCGACCACCGGCCACGGCACCACCAGGTCGACGGGTGCGCCGACCTGCTCGGCGAGGCCGGCGCGGATGCTGAGCAGGCCGACGAACGCGACAACGCCGCCCAGCAACGCGCCGATCAGGACCACCAGAGCGGACTCGGCCGTGACCAACCAGATGACCTGCCGTCGGGTCGCCCCGGCCAGCCGGATCAGCCGCAGGTCCGCCGCGCGGCCGGCGGCGGCCAGCAGCAGCGTGTTGGCCACCGCGATGGCCCCGTAGCCGGCGGACACCCCGATCAGCAACACCGTGAAGAGCCAGACGAGGCGGTCCTCGGCGGCGTCCGCCTCGGCCGCCCACGCCGCGACGTCGAGGATCCGCGCGCCGACGGGAGGGTCGATCCGGTCCCGGACGTACACGGTGGACGTCAGCGCCGACGGGTCGTGGGCTCGTACCACGGCCCGGGGCAGCAGCAGGTCGCCGGGGATCGAGGTGTCGGTGACCACGGCGACGACGCGCAACGACACCACCGTGCCGTCCGCGAAGACCACCGGGTACGGCTCGGACGGCAGCCGGTTCGCCGAGACGGTGACCACCACCGTGTCGGCACCCGTCAGGTCGCCGAGTGAGCCGGAGACGACGCTGAGCGCCCGGTTCGCGGCGGCGAAGCCCTCCGGCTCCACGCCGAGCGCCGTCATCGGCCGGTCCGCCGGCGACGTGCCCGGGTTGGTGCGGTAGACGGTGGTCGGCAGGAGGGCGGTGCCACCGGTCGCCGCGACGGCGCGGTCGGACAGGCCGGGCGCCCGGTCGGGCACGACGATCCAGCCGGCGTTCACGTTGTCGGCCCGACCCGCCGCGTACGCGGCGCTGGTGGTGCGCACCATTCCGGACACCAGGACCGCGAACGCGACCGTGAGCAGCACCGGCGCGGCGATGGCGGCGGTCCGTCGGGTGGCGGTCAACGCCGCGCCCCGCACCAGCATGCCGATCGCGCCACCGGGCCGACGCACCGGCGAGCGCAGCAGCCGCACCAGCGGGCCGACCACCGCCGGGGCGAGCACGGTGGCACCGGCCACCAGCGCCATCACCGCGTAGAGGGCGTACTGCGCGGCCACCCGGGCCTCGTCGGCGGTCGCCGTGCCGACGCTGAGAGCGGCACCGGCCGCGACGAGCGCCGCCCCCGTGCCGCCCCGCAGCCACCCGATCGGCCGCTGCTCCACCGCCGCCTCGCGCAGCGCCTCCAACGGGCTGACCCGGGCCGCTCGGCGCGACGCCGACCAGACCGCCAGCAGCGCGATCACCGGCCCGGCGGCGAGCGACACCGCCACCGGCCAGAGTTCGTAGCGGACCCGGAAGGTCGACGGTTCGTAGCCGAAGTCGACGAGCAGCCGACCGAGCAGCGGCGCGAGCGCCGCGCCCACCAGCAGGCCGACGAGACCCCCCGAGACGCCGACGGCGAGGGCCTCCGCGTGGACCATGCGGCGGACCTGGCGACCGGTGGCGCCGACGGCGCGCAGCAGGCCCAGCTCACGGCGGCGCTGCGCGACGGTGAACGCGAAGGTGGAGGCGACCACGAACACCGTGACGAAGCCGGCGAGGGCCGCCGTGGCGGTGAGCACCTGCATGCCGATCCACCGGGTGCGGGCGTCGCCGCGCGGCTCCAGCGCACCACGCTCGTCGCCGGTGAGCACCCGCCCGTCGCCGCCGACGACTCCGCGAGCCGCCGTGGCGACCCGCTCGGGGTCGGCCCCCGGCGCGAGCACCAGGCCGATGGCCCGGACGCCGGGGGCAAGCGCGGCGGCGACGTCGTCCGCGACATGGACGCCGGGCCCGCCGACGAGACCGGTGACGGTGTACGGCTCCGGGCCCGCCGCGGTGAGCAGGGTGACCGGCGCGCCAGTCCGCAGCCCGACCGCGCGGTCGACCACCACCTCACCCGGTCCGCGCGGCGGTTCGCCGGCCGTGAGGCGCACCCCACCCAGTTGGGCGCTGGACCAGCCGTGCCCCTGGTAGGCGTCCTCCCGCCGGGTGTCGGCGGCCGAGGGCCGGCCATCGACGAGCGGCTGGGCGTAGAACGTCCGGTCCGGCACCGCCGCCACGACGCCCGGTAGACCGGCCAGCCTGCCGACCAGGTCCGCCGCCGTACCGGCCGACCAGGGCCGGGTCGGCACGAACTGGTCAGCCGACGCGCCCGCCTCGGGGCTCTGCACCACGACCGCCGCCCGCGCCAGCCGGTCCGGCACCTGCGGACGCCCGGAAGCGAGCAGCAGGGTGGCCGCCGCGACCAGCGTGACCCCGATGGCGACGGCCACGAACGCGCTCGCCGACCGCCGGACGCTCACCACGACCGCTCCACAGTCGTCTCGACCAGCTCGGTCTCCCGCTCGGCGATCCGCGCGGCGACGGCAGCGGCGGTGATCCCGCCGGTCAGCTCGTCGACGACGCGGCCGTCGGCGAGCAGGAGGACCCGGTCGGCGTACGCGGCGGCGGCCGGATCGTGGGTCACCATCACGACGGTCTGCCCGTGGTAGTCGACGAGCGCACGCAACAGCCGAAGCACCTGCCGCGAGGACACGCTGTCCAGTGCCCCGGTCGGCTCGTCGGCGAAGACCACCGCCGGTCGGGTGATCAGCGCTCGGGCCACCGCGACGCGCTGCTGCTCACCACCGGACAGCTCGCTCGGCCGGTGTCCGGCCCGGTCAACCAGGCCGACGGCGGCCAGCGCGGCGGCGACGTCCCGGGCCGGCGGTCGGCGGCCGGCCAGGCGTGACGGCAACTCGACGTTCTGCGCGGCGGTCAGCGTGGACACCAGGTTGAACGCCTGGAACACGAAGCCGATCCGGTCCCGCCGCAACCGGGTCAACGCGTCCTCGCCGAGGTCGTTGAGGCGTACGCCGTCGATCGTGACGATCCCCTCGGTCGGGCGGTCCAACCCCGCCGCGCAGTGCAGCAGGGTGGACTTTCCCGAGCCCGACGGGCCCATCACCGCCGTGAACGTGCCGCTCGCGAAGCTGGTGGTCACGCCGTCGAGCGCGGTCACCCGCCGAGTCGCGGTGCCGTACACCGCGCGTAACCCCGTCAGGGTCACCGTCTGTGTGCTCATGGCCGTTACGGTCTCGAATGCGGCGCGCCGGCGCGTCGGGCCGCAGCCGGCACTTTCCGACCCTCCCCGGGGTGGAGCCGAAGGCCCGCGGGCGTCGGCACGTCATCCTCCGGGATGACCACCAGCAGGCGGACGCGGTCGGCCCCACCCGCCGATACCGTTCGACGGGTGACCGCTCTCCTGCTGACCCGACGGATGCGGCCGGTGGACCTGTACACCGTGGACGCTCTGCTGGCGGTGGCCGTCGGCGGGCTGCTCTGCCCGTACGCGGCGCTGGCGTCACCGCTGCACGGTGGCGTACGCGAGCCGCTCTGGGTGTCGGTGCTTGTCGGAATGGCGCTGGGGCTGCCGCTGGCCGTGCGGCGGCGGTGGCCGATGACGGTGGCCGTCGTGATCAGCTCCGTCGCCACCGTCGCCCTGATCACCGGGGTGATACCCAACTTCGCCGCCGCCGCGCCGGCGTTCGCCATCGGCCTGTCCTTCTACACGGTGGCCGTGTCGACGCCCACCCGCCGGTCGATGCTCTGCGCCGCCGGTTGTCTCGCCCTGGTGGGCGTCGCCCTGGTGCTGACAGCGGGTGACCTCTGGTCACGCACCGGCGCGGTGGTCTACGCCACCGTCATCGTCGCGCCCGCCTGGGTGATCGGCTGGCTGATCCGGGAACGACGCGCCCTCGCCGTCCGCCAGAGTGACCAGCTGGTCCGGCAGGCCGCCACGGAGGAGCGGTTACGGGTGGCGCGTGAGCTGCACGACGTGGTCGCGCACACGTTGAGCCTCATCGTGGTGAAGGCGGCCGTGGCCAACCACGTCGCCGAGGCCGACCCCCGCGAGGCGGGCGCCGCCCTCCGGGTCATCGAGGAGACCGGGCGCACCGCGCTGACCGACGTGCGTCGGGTGCTGGGCGTCCTGCGCGAGGACACCCCGTACGCGCCGACGCCCGGGCTGGACGAGCTGCCGGCCCTCGCCCGGCAGGCGGCGATCGGCGGTGTCGACGTCCGGCTCGACGTCCGGCGGGAGGAACCGGCCGGCGCGGTGCCGGAGTCGGTGGGCCTCGCGGTGTACCGCATCGTGCAGGAGGCGGTGACCAACGTGGTGAAGCACGCTGCGCCGGCCGCCTGCCGGGCCACGGTGACCGTCCTGCCCGACGAGGTGCGGGTTGAGGTGACCGACGACGGCCAACGTCCGGCTCTGATCGGCGGGGAGGGGCACGGGTTGATCGGTATGCGGGAACGGGTGGCGCTGCACGGCGGAACGTTGCGCGCCGGCCCACGCTCCGACGGTGGCTTCGCGGTGACGGCCAGCCTCCCCTACCGGGTGGCCGCATGATCCGCGTGCTGATCGCCGACGACCAGGCGCTGCTGCGCGGCAGCTTCCGGCTGCTGGTCGACCTCAGCCCGGACTGCACCACCGTCGGTGAGGCGGGCACCGGGGTACAGGCCGTCGCGCTGACCGGGCAGCACCGGCCGGACGTGGTGCTGATGGACGTCCGGATGCCGGAGATGGACGGCATCGAGGCGACCCGGCGGATCTGCGCCGACCCGGCGACGGCCGGCACCCGGGTCATCATCCTGACCACGTTCGACCTCGACGAGTACGTCTACGGGGCGCTGCGCGCCGGGGCCAGCGGATTCTTGCTCAAGGACACCCCGCCGGCGGACCTGCTGACCGGTATCCGGGTGGTCGCCGCCGGGGAGGGGCTGCTCGCGCCGACGGTAACCCGTCGGTTGATCGACGAGTTCGCCCGTCAGCCCGAGCCGACCCGACCGTTGCCCCGACAGCTCGACGGGGTGACCGATCGGGAACGGGAGGTGCTCGCGTTGATCGCCCGGGGCCTGTCCAACGCGGAGCTGGCCGCGCACCTCAACCTCAGCCAGGCCACGGTCAAGACGCACGTCGGGCGGCTGCTGACCAAGCTGGCGGTTCGCGACCGGGCGCAACTGGTCATCGTGGCGTACGAGACGGGCCTGGTCGGGCCGGGCGGCCTACGCTGAGCCGGTTCGGTCCGCACCCGAGGAGGAGTCATGACCCGGTACGTCGCTCTGCTGCGCGGGGTCAACGTCGGCACCACCCGATTGGCGATGGCGGACCTGCGCCGAATCGTCACCGACCTCGGCCACGAGGACGTCAAGACGTACCTGCAGAGTGGCAACGTCGCCTTCGGCAGCACGGTGCGCGACGCGGAGAAGCTGGCCGCCGGGATCGAGCGGGCGCTCACCGACGAGCTGGCGTTGACCGTGCCGGTGTTGGTGCGCAGCGGCCGGGAGTTGGCGGCGGTGGCCGGCGGCAATCCGTACGCCGACCGGGAGGACGACCCGACGAGACTGCTGGTGGCGTTCCTCGCGACCGCACCCGGGAAGTCCACGGTGGACGCGCTGACCGTGCCCGGTGGTGAGAACGTGTCGTTCACGGTGACCGGCCGGGAGGTGTTCCTGCACTTCGTCGACGGCGGTTACGGTCGGTCGAAGTTCACCAACGCGTACCTGGAGAAGAAGCTCGGCGTGGTGGCCACGACCCGCAACTGGAAGTCGGTGCGCGCCCTGGCCGAGCTGACCGCCGGCTGACCCGGTGCGGGGTCGCGGCCCCGCGGCCCCGCACCGGTGCCGCTCAGAAGTGGTACGCGGTCTCGTACTCGGGCACGAGGACCCGGCTGCGCGGCGAGATCCGGCGAATCGCCGCGATCATCTCGTTCAGCCGGGTGCGGTCGGTCGGCGCGACGACCGGCGGGTTCTGCAACGGGGTCTCGAAGTTGTCGTAGTGCACCGGCACCACGACCTTCGGGTACTCCAGGGCGGCCAGCAGTCGGGGCAGGTAGTCGCCGGTGGTGGTGGCGCTCTGCATGGCCACCATGGCCACGTCCGGTGCCAGGCCGGTCAGGTTCCGCTCGGCGACGTCGCTGGCCCCGGTGAAGTACACCGACGGGCCGTCGTCGACGCGCAGCAGGTAGCCCAGCGTGTCACCCTCCGGCAGGTCGCCGATGGTCGCCGGCAGCGCCGGCTGGCTCACCCGCACCCCGGGGAAGGCCACCGAGTACGCCGCGTTGCGGCTGTGCAACGAGCTGACCACCTCGATGCGGTGGTCGCCGAAGTCGAGCACCTCGCCACCCTTGACCGCGCTGAGCTGGGCCGCCGGCACTCCGTAGGCCAATCCGAGGTGGTACGCGGTGAGCGTGCCGAACACCCGCGCTCCGGTGCGCTCGGCGATGTACGGCACGTCCATGAAGTGGTCCCAGTGGGTGTGCGTGACCAGCACCGTCGTGGCCCGGTCGACGCGCGGGTCGATCACGTCGGTGCGCACGGTCAACGGGGTGGCGGTGTCGAAGGCCCCGGCGAACAGGCCGGTGTCGATCCGGCTGAGGAAGGGGTCGACCAGCACCGTCCGGTCCCCGATGTCGATGCGCCAGCCGGCCGTACCCCACCAGCGGAAACTCACCGCGCCCGTGCGGCGAGCGGTCGGCGTGGGCGCGGCGGCCGTCGGTGCGGCCTGGGCCGGGGCGGTGCCGCCGACGGCGAGGCCGCCGGCGGAGACCAGGGCGGTGGTGGCGGCGGCGTCGCGCAGGAAGCGGCGGCGGTCGAGGTTGGGCATGTGGATCTACTCCCCGTGGTCGGGTGATCGGTCGACACGACCCAACCAGCGCCACCCGACCCCGGTCCAAGATCAGAGGCCGTCGGCCCCGATACGCCGCCGCATATCGGACCTGTTCAGCGGCGGTGCGCCGACCCTCGGACGGGTGTGAAATCAATTGCCACGCAGCGCCTCGACGGCCGTCCGGGCGGCCTCCCCCATCGCCAGGTCCACGTCGATACGGCGCGGGGTCAACTGCTCGGCACGGGCGAAGACGGCGATCGCGTAACGGCCGCCGTCGGGATATTCGGCGACCCCGGCCTCCAGGTGCAGCCCGGGCAGGGTGCCGGTCTTCCCGGACACCCGGACGCCGGGCGGAAAGCCGGCGGCCAGCCGGGTCCAGAAGAGCTGACGGGCCATCCAGGCGCGGACCATCGCGCAGGCTGCGGGCGGTCCGGCCTCGTCCCGCCAGATCAGCGTGAGCAACCGGGTGATCTCCCGGGCCGTGCTGGAGGTGGTGCGCGACGGATCGACGACCCGCATGGCCCAGACCCGCTCCGCCGGAAGAGTGGGGAAGATCCTGGCGAACTCCGCCTCGGTGCGCGCACCCACGTCGGCGAGCATCACCTCGACGAGGTCCCGGGGGCCGCCGAGGACGCGGGTGCGGGTCAGCCCCAGCTCGGTGGCGAGCATCGGCAGCAGGTCCGGGCCGACCCGGCGCAGCAGCAGGTCGGCGGCGGTGTTGTCGCTGACCGACATGGCGAAGTAGGCGAGGTCGCGCAGGGACACCTCGGCGTCGTCGGAGCAACCGGCCAAACCCCACCCGCCGAGCCGGTCGGCGGCGGTGACCAGAACCCGCTCGGTCGGATCCAGCTGGCCGGCCTCGACCTGACGGGCGAACTCCAGCACCAGCAGGACCTTGAAGATCGAGGCGATCACCACCTGCTCGTCGGCCCGCACCCCTACCTCCCGGGTCCCGCGAGCCGGGCCGTCGAGGTCGACGGCGTCCAGGTCGACGACGTGCAGGCTGGCCGTCACACCAGCGGCGGCGAAGATGGCCTCGACACGTTCCTCCACGTCCACGCCAGCACGGTATCCACCGGCGTCCTGCTCACGCTGGCGTAGGGTCCCGGCCGTGGATCTGCTCCGGCACCTGCGGCACTTCGTGGTGGTCGCGCACGAGCTGCACTTCGGGCGGGCCGCGGAGCTGCTCGGCATGGCCCAACCGCCGCTGAGCCAGTCGATCCAACGGCTGGAGCGGGAGCTGACGGTCGAGCTGTTCGACAGGTCCCGCCGCCAGGTGCGCCTCACCACCGCCGGTGAGCTGCTGCTCGGCGAGGCGGAGGAACTGCTCGCCGGCGAGGGCCGGCTGCGCAGCCTGATGGGCCAGATCCGCGCTGGCGAGTTGGGCGTACTCCGGGCCGGGGTGCCACCGGAGACACCCGCCGTGACGCTGCGCTCGCTGCTGGACGGGCTCACCACCCGGGCCCCCGGCCTGGACGTGGAGTTGCACGAGCTGACCACCGCCGAGCAGGTGCGGATGCTCACCGAGCGGACCCTGGACGTGGGGCTCGTGCACCACCCGGTGACGGCGGACGGGCTGCGTTTCGGCGCCCCGGTCGACGTACCCCTGGGGGTGCTCCTGCCGCGTACCTCGCCGCTGGCCCGCGGCCGTGCGGTGACACTCGCGTCGCTGGCCGGTCAGGATCTGGTGGCCGCGCCCCGCGCCACCGCTCCCGGCTGGCACGACCACCTGCTGGCGGTGTGCCGACAGCATGGTTGGCAACCGGCGCGGGTGCGCCCCGCCCGCAACCCGGAGTTCCTCTTCGGGCTGGTGCTGGCCGGCGGCGGGGTGGCCGTGGAACCGGCGGCGGTGGCCCGCCGGGAACCGCGGATCGCCTGGCGGCCGATCACCGACGCGCCGCTGGCCAAGCGCACCTCGGCGGCCTGGCCGGACCGGTCGGCGCACCCGGCGGCGGCGATGTTCGGTCAACTCGCCGCGGAGGTGCTGGCCGACGCCCAGCCCGCCGCGCCCGCGCCGGCCGCGGCGTCCGCGCCGGCGGCACGACCCTGGCCGGTGCTGTTCGACACGACCGGGTGAACCGCTTCCGCGTTGCGCTCGTCACCCCAGGTTGTGCGGTGATTCGACCTGCCGTCCGGGTATGGATGACAGGCAACGACGATGACGCGAAGGAGCCGCAATGGCGAACGCCATTCCCGACATCAGCTTGAACGACGGCACCACCATTCCGCAGCTCGGCTTCGGGGTGTTCCAGATCGAGCCGAAGGACACCGTCGCGGCGGTGACCACCGCGCTCGAGGCGGGCTACCGGCACATCGACACCGCCGAGATGTACGGCAACGAGGCCGAGGTCGGCGAGGCGGTGCGCGTCTCCGGTCTCGACCGCAGCGCGGTCTACGTGACCAGCAAGCTGAGCAACGCCTTCCACCGCCCCGACGACGCCCGCAAGGCGTTCGAATCGACCCTCTCGGCGCTGAAGATGGACTACATCGACCTGTTCCTGATCCATTGGCCACTGCCGACCCTGTACGACGGTGACTTCGTCTCGACCTGGAAGGTGCTGGAGGAGTTCCAGCGCGACGGTCGGGCCCGCTCGGTCGGCGTGTCGAACTTCCAGGTGTCGCACCTGCAACGGCTGGCCGACGAGGCGAGCGTCGTGCCGGCGGTCAACCAGATCGAGGCGCACCCGTACTTCGGCAACGACGAGGTCCGCGCCTACGGTCGCGAGCACAACATCCTCACCGAGGCGTGGTCGCCCATCGCGCAGGGCAAGGTGCTCGACGACCCGACGGTGGTCGACATCGCCGAGGAACTCGGCCGGACCCCGGCGCAGGTGGTGCTCCGCTGGCATGTGCAGCGCGGCGACATCATCTTCCCGAAGTCGACCACCCCCAAGCGGATCGAGGAGAACATCCGGATCTTCGACTTCGAGCTGGACGACGCGGCGATGGAGCGGATCACCGCGCTGGACAAGGGTGCGGCCGGCCGGCAGGGCGCACACCCGGACACCTTCGCCTACCTGCCCAACTGAACGCAGCCGCCGGCCTTCCGGCGGCTGATGTCCCGGTGAGCGCTATACCTCACAGTCATAACTATGACTGTGAGGTATAGCGCTCCTCGGCGAGGTCAGGAGTTGACGCGCTCGGCGACCCGGCGGAACGCCGCCTGGGTCGGCGAGCCGGGCTCGGGGACGTAGACGATCATCCGCTGGTCGGTCTCCGGCACCAGCAGCACACGGCACTCGAACTCCAACGGCCCCAGGCCCGGGTGTGGCACGCGCTTCACTGTGGGGCGGCGTGCCTCGACTTCGTGCTCGGCCCAGAGCTGTGCGAACCGGGGCGAGGTGCCGAGCAGCTCGGTCACCAGCTCACGGATCGTCGGGTCGGCCGGGTAACGGCCGTAGGCGGCACGCAGGTCCGCCACGGTGCTGCGGACGAACCGGAGTGTTTCGGCGTCGGTCCAGTGACTGCTGGTCGCCGGCTGCCGGAAGGTCCAGCGAATCATGTTGCGGTTCGCGTCCGGCACGGCCGCGAGATCCCCCACGAAGTACGTGGCCAGGCGGTTCCAGGCCAGTACCTGGTACGCGGCGTCGACGAGGTACGCCGGGGTCTCGGTCATCGCGTCGATCAGGTGCCGCAGCCCGGATGGCACCACCCGGCTCGGCCCGCCGGCCGGCGGTGCGGTCTCGCCGGCGACCCGGAACAGGTACTCCCGCTCGTCCCGGCTGAGCAGCAGCGCCCGGGCCATCGACGCGAGCACCTGTCGGGACGGGTGCGGCCCACGGCCCTGCTCCAACCGGATGTAGTAGTCGATCGACATGCCGGCGAGCTGGGCGACCTCCTGCCGGCGCAGTCCGGGGGTACGCCGGCGTTCGCCCTCGGGGAGCCCGACCTCGGCCGGGCGCAGCCGGGCGCGGCGGGTACGCAGGAACGCCGCCAGTTCGTCACGCCGCAGGCCGCTGCTCGTCATGTCCCCAGCATGCCCCGGGCCGGGCCGCCCAGGGTGGTACCACCGGTCCCAGCCTCGCCCCGTCTCTCCCCGGACGCCGCCAGCGCAGAGACGCTCGACGGCATGACGAACATGATCGCCCTGATCACCGGGGCCAACAAGGGAATCGGCTTCGCCACCGCCCGGCAGCTCGGCGCCCTCGGATTGACAGTGCTTGTGGGCGCGCGGGACGCCGAGCGGGGTCGGGCAGCCGAACGGGAGCTGCGCGACGGTGGCGCGGACGCGGTGTTCGTGCCGCTCGACGTCACCGACGCCGAATCGGTGACGGCCGCCGTGAAGTGGGTGGACGCGGAGTACGGCCGGCTGGACGTGCTTGTCAACAACGCCGGCATCGTCCTCGCCGACGGCGCGCGAGGGCTGCCCAGTGAGACGACTGTGGCGACGATGCGCCGGCTCTACGAGACGAACGTCTTCGGGGTGGTGACGGTGACCAACGCGCTGCTGCCGCTGCTGCGCCGGGCACCGGCGGCCCGAATCGTGAACGTGTCGAGCGAGGTCGGCTCGATCGCGGTGATGACCGACCCGAACGGCGCGCTGTTCGAGTTGATCTCCGTGCCGTACCCGTCGTCGAAGGCGGCGCTGAACATGCTCACCGCGATGTACGCCAAGGAGCTGCGGGATACCCCGATCAAGGTGAACGCGGCGAATCCGGGCTACTGCGCCACGGACCTGAACGGCAACAGCGGCTTCCGCACGGCGGAGCAGGGTGCCGAGGTGAGCGTGCACCTGGCGACGCTGCCGGCCGACGGGCCAAACGGGCTGCTCTGGGGCTTCCAGATGGACGCCGGCGGCGGGTACGGCGTTCTGCCCTGGTGACGATCGCTTGACCTGGAGTGCGCTCCAACCGGCCGCCGCGTACGACCTGCCGAGCGCGCCCCGCCGACCTCAGCTCCCGGTCGGCGGGGCGGTCAGGTCGAGCTGCCAGTCGTTGACGCGCATCATCCGTCCCGGCGGGTACTCGAAACCGGTCTCGCCGAGCAGCGTGAAACCGGCCTTGCGGCACACCGCGTTCGAGGCGGGATTATCGACCGACGGATAGGCGTGGGCGTGGCGCCGGTCCCGTCGGGCGCGGGCGACGTCGACGACCGCGCGCACCGCCGCAGTGGCCAGGCCCTGCCCCCGGTACGCGGGCAGCACCGCCCAGCCCAGCTCGTACACCGGTTGTTCGTGCCACTCGCGGGCCCAGTAGCCGACGCTGCCCGCCCGCGCCCCGTCCGCCAGCACCAGCGTGAACATGCAGCCCTGCTCGGTGTCGGCGAAGCGCACGTACCGTTCGTGCCGGGCGAGCACCTGCTCGTCGGTCTCCGGGCCGCCGGTGTGCTTGCGGGTGTCCGGTGAGTTGAGCTGCCGCAGCAGGTCGAGGTCACCCTCGTGCCACGGCTCGATGCGTACCTGTGCCATTCCGCTCCCCTGTTCGTCGACCCCAGTCAAGCCGATCCCACCGACATTCCGCCCCGAAACCGCGCCCGCTAGATCGGATCTAGCGGACGCCTGCCGGCACCTCGCGCCTCCAGGATGGAAGGGGGGGTGGGCCCATGACGCCGTTGCGAATCGCCGTGATCGTCGGCAGCACCCGGGAGGGACGGGCCGGCGACCGGCTCGCGCGCTGGTTCGCCGAGCAGGCGGCGCGGCACGACGACCTGGCGGTGACGGTCGTTGACCTGACCGAGTACGACTTCCCGGCCACCTACCCCGCCGAGCCGACCGCGTCCATCCGGGCGTTCGTCCGGGAGGTGGGCCGAGCGGAGGCGTTCGTCGTGGTCACCCCCGAGTACAACCACAGCTTCCCGGCGCCCTTGAAACAAGCCATCGACTACGCGTACGACGAGTGGCAGGCCAAACCGGTCGGCTTCGTGTCGTACGGCTGCCGGTCCACCGGTCTGCACGCGGTCGACCAGCTGCGCACCGTCTTCACCGCGCTGCACACGATGACGGTGCGCGACGTCGTCGGGATCGACCTGCTCGCCGGCGAGCCGACCGCTCAGTGCACCGACCAGCTGACCCGCGACGTCGGCGTCCTGCTCGACCAGCTCCGCTGGTGGGGTCTGGCCCTGCGCGACGGCCGCGCGGCCCGACCGTACGCCTCCTGAACACGCCATCTCCGCAGAACACGTTTACCGACGAGAGGTAAGGATCATGAGTAGACGCACCACCGGCCTGGCCATCGAGGCCCAGGGGCTCACCCGCTCCTTCGGGGACACCCGGGCGCTGGCCGGCATCGACCTCCAGGTGCCCGCCGGCACCGTCTACGGCCTGCTCGGCCCGAACGGCGCAGGCAAGACCACCGCGGTCCGGGTGCTCGCCACGTTGCTGCGACCCGACGGCGGCTCGGCCCGGGTCTTCGGCCACGACGTGGTCACCGAGGCCGACAAGGTCCGGTCCCGGGTCAGCCTCACCGGCCAGTACGCCTCGGTCGACGAGGACCTGACCGGCACGGAGAACCTGGTGCTCCTGGCCCGCCTGCTCGGCCTGCGCAAGCCGGCCGCTCGGGACCGCGCGGCGGCCCTGCTCGCCGCGTTCGGCCTGACCGAGGCGAGCGACCGCCAGGTGAAGAAGTACTCCGGCGGGATGCGGCGGCGCATCGACATCGCCGCCAGCATCCTCAACACCCCGGATCTACTCTTCCTCGACGAGCCGACGACCGGCCTCGACCCGCGCAGCCGCAACCAGGTGTGGGAGATCGTCCGGGCGGTGGTGTCACACGGCACCACGGTCCTGCTGACCACCCAGTATCTCGACGAGGCCGACCAGCTCGCCGGGCGGATCGCGGTGGTCGACCACGGCCGGGTGATCGCGGAGGGCACCCCGGGTGAGTTGAAGTCGTCGGTCGGCTCCGGCACCGTCCACCTGCGACTACGCGACCCGGGGCAGCGTCCCGAGGCGGAGCGGGTGCTCCGCGAGGCACTCGGCGTGCCGGTGCAGCTCGCCGCCGACCCGGTGGCGTTGACCGCCCGCGTCGGTGAGGCCGGTACCGACCTCGATGCCAGCTCGCAGGCCGCTCGCGCGCTCGACGACCTGGCCCGCGCCGGCATCGTGGTCGACAACTTCTCCCTCGGCCAGCCGAGCCTGGACGAGGTCTTCCTGGCCCTGACCGATCACCCCGCCGTGCCGGCCGACGAGCGCGACGACGAGCTGGAGGCAGCCCGATGAGCGACACCACCACCACGACCGAACGGGCGCCGTCCGTCTACGTCCCGTCCGCCGAGGCGCTGGCGACCGTGCTCGCGCCCGGTGCCCGACCGCCCCGGCCCAGCGCGCTGGGCGCGTCGCTCACCTTCGGCTGGCGGGCCATGCTGAAGATCAAGCACGTGCCGGAGCAGCTCTTCGACGTGACCGCGTTCCCGATCATCATGGTGCTGATGTTCACGTACCTGTTCGGTGGCGCCCTCGCCGGAAGCCCGCGTGAATACCTGCAGTTCTTCCTGCCCGGCATCATGGTGACCAGCGTCGTCATGATCACCATGTACACGGGCATCGGCCTCAACACCGACATCGAGAAGGGCATCTTCGACCGGTTCCGTACGCTGCCCGTCTGGCGCCCGGCCGCCCTGGTCGGCATGATCTTCGGCGACGTGCTGCGCTACATCCTCGCCGCCCTGGTGATCCTGGGCCTGGGGCTGGCGCTCGGCTTCCGGCCCGCCGGCGGGGTGGTCGGCGCCGCCAGCGGGATCGGGCTGCTGGTGGTCTTCTCGTTCGCGTTCTCCTGGGTGTGGACGTTCTTCGGGCTGATCCTGCGCAGCGAGAAGTCGGTGATGGGCGTCAGCATGATGGTGCTGTTCCCGCTGACGTTCCTGAGCAACGTCTTCGTCGAGCCCAGCACCATGCCCGGCTGGCTCCAGGCGTTCGTGAAGGTCAACCCGGTGACGCAGCTGGTCGCCGCCATCCGCGGAGCGATGAGCGGCGAGTCGGACCCGTCGGCCACGATGTGGCTGCTGCTCTGGAGCGCCGGCTTCGTACTCGTCTTCGGCACCCTGACGATGTACAGGTACAACCGCCGCTAATCCCACCCCACCCCACCCCACCCAACCCACGCGATCTTGCACTTTCTGTCCCGACAAAGGTGGCAGATCCGCCTGAAACCACAATCGAAAGTGCAAGATCGCGCAGGGCTGGGGTGGGGCTGGGGTGGGGCTAGAGGCGCCAGGGCAGCGGGGCCGGGGGTAGGTAGCGGCAGGTGGTGCCGGTGGCGACGGAGTCACGCAGATGACTGGCCAGCGCGGGGTGTCGGTCGTCGAGCTTGCGCAGCGTGTCGCGGATCCGCGCGGTCACCGTCTTGCGGGCCCGCTCGGTCTCGTCGCCCAGTCGACGGCTCCGGCCGGCCAGCCCCGCGGCGGTACGGAGCTCGTCGAGCAACGCTTCCCGCTCGGCGTCCAGCGTGGTCACCTTCCGGTCGTCGTCGCGGGCGGCGGCCCGGTCGATCTCCTCGTCGAGGCGGGCCAGGTGCCGTCGGTAGCGGGCCTTCGCCTCGTCGTCGAGGATCGGGTCGGCCCCCATCCGGCGGGCGGCGACCAACTCCGGCCCGGCGGCCGGGTCGAGCAACTCGACCGCCGACACGTCGCTGCCCGGCCGGCTGAGCAGCAGGTGCAGATCGTGCAGCCCCTTGGCGTCGGGCAGGTGCACCACCACACCGGCGTACCCGAGTTGCCACACCGGCCCGTCGCGCCGAAACTCGTACCCCTCGGTGGCGGGCACGACCGGCGCGGCCTGGCCGGGCCCGCCAACCTGGGCCGAAGCCGCGACCTGGGCCGGTGCCGCGACCTGGGCCGAAGCCGCGACCTGGGCCGGTGCCGCGACCTGGGCTGGCGAAGCGCCCTGGGCCGGCGCGGCGATCTGGGCCGGCGGGCCGGCGTCGGTGGCGGTCGGAGCGCCGAGCCGGTGCAGCACCTGGGTCATGCCGAGAGCGGTCGCCTCCTGGACGGTGGCGGCGCGCAGCGCGGTCAGCGTCGCGGCGTCGCCCGGGTGCCCTCGGCGGGCGAGGGCGTTCACGAGGCCGGCGCGGGCGAGCAGTGACCACGGTCGGGAGCCCAACCGGTCGGCGGAGTCACGGGCGGCGGTGAAGCCCGCGATCGCGTCGTCCCAGCGCTCCTCGGCGGCGTCGACCAGCGCCAGCCAGTGGTCGACGGGGCCGCTGATGTCGCAACCGAAGAGCCCCACCGTCCACTCTCCACGGTGCGGGATGAGCGCCGCCCGCGCGGCCTCGCGGCGCTGTGGGTCGTCGGACGCGGCGGCGGCCTGCGCACCGAGCCGAAGCCAGAGCGGCGACACCGGGCGCGGGTATCGGATGGCGGCGGCCTCGATGCCGGTGGTCAGCCGGACCGCGGTCTCGCCGTCGCCCCGCTCGGCCGCGGTGATCGCCCGCAGCAGCTCCCGGTAGGGGTAGTCGACCGGGGCCAGCCCGTCCAGCAGCGTGTCGGCCTCGGCGAACCGGCCCTGGAGCAGCAGCCGGGACCACTGCAGGTGGTGGCTCATGAACCCGAACTCGGCGTGGCTCGGATCGGTGTGATCGGTGAGGACGGCGAACCGCTCGTCGGCGGTGGCGAAGTCGCCCCGGAACGCCGCGATGATCCCGCTGTCGATGGCCGCGGCCATCCGGTGCCGGGCGAAGACGCCCTGCCGGTCGGCGGTGACGAAGGTGGTGAACTCCTCGGCGAAGCGGGGGTCGCCCAACTCCAGCAGCGCCACCCAGCGCAGCGAGGTGGCCCACAACTCGGTCTCCCGGTCGCCGGTCCGGCGGGCCACGTCCCGGATCTCGGCCGTGAGTTGGGCGCGGGTCGCGGCGGTGCCCAGCCCCCAGGTGGTGTCGTGGCGGGCCCAGAGGCTGAACGTGAGCGCCTCGTCGTCCTTTCCTCGACGGGCGATCGTCTCGGTGGCGGTGATCAGGTCAGCCACCAGGGCGCCGACCGTCGCGGTGGCGTCCGGTTCGCCGATCAGCCGCCGGTACGCCTCGCGGACCAGGTCAGCCGCCTCGATCGAGTGGGCGGTGTCCACCTGGCGGGTGCCGTTCACGGAGAGCGCGACCCGGGCCAGCAGCACCGGGTCGTCGAGGGAACGGGCCAGCCTGGCCGCCTCGGCCAGCAGTCGGGCGGCCTCTTCCCGGCCGGCGTGGTGGTACTGCGCCCCGGCGAACTCGACGAGGATGCGTACCCGTTGCGCCTGGTCCTCGACGACCTCCAGGGCTCGACGGAAGTGCACCGCCGCCTCGTCACCGGCCAGCCGGGCGGACGCGTCCCGCCCGGCGGCGAGCAGCAGCGTGACCACCCGGGCCCGGTCGAGCGCGGGGCCGGCGAGGTACGCGTGGCGGGCCAGGTCGGCCGGGATCAGTCGGTCGGTGAGCTCCCGCAGGTCGTCGACCGCCCGGACGACCCCGGCGTGCCGGGCCCGCCGCTCGTCGTCGTTCAGCCCGTCGTAGAGCGTCTCCCGGACCAGATCGTGAGCGAAGGCGAACCGGCCCCCGCCCCGGGCGATCACCAGCCGGGCGGTCACCGCCCGGTCGAGTAACCGGTCGACCTGCGCCACCGGGGCGGCCACGCAGGCCGCCAGGACCTGGCGGTGGAACTCGCGACCCAGCACGGCGGCGACGGTGAGCGCCTCGGCCACGGCGGCAGGCAGTTGGGCGAGCCGGCGGCGCACCGCCTCCCGTACGCCGGGTGCGATCGCGCCGACCGCGTCGTCGGCGTGCCACAGCCGCGCCGTCTGCTCGACGAAGAACGGGTTGCCGCCGGTGCGCCGGTGCACCTCGTCGACGAGGCCGGCGTCGGGCTCCCGCCCGGCCGTCCGGGCCATCAGCGCGGCTACCTCGTCGCGGGAGAGGCCGGTGAGGGTGATCGTGGTGGCCTTCGCGACCAGCGGCATCAGCAGTGGACGCAGCGGGTGCTCCCCCGACTCGACCTCGGCGTCGCGGTACGTGCCGATCAGCAGAAGCCGCTCGAACCAGGTGTGCTGGGCGGCGAAGCTCAACAGCCGCAGCGAGGCCGGGTCGGCCCAGTGCAGGTCGTCGAGGACGACCACTACCGGCCGGTGCTGGGAGACGGCGACCAGCGCGGCGGTCACCGCGTCGTAGAGCGCGAACGCCTCCTGGTCGGCGGCGTCCGGGCCAGGGTCGACACCGACCCAACTGGCGAGCCGACCGGCCTGCTCGCTGCTGGTGCCGGACTGGCCGAGCAGGGCGGTGAGGGCTGGCTCCGCGGATTGCCGCGCCACTGCCCAGTCGTCGGCGGAGCGTCGCAGCCCGCGCAGCACCTGCAACCACGGCCAGTAGCCCGGGGCGCTGTCGGAATCCCAGCAGGCGGCACCGAGGACCAACGCGCCTCGCCGCCGCGCCTCCCGGGCCGCCGAGGTGACGAGGGTGGTCTTGCCGATGCCCGGCTCCCCGGTGACCAGCACCAGACCGCCGTGGCTGGTGGTGGCGCGGTCCAACTCGGCGCGCAGCAGGCTCGCGGGGTGATCCCGCCCGATGATGGCGTCGCCGAGCGCGTCCATGGTCCCCAGACGGTACTGGAACCGTCCGACAGCACGGGGGGATTAACCGGTCGCACGCCTCGCGGGCCTTGTTTCCAGGTGGGTGCCGGGGACCTATCGGCAACGGTGCACCCCATCACTCCCTAAACTTCGCTGACGAGTTACGATAGGGAGCGATGACGGAAGAAATGTACTCGGTTGAGCAGGTGGCTGACCGACTCAATCTGCATGTGCGCACCGTGCGCGGCTACATCCGCTCGGGGCGGCTGCGGGCGGTGCGGATCGGCAAGCAGTACCGGATCGCCGCCAGGGACCTCGACGCACTCACCGGACAGGCCCCGACCGCGCCCAGCGTCACCAGGCAGGCGGAGGTGTCGAGCATCGTGCAGATCGACGGCGTGGACCGGGCCGCCGCCGACCGGCTCGGCACGCTCGTGCTCACCAGCGCCAACACCGCGCACGACCAGGCCCATCCCCTGCGGGTGCAGACGGTGCACGACGAGGAACGCCACCGCATGAAGATCATCATCTTGGGCGACCCCGCCGCCACCGCCGAGTTGCTGCACCTGCTCGACGCCGTTCTCAACGCCGACAACGACCTGCTCGACCGGGAGGTTCGCCATGTCTGACGAGATCCAGGAACGCGCCGGGGTGCCGGTGCTGGTCTGCGACCCGGCGGGCCCGCCGGTGGCCACCGAGCAGGACGCGCTGGACCTGATCGGCGCGGCGTTCCTCGGCGCCCAGGTGGTGGCCGTGCCGGCCAACCGGCTCGACGAGCGCTTCTTCTCGCTGGGCACCCGCTTCGCCGGCGACGTGATGCAGAAGTTCGTCAACTACCGGGTGCGGTTGGCCGTCGTCGGCGACATCTCGGCGCAACTCGCGCAGAGTTCCGCGTTGCGCGCCCTGGTGCACGAGTCGAACCAGGGTGGGCAGATCTGGTTCGTTCCCGACCTGGATGCGCTCGACGCTCGCCTGCGCGGCGCTCACTAGCGAACCCACCGGTCGTGGACGACCGCCATCTCCACCGCGTCCGCCTCGATCCCCTTGGCCTGGGCCTGCTCTGCCGCCCACCGCAGGTAGGCCAGCCACTCCTCGGATGACCAGCCGTTCTGGCGGCGGACGCCGGCCTCGGCAGGGAGCCGGCCGGCCACCACCCGGTCGAGGTTGAGGGGCTGTATGCCCCCCGCCCCGCGCCGGTAGCCGACGAAGTAGAGGACCTTCGTGAACAGCCCTGGACCCAACCACGGCAGACGACAGTGGTCGGGGTCGCGGAACCGGCGGTACGCGCTACGCAACGTCTCCTCGTCTGGCGCGGGTGCGGACATCTCCTCAAGCGCGTACGCCAGGCGCTTGCCGTCCGGGTCGGCGTCAAGCGACCTGGCGGCGCGCCACGGGCCGTACCCGATTGGGCCGTAACCCCAGGCCAGCACGGCGGTCAGCAGTTGCCGTGGACTCGCCACGCCGGCCCGGTACGCCTCGGCCACCGCGAACACGTCACGTCGCCAGATCTCGCCACTCGCCGGAAGCGTGTCGGGCCACGCGCCCGGAGGCAGCCCCGTTCGCCAACGCTCCACCCGGACGCTGGCCGGGGCGGGCTCTCCCGGCAACACCACACCTTCGGCCATCTGCATTGGTAGCCTCCCACGGATCGAGCGCTCGGGGCCGTCGTCGGGGACGCTACGGTCGGGCACCTCCGCTCGCCGTCCGCCGACGCCATATCGCGGTATCGACCGCTGACCTGACGCAAGCGGAGTGGCCGCCCCGGGCGTTGATCAGCGAGCGAGACGCACCGCCCATTGCCCATGCTCGATAACCTGGGTCGGAATCGCGCGTGATCGGCTCGGGAGGCCGCGTTGACCATGGAATCCGTCGGTCCGTCCGCGACCGTCGACGCGTCGGAATTCGTGCTTCGCCTGGCCCGGCAGGTCAGCGGGCGGCTCGCCCCGGAGGAGTCGGAGGTCTTCGACGAGGTTGCCGTGATGTGGCGCGCCGGGGCGCCGCGAGGCCGTACGCCGGGCGGTGGGGTCGGCTTCGGCATCGAAGAGGCGCTGGTGAGCGCGATCGTGATCGAAGTGGTGGCCACGTCGGTCCGGGAGGTTCTGGGCCTCGGGGCCGGGGTCGCGAGGTCGCGGTGGCGGCGGTGGCGGGGCACCGACCGCCGTACCGCGTCCGGCCCGGAGCTGGCCGGCACGCCGCTGCCGGCGGTCGACGGCCGGATCGTCGTGACGGCGGCCCAGGTGGCCCGGCTGCGGGACGTGGCGCGGCGGCACGCGAGCACCCTCGGGCTCGACGAGAACGCCGCCGACCTGCTCGCCGACGCCCTCGTCGGCGCCGTCCACCTGCCGGAGACCTCGCCGCATGACGGCCTCTCCTGACGGTCGTCCGCAGCCGCCGCGGCGGCGGTACGGCCTGATCGCCGTCGCCCTGTTCGGCGTCCGGGTGGCGGCCGGCAACCTCGTCTTCGACATGCGCCCGCCGACCGGCCGCGGTCAGTCGCGGTGAGTGGCGGGCGTCCCGGTACGCAGCAGGTTCGTGAGGTCGACCATCGCGGCCTGGAAGTCGTGGCGGTCGGCGGCGTGGAACCGGCGGAAGAACCAGCCGGGGACACGGGCCTGCGCCTGCCTACTGTGGAAGATCAGGTCCTGGGTCTGCCGGGCCAGGGTGAGCAGCTCCGCCTCGGTCGCCGGGTCATCGCGCCCGGCCGCGGTGGCGATTCGCTGCTGTAGGAGCGCGAGGGCCCGGTCCCGCTCGGCGGCCACCCCGCGCTGGCCTCGGTAGATCTCCAGGCCGAGCAGCAGGACGCCGAGCGACGGCACGAACCACTGCGTCAGCAGGGCCGAGACGGTCAGGTCGGCGGTCACCGCGAAGACGACCCCCACCGTCGCCCAGATCGCCACCCCGGCGAGCACGGTGTACGCGTACCGTCGGCGCACCCGCGCGCCCCACCCGAGGTTCTGCTGCTGACAGGCGAGCACGTCGTACGGGCGGGGCAGATCCGGGACCTCGTAGTAGTCCCAGAGGTACTGCTCGTCGCCCCGGTAAGTGCGGTCGAGGCGGCTGACCTCCGGCGAGCCGACCGGTTCACCCGCCGCGACCGCGTTCCAGGGCAGCCGGAAGAGTCGGACGTCGAACATCTCCTGGAGGACGGCCGCCCGGCGGAGCTGCCCGGTCGACCAGGCGCCGAGCCCGATCGCGTTGACCACCGCCCAGAGGGCGCCCACGGCCGTGACGGCGGTGCCCGACACGCCGGTGAAGGCGATCACCGCCCCGGCGACGCCAATCGTGACGGAGAGCGCCATTCGGAGGTTGTCGAGTCGTTGCGCCCTGCCGTGGCAGACCGACATCGCGTGCAGCAACGCCATCATCTCGGGTCGGCGCTGCCGCTGGAGCAGGGATTCCGTGCGCTCTGTCACCTCAACCTCCCGTTCCGTGACGATCGTATATCCATTTATCTACATGTCACGGATCGCATTCTTTCCGGAGCGTAAAGTGATTGATTATTACTTTTGGGTAGGTGCGGGATCGGCTGCGAATTAATACCGCGTTCGCCCGAAAGTTGAGGTAGTTTGACGTTCGCGTTTACCGGCGCAACCGCATCCGGACGTGCCACCCCCGCCCGTCCGCGTCCACTTTCACCACTCGTGGAAGGTCCAATGGCGGACATGGGCGACGGTCTCGTTGACGAGCTCGAACGGTACATAGAGGATGCGGCGGTGGCGGCCGCACTGCGGGACTGGGCGGCCGGGCTCGACGCCGTCGTTCGCCCGCCGTGCCACCCCGCCCGACGCCGCGGGCGAAGCGGCGCCGAGCTGATCCAGGTCATCCTGGAGCGGCGTGCCGGCCGCAACGCCGAGCAGCTGTACGTCAAGGTGCTGCCGGCCGGGCAGGCGATCGAAGAAGCCGCCCGGCACGCAAAGGCCGTCGCTGTGGACACCGTCTTCGCGGAGCGGCACCTGGTCCGTCAGCCGTATCCGCGATACCCGGTCGGCGACGGTCGCTACCTCATGTTCCAGGACATCGCGCACGGCGCCGAGCAGGTCGTTCCGCTCGCCGAGGTCGACGACGACCAGCGCAGGGACGCCTACCGGACCCTGCTCGACGGTGTGTGGAACCTGTGGCACCGCCAGGGGCGGCACGTCAGCCAGACCACCGTGGGTCGGTTCGTGCGGCGGGAGGTCGCCGACGCCCAGGCCCGGGACGAGCTGTCCGCGGCTGTGCGGGCGCTCGGCCTCGGCACCGTCGCGGGCGACTGGCTGCACGACGTCGCCACCGGCACGGTGCTGCCGCACCCCCTCCGGTTCGCCGACGTCGGCTCACTCTTCGACGACGACCAGCTCGACCAGCTCTGCGGCGCGTCGCACGGCGACCTGCACGGAAACAACGCCCTCTTTCCGTGCTCCCGAAGCGGCCACGTGCAGGTCAAGAAGTTCTGCCTGGTGGACACGGACCGGTTCGCCGAAGACGCGCCACTCACTCGCGACCTGGCCACCCTGACCCTTGACGCCATCGGCCCGGACGTGGCGGGTGGCCCCCGCACCGCCGCGACCGACGCGCTCCGCGCCCTGCTGATCGACCCGGCGGAACGCCCCTCGGATCGGCTGCCGGCCCGGCAGGTCAAGGTGATCCAGGCCAGCTACGCGGTGGGGTTGGCGGTGGCCAGGCAGGGCAACTGGGGGGCGAGCTGGCGGGCACAGTACCTGCTCTCCCTGCTGAGTCAGGCGCTGATCTCGTGCACCTACGAAAACGTCGGTCGCGCCGGGCGGGTGTGGTACTTCCAGCTGGCCGCCTACGCGGCGCGCGCCTATCAGCTCGAGTTCCGTGACGACCTCGTCGCACCGGCCGCAGCCGGCCTGCCGCCCCTGCCGCACGCCGACGCGCTCCCGCAGGTCGCGTTCCCGGCGAACGACCGGTCGGCCCGGTTCGACGCGGTGGGACCGCAACCGAGCCAGCAGAACCGGGGCGCCCCGTTGGACCGGCTGCCCTTCGAGCAGTCGACCCGTCCGCTGGCCCCGGAGACGTCGACGTCGCAGCGCGGGGCCGCGCCGGTCCCGCAGCGGCAGCTCGGCGGCGGCTGGCACGCGACGGTTCCCCAGTCCTCGGGCTCCCCGGTTTCCCGCACCGGCGCGTCGGGCTGGCCCACCGAGCGGCACGGCGGTCGTCGGGCGAACCGGCCGGCGCGACGGCACACAAGCTCCGCCCGGACGACCGCCATTCCACGGCCTCGCCGACCGGTGGCCGAGGAAACTGTGCCGGCCCCGCCCGCCCCTGGCCGGATCGGCCGGCTGCCACCGAGGGTGCAGGCCGCGCTGGCGGTGGTCGTCCTCGGCGGGATGTCCCTGACAACCCTGGTGGGAGTGGGTGTCACCGCGATCAGGGAGCGTGCGGGGGCCCGAGGCGTACCGACGACCGAGGCCCCGCCGGGGACCCAACCGCCCACCGGCGGCACTCCGACGATCGCCGGCAGGCCGGACCGACTCGCCGATCTCGCGCTGACCGTCGCGGGCATCGCGCCCACGGCCACCCACGGGTCGTACACCATCTCCTGCCTTCGGGTCTGGGCACCGGCGGACCTCGCCCCCGGGACCGATCGGGACAGCTACCGTGACGAGACGCTGTGGTGGACCGCGGAGCTGTCCGGCCGCCGGGTCGTCACCCCGGTCACCGACGGACGCCGATCGGGCGCCCCGACGACGGTCCCCTACCGCCGGGGCGACCTGTCCGAGATCCCGCCGGCGCCGTCGGTGGACCCGCAGGAGCTGCGTCGGCAACTGGCCTCGCTGCTGGGTGAACAACCACCGGAGTTGCGTACGGCGGCCGGGATGCTGAACCTGGTCAGCCGGATCTTCCGCTACCACCTGCTGAGCCCCGGTCAGGTCTCGGCGCTGCTGTTCGAGTTGGCGGCGACGCCCGGCATCCAGGATCGGGGCGCGTACCCGGACTGGGACGGCCGACCCGGGTTGACCTTCAGCGCCGACGACACGCTCGGACGTCGGGAGACGTTGCAGTTCAACCCGCTCACCGGCGAGCTACTCAGCCACGAGACGACCACGGTCGCCGACGACCAGATCCTCGAATACGTGCTGTTCCTGACGAAGGCGCGGACCGACCGGACCACCGTGCCCGGCTGCGCCTGAGGCGACCACGCCGCGCGGTCACCGGCAGCGGCGCTCCACGTAGTTGGGCCAGTTGCGGTAGGGGGACGCGTCGCTGCGGACCCGGTTGCTCGCGCCGATGTCGAAGAGCCGGGTGTCGTAGTAGTAGAACGACACGGTGCCACTGCCGAGGTTGTAGTGCGCCGACTCGACCCGGAACTGCCACTGCCAGGTGGCGAGGCTCTGCCGGCCGCAGTCGGAGAGCCGACCCCGGGGGTAGCCGTAGTTGGGCCACTCGTAGAAGCAGTACCAGCCCGAGGGGCAGTCGGCGGCGGCGAGCGTTCCCAACGGACGCCGCAGCGTCACGATGAACGCCCCACCGTCGTAGCTGATCTCGTTGTCATTGATCGCTTTCCCGCCCGGGTGGGTAGCCAGATAATTGGCCATTTCCTGACTTTCGCCGGTGGCGGCCACGGCGGGGCCGGGTGCCGAACAGACGATCAAAAACCAACCGAGTACGGCCGCGAGCACGACCAGAACAGGACGTGGAATGACCATTTGACACCTCGCGATGTGGGGCGCGCGAGAACCAGCGTATTGACTGTCTTTGATTGATCGCCAGGTGGACCGGGGTGCAGAATCCTGACAACGCCCCTTTTCGGGCACGCCTCACCAACAAGTGAGACATCGCATTGACATCGATGCATCAGGGCTACCATTCGGCTATGTCCGCTCGCCGTGTCACCGCCACCATCGCCCTCGCCACGCTGGCGAGCCTGCTCGCCGTCGGCGCCGTCAACGCGGCCCAGGCCGACGGACCGGCGATCAGCACCCCCGGCAGCCCGACGGTGGTGGCCAACGAACCGCACCGGCTGACGCTCAGCTGGGCGCCCTCCGCCTGGGTCGAGCCCGGCGCGGAGCAGCCGATCAACTACGAGGTCCAGGTGCCGTTGGGTCCGAACACGTACCGCTTCCTCGGCGCCACGACCGACACCACCATCACGTTGACCGACCTGGCACCCGGCACGACGTACCGGATCGCGATCGCCGCCCGCGCGCTCGGCGGCTACTCGGACACCTCGCCCGCCACGACCGTGCGCACCGCGGCCGGCCGCGCGACGGTCAGCTACCTCAACCTGGACTGGTCGCCGACGAACAACCAGATCCAACACCTGCTGCGGGTCACCAACACCGGCACCGGACCGCTCGACCTGACCACCGTGCGGGTGCGCTACCACCTGCGTTTCGAGGGCGGCAACACCTCGTTGGTGCCGAACTGCGACTGGGCCGCGCTGGGCTGCGCCCGGATCCGGCAGACCGTGCAGTTCTTCATCCCGCCGGGCACACCGTCGACTATGACGACGCCGGCGCCGCCGTACCCGCCGCCGGGTACGCCGGTCCCCGGCTGGGTCGAGCTGACCTTCACCGACGGCACGCTCGCGCCGGGTCAGTCGACCGGGCCGATGCAGCTACGGCACCACCGGCACAGCTGGAGCGACATCGACGAACGCGACGACCCGAGCTGGCTCGCCGCCACCGGCCAGTGGATCGAGAACGATCGGATCACGCTGGACGTCGACGGGGTACGCGAGTTCGGCGACGTCTCGTCCTGACCACGCTGATGTCGCGAAGAGCGACCGGCGGCAGTCGCGACCGGCCTGACTTGTCCTGACGAGCGATATACCTGTGAGTCATATCTATGCCCCACAGGCATATCGCTCTACGGAAACTAATCCCGACCTCTCGCAGCGGTTGCCGCACACCTTCAGCCGGCAGGTCAAGGCGGCGGCATACACGATCGGTATGCGCTCGACCTAGCGACGGCGCAATCGGGCAGACTGCGGGCATGACGGAACGCCCGGTGCTGTATCTGGTCGTCTGCGCGGCGGGTCCGGCGGAACACATCGACGAACTCGTCGACCTCCTGATCGGCGACGGGTGGCGGGTGTGCATGATCGTCAGCCCCACCGCCGCGCCGTGGCTGGACCGTCAGGCGTTGCAGGACAAGACCGGCTATCTGGTACGGGTGGAGTGGCGGATGCCCGGCGACCCTGAGCCGCACCCACCGGCCGATGTGGTGCTGGCCGCGCCGGTCACGTTCAACACGGTGACGAAGTGGGCGTTGGGCATCAACGACACGTTGGCGCTCGGCGTACTCAACGAATCGCTGGGTGGGGGCCTACCGATCATTGCCTTCCCGCACACCAAGGCGGAGTTGGCTGCCCATCCGGCGTACGAGGGTCACGTGGCGGTGCTGCGGGCTGCCGGCGTGACCGTCGCTGACGGGAACCCGCTGAACCCGGTACACGGGCCGGCGCGATGGGACCCGGTCATCGGTGCGCTGCGGGCGGCGCGCCCGTCCTGAACAGCTGCCGGGACGTCGGGCGGTGCTTCGGCGGCCGTTCCGAACTGTTCCGTACGGCCTGACGTCTTGTTGCCCAGTTCCTGCCTTGCTCAGATCGAGGTGCGGCGTTCGACGGGCCGCGGGGGTGAGCCCGTCGCCGCGATCACCTCGGAGGAAGGAAGAGAAGTATGCAGAGGACACGTCGTCACCTGACGGCCGGTATCGTCGCGATCCTGGCCATGGTTGGCTCGGTGTTGTTCGTCCCGAGCAGCGCTCAGGCGTACAGCCCCAATCCCACTGTCCGGTGGGCCCAGGTCGACACGGACAACTGCCAGCGCCTCGCCGGCAACCTGACCGTGGTCGCCCAGAGCGACGGGTGCCGCATCAACGACTCCTTCGACGGCACCTTCTTCCGCAAGGACCCGAACGGCGTGGCGATCAAGGTGGAGCTGTACGTCGGCTCGACCCTCGTCGCGAAGTCGGAGTTCCACCCGTACGGCGAGGTGCTCTGGGCGTACGACACCCGTGACGACAGCGACACCATCTACACGACGCTGCGGGTCAGGGAGACCGGCCCGCTCTACGGCCCGTACCGGGGTCCGGTGAACGGTGGAGACCTGTACAACCTCTCCATCACCGACGGCTCCACCGTCTCGATGGCGGTCAACGACAACAACGACCCCAACAACCTCGATCAGCTCATCGCGCTGCAGGGCACCGCGTAGTGGCAGTCGTCCCGGGCTGACTGACGGGCGAGGTGGCGGCGGGTCGTGCCTGGGGCACGACCTGCCGACGCCGGTGCTGCGTGGCATCCCGGCAGGGAATGATCGAGCGCTAGGTTGAAGGCCATGGAGCAGCGGATCAGCCTGGTCACCCTGGGAGTTGCGGACGTGGCCCGCGCGAAAGCGTTCTACGAGCACCTCGGTTGGCAGGGCCAGGAGGTCGAGGAGACGGTCTTCATCCAGGCCGGTGGTCTGGCGGTCGTCCTGTGGGGCCGCGGCAAGCTGGCCGCCGACGCCGGCATCGACGACCCGGGCGCCGACGGTTTCGGCGGGATGACCCTCGCCCAGAACGTCCGCTCGCGAGCCGAGGTCGACGAGGTGATCGCCACGGCGGTCAAGGCCGGCGCCACGGTGACCAAGCCGGCCGAGGAGACCTTCTACGGCGGTTACGCCGGCTACTTCGCCGACCCGGACGGTCACCTGTGGGAGATCGCCTGGAATCCCGGCTTCACCCTCGCGGAGGACGGCACCCTGACCGTCCCCGACTTCAGCGCCACGAACTGAGCGAGACAGGCGCGGGCCGCTGATCAAGGCGCTGGAGACGGGCAGAGCAACGGATCCAGCAACGGCAACCGGACAGGATCCAGGCAGACCGTCAGCAGTCCCGGGTCCGGTGAAGACGTCGCGGTCGGGGTCGGCGAGGGCGACTCGGCGGGCGTCGTCGGGAGGGGCGTCGCGGGCGGGGTCGTGGTGGGAACCGGAGCAGGCGTCGGCACCGCACCGGCCGACGCCTCCGGGGCGACGGACGGCGGGGCGACCGGCGGCCCGGCCAGCACGTTGGCCGGTACCGCCGCAGCGGAGACGGCGGGTTGGATGGCCGCCTCGCGCGATCGAGCGTACGGCCGGCTCGGTGCGGCACGGCCGACCGATCCGACCCTGACCTTCGGTGCCACCGGCCCAACGGAACCGATCGGAACGAGGGCCACCCCATCCGTCGGGACGTCCAAGGCGACGACCTCCGCCGAGGGCACCGGCCCGCGAGGGGCCCACGCGCCCGGCCCGAGTGCACCGGGGCCCAGCGTCACGAACACCACCGCCGCGACGGCTGCGGCGCCGAGCGCCCGCCGGTCGGGGCGTACTGCCGTCAGTGGCGCCTCGTCCGGGCGCACCATCGGCAACGGCGTGGGCCGGGCGTCCCGGTGCGCGGCCAGCAGCGCGTCGACCTGCGCGATGACGTCGGTGCGATGGTCGGCAGCCGCGAGGGTCAGGTAGAAGCGGAAGTTCACCACGGCGTTGGCCGGCACCAGGAGGCCATCGAGTCGTCCGTGGTCGGGCAGCAGGGTGACCGCGGCGTGGGGGTGGTGGGCGGGGCCGACCAGGTCGGCGTACCGCCACTCGCGCCGGTGCGCATGACCGCCGAAGGCCACCCGTCGGCTGGTCACGACGGCCATGCCGGTGTCGACGGTCCGCAGGCCCGCCGGCAGGGCTTCGGAGGAAGCCTCCGTGAAGGAACAGCAGCCGCCCGGGGTGGGCAGACCGGGGACGTGCCGCGCCTCGGCTTCGACCAGCGTGGCGACGGGGAGGACACGGAAGACGAGTTCGTCGTCGTCGAGGTCCACCGGCAGGCCGGTGCGGGGCTGCGTACAGCCGAGGAAGCTGGCGGCTTCGATGCGGAGCCGGGCCAGGTGGTCGTCGCGGCGCCGCCAGTCTTCGGTGGCGTCGCGGTACGCGCGCTGCCGCCGCTCGTTCTCGCGCTCCGCCCAGGCGATCCGCCAGGGGGCGCAGGACACAGAGGTCACGGTCACACGCGGTACAACCGCTCACGTACGTGACAGGGAACGCCACTCGGATCGATGCATCCCGTTGCGCCCGAAAGGAGAGAATTGCAGGTGATCAGCCGGCTCGCCGGCGGTACGGCTGCGGACCGTGGTTCGGAAACCGTGACTGGGTACGCGGCGGGTACGCCGCGCAGTGCTCGGCCCAGTGCTCGGCGGCGGTGGCCAGGGCATCCGCGGAGACGGTGAGGACCAGCGGGTAGATCGCGGTGGACGGGCGGCGCATCCACGGTGGCAGTGACTCGGCGGAGAACTCCACGATCAGTTCCAGCCGGCGGCGGCGCAGCACCCGGGTGCGCAGCGCCAGGTTGGGTTCGGTGAAGCGGACCATCGCCGGTGGCGCGCTCAGCCCGAGGGCGGCGGTGGCCTGTCCGTGCAGCCAGCCGCCGAGCGCGCGGGCCTCCTCGACCATGAGGCTCGGGTAGTGATGGGACCAGGTCTGACCGTCGGCGGTGCGGGCGTCCACCTCGATGAGCAGCCAGTCGTGCCAGCCGGGCGTGTCCCCGTCGGGCTCGTCGGGCGGGTCGACGCCGGGCTGGTAGCCGACGGGGCGTATCCGCACCCGCGCGCCATCGTCAGACCGGATCTCCACTCGATCATTCTGGCCGAGCAAAGCGGACTTCAGACCCCGAATCGGTCACTTGGTGATGGTCCGCCGTACGCCGTCGTGCTCGGTGCAGGCGCTGGACCGGCCGCCGGCCAGGCTGACCGAGCCGTCTCGGCACTGCACCAGGTAACCACGACCGGCCCAGAACTGCGGTACGCAGTCGAACCAGTCACATACCTCGGCCGCCGGCTTGCGGATGCGGGTGCCGCCACAGAAGTCGTACCCCAGCGGGTTCTCCGGGGCCCCGCAGCGCGGGTCGCCCTGGCTGGCGCTGGGCGACGGACGTGGCGACTTCGCCGGCTTCGGCGGCGGGGTCCTCAGCGCCAGGGTCGGGCCGATCAGCGCGGGCGCGGCGCTGGCCGTGGGCGCCGGGGTGGCGGCGGCGGCGACCTCCGCGCCACCGGTCGGGTCGGACGGGTCCGACTCGATAAGCGCCGCCGGCACCAGCAGCGCGATGGCGGAGGCCACCGCGATACTCCTGCGGCCACCGGGCACGAACGACGACAGCCGGGCCTGCCCGGGGGTGGCCACCGCCGGCCGGAACGGCTTGAGCTGGGCATGCTCCGCGATCAGCTCGTCGAGCTGGGTGAGCACCGCGGCGCGCTGTTCGATCGCGTCGGCGAAGGCCAGGGTGAGCTTGAACCGGAAGTCCGGCGCGGCGTCCGTGGGCAGCAACAACCCGGAGGTACGCCGCCGGTCCAGCACCTGGATCAGGGTGACCGGCGCCGCCGGGTCGTGGGCCAGACCGGTCATCCGACCGTACGCCCAGTCGCGCCGGCCTCGACCGCCGAGCAGCACGAGCCGACGACTGGTGATCACGGCCATGCCGGCGTCGGTGACGCGTACGCCGTCCGGGCGGCGCGGACGCAGTGGCCCGGTTCGCGGGGCCACCGTGAGGTCCGGCGCGGGCAGCACGCTGGTGTGCCGCACCTCGACCAGTTGGGCTGCGGGCAGGGCCCAGAGCACCACCTCGTCGGCGGCCAACTCCAGTGGCAGACCGGCCCCGGCGGCCACCGAGCCCTCGAAGTCGGCGGCCAGGGCGCGCAGCCGCCGTAACTCGTCGTCGCGTCGCCGCCACGCCGCCTCAGCGCCGCGGTACGTGCTGACCCGCCGCACGTTCTGCCGGTGCGCCCACCGGTATCGCCAAGTGGAACCCGTCGAATCAGTCTTTGCCACGCCGACTCCTTCGCCGCGCAGGCCACCAATCTGGGGTGTCACCCGGTTCAACCGGCGCGGCGCGCCGCCCGGACACGCCGAAACGGGCGAAATACCCAATCGGCGGAGCAACCCACACGATAGGGCGATAGTGTTGCGTCGATTCACGTCTGGAGGGGGTGGCGGTCGTGCCGCAGGTCACGCTGCCCGGGGTCGTGATCGGGGTGGACATCGGCACCACCAGCACGAAGGCCGTCGCGTACGACACCGACGGGCGGCAGCTCGGCAGCCACCTGATCGGCTACCCGCTGAACGACCCGCAGCCCGGTTACGCCGAGCAGGACCCCCAACTCATTCTTGAGGCGGTGCTCAAGTCGGTCAGCGTGGTCGTGGCCGAGTTGGTCCAACCGGTGTCCGGGCTGTCATTCGGCTCCGCCATGCACAGCCTGATCGGGCTGGACCCGGACGGCCATCCGCTGACCCCGTCGGTGACCTGGGCGGACTCGCGAGCGACCCGGCAGGCCGAACGGTTGCGGGCGGTGCCGTCGGGGCTGGCCCTGCACCGACGTACCGGCACGCCGATGCATCCGATGTCGCCGCTGCCCAAGCTGCTCTGGTTCGCCGAGCAGGAGCCGAAACTCTTCGAGCGGGTGGCGCACTGGGTCGGCATCAAGGACTGGGTGCTGCTGCGACTCTGCGGCGCGCTGGTCACCGACCACTCGATCGCCTCGGCCACCGGCCTGCTGGACATTCACCGGCTGGAGTGGGATCACGAGGCGCTGACCATCGCCGGGATCACCGAGGAGCAGCTGCCGCAGCTGGTCGCCACCACCGCCGTGTTGCCCGGTCTCACCCCGCAGGTCGCGGCCGAGACCGGCCTGCCGGAGCGCACCCCGGTGGTGGTCGGCGCGGGCGACGGGCCACTGGCGAACCTGGGCCTGGGCGCGGTGCACCCCGGCATGGTGGCCTGTTCGATCGGGACGAGCGGCGCGATGCGGGTGATGGTCGAGCGGCCCGGTGTGGACCCGCTCGGCGGGGTGTTCTGCTACGCGCTGACCGAGCGGCGCTGGGCGGTCGGTGGCGCGATCAACAACGGCGGCATCGTGCTGAAGTGGGCCGGGGCGGCGCTCGCCCCGGACCTGGGCGAACACTCCGAGGAGGACCTGGTCGCGCTGGCCGCCCGCGCACCGGTCGGCTCGGGTGGGCTCATCATGCTGCCGTACCTGCACAGCGAGCGGGCACCGCACTGGAGTGCCCTGCCGCGCGGCGCGTACGTGGGGTTGACCTACGGGCACCGCCGTGAGCATCTGGTGCGGGCCGCGTTGGAGGGCGTCTGCCAACAACTCGCGCTGGTGCTCAGCTCGGTGCGCGCGGCCGGCAACGAGGTGCGCGAGGTCCGGGCCGGCGGCGGCTTCGCCCGCAGCGGGCTGTGGCGGCAGATGCTCGCCGACGTGCTCGGCCTGCCGGTGAGCTTCCCGGCCGCACACGAGGGGTCGAGTTTCGGCGCGGCGCTGCTCGGCATGCAGGCGCTCGGGCTGATCCCCAGCATCGACGTCGCCGCCGACCTGGTGCGAATCGAGGAGACGGTGCGTCCCGACCCGGCCGCCGCCGCCACCTACGCGTCGCTGCTGCCGCTCTTCGCCGAGCTGTACGACGCCCTGACGCCCACGTTCACCTCGATCCGCCGGATGGCACCCGGCCTGCCCACCGACCCCGAACCGCCGATGTGACCGTCGCTGTCGTGCGGTGCGCGGGTCAGGCCGCCTCGACGCCGGAGATCAGGTAGCGGTGCACGTCGGCGTCGAGGACGGCCGCTGTCTGCGCGTCACTCGGCCCGGAGCCGCGAAACGCCGCCAACTGCTCCGGGGACTCCCAGCGTTCGTAGACGTGGATGCGACCCGGCTCCAGTGGATCGGCCGCGAGCAGGAAGTCGAGGCAGCCGGCGGTGGCGCGGGCCTGGGCGATGACCTGCGCGCAGTCGGCCAGGTATGCCTCACGTGCCGCCGGCTCGACCAGGAGGCTGCCTGCGATGATCAACATGGGCGGTCCCTCGGGGTGGAGTGCTGCTGATGCGGGTGATGCCACCGGGTCACAGTTATACCCCTGAGAGTGCCGCTCCGGGGGACATCGCCGCCCGGACGGGTGACGGCGGTCCCGCTGGTCTCAGCCGCCCCCGGCGCTCCATATCGTGCAAACGTGAGAAAAAGCGACAAGCGGCGCTCATCTTCCCTGCTGGGGGGCTCGGCCCGCGTACCCCGGAAATGGCTGTCGGCGGCGGTCGCGCTCGCGGTCCTCGCGACGACCGGGCCGGCCACCGCGGACGGTCCGGGCCGCGAGCCCATCGCGGACCCGGCGCAGACGACCCAGCCGGGGTACGGGCTTGAGCCGGGCGACGGGCAGAGCCACGAGCCCGGGGTGGACCCGACGCCGGGGCAGCCCCCGACCAGCGAGGTGTCCTGGCTGTCGTTTCCGGGCGGCGCGTTCGCGGTGGATTCGCTCGGGCGCACCGTGCGCTACCGGGCCTGCGACGGCGACACCGGTCGGGTCGCCGACCCGACCATGCGGGTCGCCGCCGGCGTGGCCAGCGGCGCGGTCGTGGTCGGGGGCACGGCCTACCGCTACCGGGTACCGCTGGTCGGGCGGACCGAGGGCACCCTGGAGGTGATCCAACCGCACCGGCCGCCGACGACGCTGACCGGCGTGGTGGTCACCAGCCCGCAGCCGCCCACCGACCCGGTCGCCGGAGCCCGACTGTTCCCGCTCAGCGGGCAACTCGCCCGGGTGGTCGCCGACGCGAGCCTCAACCCGGCCGGAGTCACCGTCCGCGACCTGTCCGGTCGCTACGGCGACCAGCAGATCGCCGTCAACGGCGCCCTCCGGCCGAAGGCGGCCAGCGTCATCAAACTGTGGATCCTCGTCGAACTGCTACGCCGGGTCGACTGTGGACAGGTCTCGCTCGACGACGGCGTGCTGGTCACCCCGGAGGACGTGGTCGGCGGCACCGGTCAGCTCCAGTTCGAGACGTTCCCGCAGGTGGTCACGCTGCACCGGCTGGCCCAATATCTGATCAAGTACAGCGACAACGTGGCCGCGAACGTGCTGATCACCTATCTGGGTGGGTTCGCCCCGGTCAACGCGTTGATCGACTCGATGAACCAACGCTCCACCATCCTGGCCCGCCGGATGCTCGACAGCGCGGCAGCGCAACGCGGCGAGGAGAACTACACCAGCCCGGACGACGTGGTGTCCCTGCTCGGCGCGGTCTGGGACGGTGAGATCCTCACCCCCGCTTCCCGCGACCTGATGATCGGCTTCATGCGGGAGCAGACCCTGAACACCAAGATCCCGGCGGCGTTGCCACCCGGGGTGCCGGTGGCCCACAAGACCGGTGACCTGCCGGACGCCTCACACGACGTCGGCTACTACCTGATCCCCGGCACCGAGACCGCCGTCGCGTTCCTCACCGCCGGACCGATGGCCACCGGCGACGAGACGGTCCGGCGGATGGCCCGCACCGTCTACGACTTCCTGGTCACCCCGGTCGACGGGGCGGTCGAGGAGTGAACCCTTGTCATGCGCCCGGGATGTTCGCCGGTGGGTCCTCGCCGACCAGGTCGGCCGCCGGCGGGTCGGCCGACACCGGCACCCCGAAATCCGAGTACGTCAGGTCGAGCTGGGCGGTCTGCGACTGCTCGCTGGCCAACTCGATGCGGTAGCGGACCAGCCGACCCTGCTCGTCGACGGCAGCCGTGAACGGCACCGCTCCGGCCCGGTCCCCGAGCACACCTTCGACACCGCTGCCCAGCACCGCGCCGCTCTCGCGCAGGTCCAGCGTGCCCGCGTACTCCCGGGTCGCGGTCTGCCGGACGCCGGCCGGCGCGGTCAACGTGCTGGCCAGCCGGCTGTTGTCCAGGCCCTGCTTCGCGGCCGGATCGCCCGGGGCGCCGACGTGCCACCAGGTCTTGCCGTCCCAGACCGGGACCCGTCGATCCGGGGCGGTGACCCGCACGTACACGTCCGGTCCGGTGGTCAACCGCTCGATCTTCACCACACCGCTGGGCACCTTCAGCGAGGTGGTCTCCAGACCACGCTTCGCCTTCGGGTCCCAGAGCAACACCGTGGCGTCCCCGCCCGCGCCGCCGGTGCCGACGGTCAGCTTGTACGGCTGCTCGTCGGCCTTCGCGGCGGCGGCCGTCAACACACCGGCCGGGTCGGCACCCGCCGACGCCGACGGGCGGCCCGTGTCCGGTTCGTCGTCGCCGGCGGCGACCAGCGCCCACACCCCGGCACCGATCACCACCACGAGCACGGCGACAGCGGCGATCAGCTTCGGTTTCGGCACGGTCGTCTCCCCCGGGCGGTGCGGTCCGGCCAGACTAGCCGGACCGCACCGACCCCGCTCCCGGTCGGCCTCCCGCCGCCGCTGTACCCGTCGGCCTTCCGGCGATCAGGCCCGGCTGATCGCGTTGGCGTGGATCGCCTCGTGCAGGTACGCGGCCAGCCCCGGGGCGATGTTCTCGAAGTACGCGGTGAACCGCTCGTCGGCCAGGTACATGTCGGCCAACCCGGTCTGCATCTCGTACGAACACTCGTAGAACCAGCGGCTGATCAGCTGCCGGTGCTCCTCGGCCAGATCCATCGCCTCCGGGCCGTCGGCCGGCGCGCCCGAGCCCATCAGCGCGACGATCCGTCGACCCCAGTCCTCGTTCTCCGCCTTGATCCGCAGCCAGTCGTCCTTGCCGTAGCGGGAGGCCCGCCGATTCGACTCCCGGTACGCGTCGGTGTCACCCCACCGCTGCGCCGCCTCGGCCTCGTACTGCTCCGGATCGACGTCACCGAAGACCTCGAACCGCTCCTGGGGCGTGAGTTGGATGTTCATCTTGCTCGCCTCCATCGCCAACTCGATCGCCGCGAGCATCTCCTGCAACCGCATCAGCCGTGCCGTCAGCAGCTCGTGCTGGCGGCGCAGGTGAGCGGCCGGATCGGCCGCCGGGTCGTCGATGATCGCGGTGATCTCCTCAAGCGGGAAACCCAGCTCCCGGTAGTACCGGACAAGTTGCAGCCGTTGCAGGTCCGCGTCGTCGTAGCGGCGGTAACCCGCCGAGGTTCGCCCGCTGGGCGAGAGCAGCCCGATCTCGTCGTAGTGGTGCAGCGTCCGCACCGTCACGCCGGCGAGCTTCGCCACCTGCCCCACCGTGTACGCCATGGTTCCCCTCCCTTCCGGGAACCAGGCTCCCGCCTGCCGTTACGTGAGGGTCAACTCCGATTCTGGCCCACCATGGCCGGGCCGTCCGGCCGCCCGTACAGATAGCCCTGGCCGCGTGGGCAGCCGATCGCGCTCACCGCGTCGTGCTGGCGCTCGGTCTCCACCCCCTCGGCGACCACCGCCAGGTCGAACGCGCCGGCCAGTCGGGTGACCATCTCCACCGTGGCGTACGCCCGGTCGTCGGTGCCCAGGCGGGCCACGAACGACCGGTCGATCTTCAGCTCGGTGGCCGGGATGCGGTGCAGGTAGCTCAACGACGAGTAGCCGGTGCCGAAGTCGTCGATGGCGATCCTGATGCCCAACTCGCGAAGCTGGTGCAGCCGTTCCAGCACCGCGTCGGTGCCCTCGATCAGCGCCGACTCGGTCAACTCCAACGTCAACGCCCGGGGTGCCAGCCCGGCGGCGCTGGTGGCCGCGGTCACCGTGGCGATCAGGTCCGGCCGGCGCAGGTGCGCCGCCGCGATGTTCACCGCGACGGTCGCCTCCGGCGCCCGGCCCCGCCAGGTCGCGGCGGCCCGGCACGCCTCGTGGATCACCCAGCGGTCGATCGGCAGGATCAACCCGGTCTCCTCGGCCAACGGCAGGAACCTCGCCGGCGGCAACATCCCCAACCGGGGGTGCCGCCACCGCACCAGCGCCTCGGCGCTGCGTACCGCACCGCTGTCCAGGTCGACGATGGGCTGGAACTCCAGGTGCAACTGATCCTCGTCGACCGCGCGGCGCAGGTCGGCGATCAACTCGGCGCGGGAGACAGCCGACTCGCGCAGCGCCGGAGTGCACGTCCGGTACGCGGACTTCCCGGCCGCCTTGGCTGCGTACATGGCGATGTCGGCGTCGCGGAGCAGGTCGGTGTGGGAGGCGTGCTGCGGGCCGAACTCGGCGATGCCGATGCTCGCCGACGGGTGCACCCCCACGTCCTCCTCGTCGTCGGAGGGCCGCAACGCGTCCAGCAGCCGCTCGGCCAACCGTTCGGGTGACACCGGCCGGTCGCCGTCGACCAGCACCGCGAACTCGTCACCGCCGAGCCGCGCGATGGTGCCGTCGTCGTCCACGGCCGTGTGCATCCGGGCCGCCAGACCGGTCAGCAGGGCGTCGCCGGTGGCGTGCCCGAACCGGTCGTTGACCTGCTTGAACCCGTCCAGGTCGAGCAGCAGCACCGCCACCGGTCGGCCGTCGCGCAGGGCGGTGCGCAATCGCCGGTTGAACAACAGCCGGTTGGGCAACCCGGTGAGCTGGTCACCGTACGCGAGCCGGCGCAGTCGGGCCACCAACCGGAGGTTCTCGTTGGCGGCCAAGCCCTGGCGTACGGCGAGGGCCGCCAGCAACACCATCATGGTCACGAAGACCAGCTGCGGGGTCTGCCCGGTGGGCCGACGGGCCAGCACCACCGCGATGATCGCCCCACCCACCGGCAGGTACGGCAACGCCACCCGCCACCAGGGCGGCAGCGGTGAATCGGCGCTGTCGTCGGTGCCGTCGCAGTCCGGTGGCGGCGGCCTCCGGGTGGCCAGGCCGATCAGCAGGTAGCTCAACGGCCAGCACAGGTCGATCGGGTGACCGGCGGCGTAGTCGGCGCGGGCGACCAGCGACACGTAGACGACATCGGCGACGACCCGCAGGGTGAGGCTCGCCGCGAGGACGCTCATCGGGCGCCACATCGGCCGGGCCGGGCCGGAGACCGCGACCAGGATGGTGAGCTGCATCAGGTCGAACATCGGGAAGAGCAGCCCCAGCGTGCGCGCCGGATCGGCCAGCTCGGCGGCGGCGACCCCACGGAAGACCAGCACCCACCCGATCGGCACCAGGGCCAGGGCGACGATCACCCCGTCCAGCAACGTACGGGCCCGCCCGACCGCGGTCCGTGGCGCGGACGGCGAGCTGAGCAGCGCGGCGGTGCCGGCGAGGATGCCGGCGGTGAAGACCACCCCGACCACCGGCGTGTGCGGCAGATCGCCACCGACGAGGCGTTGCACCGTCCAGATCACCCGACCGAACGCGGCGAGCGCCATGGTGACGGCGAGCAGCGTCCAGAACCGGCGCAGCGGCGCCGGATGCCGACGGGCCACCCCGACGCACGCGAGCGTCGCCCAGCCGGCGACCAGCATCGCGCCGACGTCACTGACCAGCGCGGCACCGGGCAACGCGGCGATCAGCCAGCCCGCCTCCAGCAGGATGACCGCAGCCGCGACGAACGCACCGGCGGGGTTGAGCGCCCCCGCAGCCTGCTTTCCGTCCTGACGGGACACGCTCGCTCCGGCTCTTTCGTCGTGCGTGCACCCTCGACAGGACCGGTCCACGGCAAACCCCGAAAGCCTAACCAGCGCTCAGATGAGCCGCCAGGGCCGAACGTGCACCCCGGCCCCGGCCGCCGGTTTCGGCCCGGGGGTCAACGGCCCGCGGACCGGTTCCAGGGGGAGCGGGGCAGCGAGGTCCCGGCCAACGGGCGGCGTGCGCGGCGACGTCCGCGCCGGCCGGGGGTGCAGGGCGGGCGGGCAACGGTGTGCACTGCCACGTCGACCGACGACGTTGGTCGGCCGATCAGCCAGCAGAGGAAACGTTCCATCGTCGGTTCAGCCGACCGGGAGGCGCTCGGCGTCGGACTTGGAGACCTCGTACTCGGCGCCGCAGAACGTGCACTGCTGCGCGTACCGGGTGCGGATCGGAATGAGCGGAATGAAGAACAGGGTGAACTTGGTCGAACGGCGGGTGATCACCTGCGCGGCCTGGTTGCCGCAGTGGCGGCAGACCTGCTGCACGACACCGGACCGGTCGACCTTGGTACGCAGACCAAAGATAAAGAACATCGCCCGCCAGTACCCACTCCACCGCGAAAAGTCACCACATCTCACCAGCGGATCGGCACAACCATCCCGCCCACCCAACGAGATCGTGCTCGACCCTGGATGTGGTGGCCTCCGGGATGAACGAGGCCACCACATCCCTGATCGAGCACGATCACGGTGCGACAATCAGGGTGCGACGGTCAGCTGGCCGTCGAGGGCTCCAGACCGGGGACCTCGGCGGGGAGCCAGATCGGCTGCCAGTTCGGCACCTCGTGGAATCGGCGCAGCTCGCCCAGCCCGGAGACCGTTCCGCTCCAGGCCGCGTACGGAGGGTTGGTCTCGTCGAAGCCGCTCTGCACGAAGGTCAGCGTGGTACGGCCACCGGATTCGGCCAGCTCCCAGCTCGTGACGCCGACCGGTCCCCAGTCGACGGACATCTTCCGGCCGGGCTCCAGGTCGACGACCTTGGCGGCGTAGCCGGCGTCGAACCCGCCCATCGCGTACCGGCCGCCGACCCAGGGCTCGATGCCGATCGGGTAGCCGAACCAGGCGCTGGCCTGCTCGGAGTTGGTGAGCGACTCCCACACCTTGTCGGCGGGGGCCGCGATGACCAGCTCACCGCGCAGGTCGGCCGAGGTGAAGTCGGTGCGTGGCAGCAGCGACCGGCCCTCCAGGTGGGCGGCCAGGTTGGCGACGGCCAGTGACCAGTACGTCTGGAGCACACCCCGGATGCTGGAGCCACTCATCGCCTCGGCGAAGTCGAAGTGGCTCTGGGTCAGCGTCAGCACGGTGCTGTCGGTGCCCTCGGCGGTCAGCTGGAACTCGGTGGTGGTCTCCACCCCGTCGAGCAGCCAGCTGAAGCGCAGCGTGTCGTCGTCGGCGTGCAGCAGCCGCTGGTGCGGGGCATCGCCCTCGGGCGTGTAGCGGCCCCAGAACTCGTACCGCTGGGGCAGCTCGACCTCGGCGTGCTCGGCCAGCCAGACGCGCAGCTCGGCCGGGTCGGTCAGGGCCTGCCGAACGCGCCCCACGGGCGCGGAGAGACGGGCCTGCACCTTCATCGGTTCACTCATTGTCGTTCCCTTTCGGATAGCAGGCGACGGCCAGCTTGAAGGCATCTCCTTCGCTGCCGCCGTAGCGGGTGAACAGGTCCTGAAGTGCGGTTTGCAGGTCGTGCAGGAACTGCTGGCGCTGCTCGGCCGGCACCCGGATCTCGCCGGAGACCCCGATCGAGGGCAGCTCGGGTGCTGCCCGGTCCAGACCGGCGATGTCGGCCTGGACCTCCTCCATCAGGTCGAGCAGGTAGCCCAGGCTCAGCTCGTCGCGGGCCCGGCGCAGGCCGATCCGGCCGACCAGCCGCGGGGACAGCCAGTAGGACCGGGCGGCGGCCTGGTAGATGCCCTCGGTGATGCCGCGGACCTTGCGCTCGTTGACCAGCTCGACCAGGCCGGCCGCGACGAGCTGCTTGACGTGGTAGTAGACGCGCTGCGGCGTCTGGTCGAGTCGGGCCGCGACCTCGGTGCAGGTGCGCGGCTCGGCCAGCTGCCGCAGCACCTCGACACGCTGCGGCTTGAGCAGGACCTCGGCCTGCTCGATCTGCTCCAGGTACAGGATCTCTCTCATGGCAAAATCAGTTTGTACGTACAAAACTTCTTTGTCAATGGCTTCGCGAGAAGCCGCGCCGACTTTCTCGACGCGGCTTCAGGCGGCGTTCAGCAGATGGTCAGGGCAACCAGTCCGGCCGCAACGGGTAGCCACTCACGCCGTTCGGGCCGTTGTGTGTGGCCAACACCTGGTGCAGCTGGATGCCGTTGCGTTCGAACGCCATCCGCGACCCGGCCATGTACAGCCCCCACACCCGGGCGGTGCCCGCGCCCACCTCGGAGACGCAGAAGTCCCAGTGCTCCACCAGGTTGCGGCACCAGGCGGCAAGCGTCAGCGCGTAGTGCTGGCGCAGGTTCTCCTCGTGGTGCACCTCGAGCCCGGCGTCGTGCACCTCGCTGATCAACCGACCCGGACCGGCCAGCTCACCGTCGGGGAAGACGTACCGGTCGATGAACGCCCCGGAGCGGTGCGGTGCCCGATTGTCCGCGCGGGTGATGCAGTGGTTGAGCAGCCGCCCACCCTGCCGCAGTCGATTGCGCAGCGCCCCGAAGTACGCCGGGTAGTTGCGCACCCCGATGTGCTCGGTCAACCCGATCGAGGAGATGGCGTCGAACTGCTCGGCCGGCGCGTCCCGGTAGTCCAGGTGTCGCACCTCCGCCAGCTCGGTCAACCCCTCCCGCTCGATCGCGGCCTGCGCCCACTGCGCCTGCGCCTTCGACAGGGTCACCCCGAGCGCCTTGACGCCGTACTCGCGGGCGGCGTGGCGCACCATGCCGCCCCAGCCGCACCCGACGTCCAGCAGCCGCATCCCCTTCTTGAGCGCCAGCTTGCCGGCGACCAGGTCGTACTTCGCCGCCTGGGCCTGCTCCAGGGTGTCGTCCGGAGACCGGAAAACCGCGCACGTGTACGTCATCGACGGGCCGAGCACCTTCTCGTAGAAGGCGTTGGAGACGTCGTAGTGGTGCGAGATGGCCGTGCTGTCGCGCACCCGCGAGTGCCGCAGCCCGTTCATCACCCGCTTCCAGCGGGGCTGCGCCTCCTGCGGCGGCGCCGGCGGCGGCATCAGCCGCTCCCAGCCCAGCCCACGGACCAACGCCAGCCCCTCGGCCAGCGCCGGTGGGCGCAACCGCAGCTCGTCCTTGAGTACCCGCAACGCCTCGTACGGGTCACCCGGGTGCACCCCCTGCAACGCCAGGTCGCCGCTCACGTACGCGCGGGCCATGCCCAGGTCGCCGGGCGCGGTGAGCAGGTACGACAGCCCACGCTCGGAACGGATGGCCAGGGTGATGCCGGCGTCGGACGGGCCGACGGCGCTGCCGTCGTACCCGGTTATCCGCACCGGCAACGGCCCCGCGGTGACCGCGCGGATGACATCCGCGACGGTCGGACCCGTCTGCCGGCCCCCCGCCGGTGGGGTGGCGGGGACGCTCGCCGCCCCTTGATCTCTGTCGGTCAGGCTCATGCTCGTGCTACCGCCTTTTCGTACAGTCCCGTCAGCCGCTGGTCCGGGTCGTAGCGGTCTTTCACCGCGCGCCACGTGTCGCCGCCGTACAGGCGATCGAAGGCGTCCCGGTCGTAGTACGCGTCGGAGTAGAGCGACTTGTGCCCGCCCGACTCCGACACCCTGCGTTCGATCGTGCGGTTGACGTCGCCGTCGGCGGCGCCCGGCGCGATCGGCACGCTCCCCCAGAACCCGATGTTCACGTAGTCCTGCCCTGGCCGGAGTGGATACAGCGGCCAGGACCGCGCCGAACCGGGCCCCGCCGGCTCACGCAGTCGCAACGGGCACAACCACACCGGGTTCATTCCCACCGCGCCGGCGAACCAGCGCAGGAAGTCGGCCGTACGGTCCAGCGGGATCTCCACGTCCTGCACGACCCGCTCCCGGGCCGGTTGCCCGCGCAGCCGGTCGATCCGGGCCGCCACCTGGTGGCGATGCTCCAACCGGACCAGTCGGTGGTAGAAGTCGCTGCGCCGGTAGCGCGCCGGCCAGAGCCTGCGTACGACCGGGTGCTGCGCGCCGAACGCCGCCGAGCACCAGAACCAGTCGGTGTCCCAGCGCCACAGGTAGTCGTGCGCGGTGAGCACGTCGCGGGTGCGTTGGCGCAGCGACCGGTAGTAGATCGCCTGACCGGTGTAGTCGCTGGGCGGGTCGGCGGCGTCGGTGAACGTGGCGAACACCAGGTACGCCTCGCCGGGGCTGAACATCACCCCGTCCATCGCGTCGACCGGCTCGCCGGCCCAGGACCGGGTCGCGCTCACCTCGGCGATCGCGTCGGTGAGCGCCTCCAGTTGGGTGAACCGGACGTTGCGTAACGCCACGTACCGGCCGATCGGTTGCAGCTCGATGCGCAGCCGGGTGGCGTAACCGAGGCTGCCCAGCGAGTTCGGGAACGCGCTGAACAGGTCGGCGTGCTCGCCGTCGGGTCGGGCGGTGACGATCTCGCCGGAGCCGGTGAGCACGTCCAGCTCCCGGACCGACTCGTGCGGCAGTCCGTTGCGGAACGAGGTCGACTCGATCCCGAGGCCGGTGACCGCGCCGCCCAGCGTGATGGTGCGCAACTGCGGCACCACCAGCGGCATCAGCCCGTGCGGCAGCGTCGCGTCGACCAGGTCCTCATAGGTGCACATGCCCTGCACGTCGGCGGTGCGGCCGGTCGGGTCGACCGACAGCACGCCGTTCAGGCCACTCACGTCGAGCCCCGGAGTCCGGGGAGCGGACCGGGGGCGGAACAGGTTGGAGGTGCGTTTGGCCAGCCGGACAGGCTCGCCCGTGGGCACCGCGGCGTACGACCGCCGCAGCGTGTCCACCGCTTGATCATGGTCAATTTGGTGATCCACACGCTCAGCGCGCATGTGATCACCTTACGCTCGCCGTCCGCAAACCGTGGGACGTCAACGGTGGCAGTTTCCCGCACGGCGGCCGGCCCGCCGGTTACCGTGGCGGTCATGCCATCGCCAGCGATCGCCGCCCTGGATGCCGCCGAATTGCCATATCGGCTGGTCAGCCATGGTGCGGTCGGCAGTCTCGCGGAGGCCGCCGCCGCCCGGGGAGTGGCCGTCCCCGATGTGGTCAAGACGATCGTGGTCCGTCGGAGTGAAGGGGATCACCTGTTCGTCCTCACCCCCGGCGACCGGGTCATCTCCTGGCCCAAGCTGCGCGCCCTGCTCGGGGTGCAGCGGCTCTCCATGCCCGACGCGGCGGGCGCCCTGGCCGCCACCGGCTACGAACGCGGCACCATCACCCCGTTCGGCGCGAGCACGGCCTGGCCGGTGATCGCCGACGAGCGGCTGCGCGGCCGGGAGATCACGCTCGGTGCCGGCGAGCGCGGTCTCGCCATCGCGGTGGACGCCGACACCGCGATCGCCGCCCTCGACGCCACCGTGGCCGACGTGACCGACCCACAACCCACCCGCTGAACCTCGGCACCCACCGCACCACCGGGCTGGCTCCGGCGCGACGTCGTGGGTGAGGATGGCGCGTATGTCCACGCCCGAGGAACGCCCCGACCCCGCCGGCACCGTCTACGGCGGTCGACCGGCATCCCGCCCCGGGCCGCTGGCCGACCCACTGCTGCGGATCGCGGCGGCGGTCGGGGTCGTCGGCGTACTCCTGGGGGTCGTCTTCGCCACCGGGCTGTTCGACGGTGACGACGAGCCGGCCGTGCCGGCGTCGGTCGGTACGCCCTCCAGCGCGGCCCAGCCCAGCGACCCGGCCGGCGAGCCGAGCCCGACCACCCCGACCACCCCGGCCGAGCCGTCGCCGACCCCGTCAGCCAGCACCCCGGCCGCCCCGCCGACCGGGCCCCGGGTGCTGCGCGCCGCCTCGGGCCTCTGCCTGGGCCTCAACGGCGACGGGGAGAAGGCCGAAGCCGAGTTGGCCGTGTGCACCGGCGGGCCGGAGCAGCAGTGGGTGGTAAGCCCCGCCGGCACGGACGTGCTGACCGTGACCAACGGCGCGTACGGGCAGTGCCTCGACGTCGAGGGCGGCAGCCGGGACGACGGCGCGCGGTTGCAGCAGTTCCCGTGCCACGGCGAGGCCAATCAGCAGTGGCGCTTCGGCGCGGCCGGCAACGGCACTGTGCTGCTGGTGGCCGCGCACAGCGGCAAGTGCGCCCAGCCCGACGACGACGCCGTGGAGGCCGGCGAGGACATCCGGCAGCGCCCCTGCGACGGCCGGCCGGCCCAGCAGTGGACCCTGGGCTGACCGGCCGACACGTCGTGGCTCAGCCCCGGAAGCTCCACGCCTTCGGCGCGGTCGCGGCGGCCAGCACGGCCTGCGGCACCGGTTGGCCCGGTCGTCGGCGCAGCAGCAACGACAGCCCCGCGGCGCCGATCGACAGCGCGCCCGCCACGTACCAGGCCATCGCGTAGTCGCCCAGCCGGTCCCGGACCAGCCCCGCGCCGGTCGCGGCGACCGCCGCGCCGAACTGGTGCGCGGCGAACACCCAGCCGAACACCACCGCTCCGGCGCCGCCGAAGTACTCCCGGCACAGCGCCACCGTCGGCGGCACGGTGGCCACCCAGTCCAGGCCGTAGAACACGATGAACACCAGCATGCTCGGCTCGGCGCTGCCGGAGAACAGGCTGGGCAGCACCAGCAGGGACGCCCCGCGCAGCGCGTAGTACATGCCGAGCAGCAACCGGCTGTCCACCCGGTCGGTGAGCCAGCCGGAGGCGATCGTGCCGACGATGTCGAAGAGCCCCACCAGGGCGAGCAGGCTGGCCGCAGTGGTCTGGGGCATGCCGTGGTCGTGCGCGGCCGGCACGAAGTGCGTACCGACCAGGCCGTTGGTGGTCGCGCCGCAGATCGCGAACCCTCCGGCCAGCAGCCAGAACGGCCGGGTCCGGGCCGCGGTCGACAGGGCGCCGAGCGCCCGGGCCGCCGCGCCGCCGGTGGCCGGCGGCGCCGCGACGACCTCGGTCGCCCCGTAGGCGGGCAGGCCGAGATCCGCCGGGTGCTCGCGCAGCAGCCACACCACCAGGGGTACGACCGCCAGCGCCGCCCCGGCGACCACGAGCGCGGCGGTACGCCAGCCGTGGTCGCGGACCAGGATGGCGATCAGTGGCAGGAACACCAACTGTCCGGCCGCGCCGCCGGCGGTCAGCACGCCGGTGACCAGGCCCCGTCGGTGGACGAACCAGCGCCCGGTGACGGTGGCCACGAACGCCAGCGCCATCGAGCCGGTGCCCAGCCCCACCAGGACGCCCCAGCAGAGCAGGAGCTGCCAACTGGCGGTCATGAAGACCGTCAACCCGCTGCCCGCGGCGACCAGCAGCAGCGCCACCGAGACCACCCGGCGGATGCCGAACCGATCCATCAGGGCAGCCGCGAACGGCGCGGTGAGCCCGTAGAGCAGCAGATTGACCGAGACGGCCGCGGAGATCGTGGCCAACGGCCAGCCGAACTCCTCGTGCAGTGGGTGCAGCAGCACCGACGGGGTGGCGCGGAAGCCGGCCGCGCCGACCAGCGCCACGAAGGCGACGGCGGCGACCAGCCAGGCGGGATGGAGACGGCGGTTCTTGGTCACGCGACAAGTCTGGGTTCGGCCGTTCACCTCGACGAGTGGCCGGAAAGCCATCATGCGCAATAATCGGGCCATGACCGTTCGTCCGCACCGGATCGCCGTACTCGCCCTGCACCAGGTGGTCGGCCTGGACCTCGGCACCCCCTCCCAGGTCTTCAGCACCGCCCGGGCCGCCGACGGGACCCCCTTCTACGACGTCCGGGTGTGCACCCCGGGCGGGCAGCCGGTCCGCAGCACCGCCGGCTTCCAGGTGGTCCCCGACCATGGTCTGGAGCTGTTCGACACCGCCGACACGGTGATCGTCGCGGGTATCCACGGTGGCAGTCCGTTGACCTCGGGGACCGTCGAGCCGGAGGTGACCGAGGCGCTGCGGGCGGCGTACGAGCGGGGCGCCCGGATCATGTCGATCTGCACCGGGGCGTTCGTGCTCGCCGCCGCCGGGCTCCTCGTCGGGCGGCGGGCGACCACCCACTGGGCGTACGCGGAACGGTTCCGCCACCTGCACGGGCGGGTGGACCTCGACCCGGGGGTGCTCTTCATCGCCGACGACCGGGTCCTCACCTCGGCTGGCGTCGCCGCCGGTATCGACCTTTGCCTGCACGTCATCCGCCTCGACCACGGCAGCGAGGTGGCCAATCGGGCGGCGCGCCGCTGCGTGATGCCACCGTGGCGCGACGGCGGCCAGGCGCAGTACATCGAGCAACCGGTGCCGAAGGCCAACGACACCAGCACGGCGGGCGCCCGGGAGTGGGCGCGGCAGCGGCTGCACGAGCCGATCGCCCTCCGCGACCTGGCCGAGCAGGCGCGGATGAGCGTGCGCACCTTCACGCGCCGGTTCCGGTCGGAGACCGGCCTGAGCCCTGCCCAGTGGCTGCTGCAACAGCGCACCGACCACGCGAGACTGCTGCTGGAGACGACCGACCTCACCGTCGACCAGATCGCCCACCGCTCGGGTTTCGGCACCACCGCGGCCCTACGCCAGCAACTCCACCAGCGCATCGGCGTGGCCCCGTCCACCTACCGCCGTACCTTCCACCCCCGCCCCGAGCTGATCGAAACCTGATCCGCCAGCGCGATCACCCTCCCGTCCCACGTCCCGCCACCACACACCCCGCCCACCACAAGCCCCGCCACCACACGCCCGGCCGCGCACACCCACCCAACGACCGGCCCCGCACCAACAGACGGCCCGCCCTCGCACGCCCGCCCTGGCAGGCCCGCACCGCTCGCCCGGTCCCCGCAGGCTGCCGACCGCAGGGCTGGCCGCCGCGCGCAGCCGCAGACCCGGGCGTCTGAGGCTGCCGACCCTGCCGCCAGGTCCAACACGGGAACGGGCATGAGACGGGTGGTCGCGGGAGGCATCACCGCGATAAGCGATATACCTGTGAGTCATATTTATGACCCACAGGTATATCGCTCGTTAGACCAGGACGCCGGAAGTCCACCACGCCGGAGAGCGGCCGTAACCGAATCGGCCCAGCGGGCCTCGCAGCCAGCGGGCCTCACGGCCCAGCGGATTCACGGCCCAGCGGCTCACAGCCCCGCGGGGCGCGGCCCAGCAGGCCCAGGCGGCCCAGCGAGCCGAGCAGCCAACGGGCCGGGCAGCGCACGAGCCGGGGGCTCAGGAGCGGAGGAGGTGCAGTTGGGACTGATGCTTGGGCAGGTGCACCCGGGTGTGCAGGTCCAGGGTGCGGGACCAGGGCAGCGGCTCGTCCACGACGAGGTCGAAGCCTTCGCGCAGGTGCGTCTCGACCGGAGTGTCCGCCGCGAGACCGAGCTGGTCGACCAACCCGCACAGCCGGTCGCTGGTGCCGTGCAGCAGCGCGGTCAGGCCACGCAGACCACCCTGCTCGGCGGCCAACGCGTCGAGCTGCGGACGGTGTATGTCCTCTTCCAACTCGTAGTAGGCGAACGGCGACCCGGCCAGCAACGCCTCGGTGGCCTGGATCATCAACTCGTCGTTGGCGACCAGATGCGCGACGATCTGCTCGGCGCTGAGCTGCCCCTCCGGTGCCGGACCGAACCCACCAGCGTCCACCTCCGCGAACAGGGCACCGTAAGCCCGCCGCAATCCCCCGCTCTCCATTCCCCCAGTCAACCCGCCCCGGCGGGGGTTAGCGGCGGGATTGGCGGGAGCGGAGGTAGTCGCTGACCACGTACTCGCCCAGGTCGTCGGTGTCCGGGGTGAACATCCGGCCACGGCTGCGGCGGGCCACCGCGTCGACGAAGCGCCGCAGGCCCGGGTCGTCGCCGAGCATGAAGAGGTTGAGGGTGGCGCCGTAGCGACTGAGCCGGTCCACCTCGCGGACCGTCGCCTCGATGGTTTCGGGTAGCGGCGGCCAGTGGAACAGGGCCTCCCCGTCGTCCGGGTCCAGATGGGCGGTCGGCTCGCCGTCGGTGACCACCAGCACCACCGGCTCGGCGTCCGGGTGCCGGCGCAGGTGCCGACCCGCCAACCGCAGCGCGTGCTGGAGGTTGGTGCCCTGCTCCATGTCCGGCTCCACGGCCGCCAACTCCTGCTGGGTGAGCGTCATCGCCTCCCGGCCGAAGCCCACGATCTGCAGGGCGTCCTGCGGGAAGCGCGTCTCCATGAGATGTGCCAGCGCCAGCGCGGTCTGCTTCATCGGACCCCAACGACCCTGCGAGATCATCGAGTACGACAGGTCGACGCAGAGCACCACCGCGGCTGAGGCCCGTTTCTCGGTCTCCACCACCTCGAAGTCGTCCACCGCGAGCTGCACCGGAACCGTGGGGCCGGCCCGGCTGACCGCCCGGGTCAGCGTTCGGACCACGTCCAACGGCTGCTCGTCGCCGTACTGCCAGGGTCGGGACGCGCCGCTCACCTCGCCCGCCGCACCGGCCGAGCGCAGGTCGTGCTGGCCGCGCGGCCCGGCGGTCAGCTCGGCGAAGACCCGCCGCAGCGCCGTCCCACCGAGCCGGCGCAGCGCCTTCGGGCTCAGCGTGAGCCCCTCCGCGTCCCGACTCACCCAGCCCTGGCGGCGTAGCTCCCGCTCCAGATCGCGCAGCCGGCGAACGTCGTCGGCCGCGTCCCGGCCCAGCGTACGAGCCACCGCGTCGACGTCCACGTCGTCGAGGGTCGCCCCCGGGTGTTCCTGGTCGAGCTGGTCCAGCAGGTCGTCCAGCTCGCCGATCTCACCCAGCGCGCCGGCCGCGTCGGCATAGTCCAGCGGCTGGTCGCCGCGAACCCGCTCGCCCCGCCCCCAGCGCAGATCGGGTCGCAGCGCCCGCAGGTTCGCGTCGAGCGCCGACAACTCCCCCGCGAGGCGGTCGCCGAGCGACTGCTGCATGAGGCCGGCCAACTCCTCGCGCTGGCGGTCGGAAAGCGATCTCATCAGCCGCTCCCCGGCCGCCGCACGGCGGGCCAGCACGTCGATCAGCTCGTCGACGGTCTCCGGCTGCTCCGGGAAGAACTCGCCGTGTCGGCGCATGAACTCGGCGAACGCGTCGGTGGTGTCCTCCGCGCGACCGTGCCGGGCCAGCAGGTCGTTCAGGTCGCCCATCATCTCGGCAAGCCGCTGCTGGGCGGCCGGGTCGGCGGAGGCGCGCACCGCGTCCCGCAGCCCGGCGAAGCGCTGACCGAGCACGTCGTCCCGGAGTTGGTCGAGAATCTGCTGGTACGAGCGGCGGGCGTCGTCGCTGGCCCACTGGTAGCCGGACAGCTCCTGCACCGCCCGCGCGGTCGAACGGGGCAGGTTGTCGAGCACCGCCTCGGCGAACCGCGCGCCGTCGTCGTCGCGCCCCCGCAGCTCGTCCCGCTCGGCGGCGAGGGCCTGGTCGAGCAGGGCCTGCGCCCTGGTCACCGGGCCGTCCAGGTCACCCCTGCGCATCGCCTCGCGGCGCAGCCGCCGAGCGCGGGCGGCCAGGTCGTCCAGGCCACCCCGCCCCTGCGGACCACGGCGCAGCAGGTCGCGCAGCGCCTCCCGCAGGCTGCCACCGGCCAGCACCTCGGCACCGACCGCGTCCACCGCCTCGCGCACGTCGTACGGAGGTGCGAGCGGGTCGGGCCCGCCGTTCCACTGCCCGTAACGGAACCGGTTGCCGGCCACGGTCAGCCCCGGCCGCCGTAGACGGTGCGCCCCGAGTCGGTGACGTCCTTGCCGAGCCGGCGGGTCAGGTGCAGCCCTTCCAGCACGAACTCGACGGCGGCGGCGGCCTCCTCCGACGTGGGCGCGTCGCCCAGGCCGAGCCGGTCGAGGACCTTCGCCAACCCGGGCACGGTGCCGACCTGGCGCAGCAGCTCGGCGGCGCTGACCAACTCGCCGGTCTCGATCGCGGTGCCGTCCTCGACCAGGGCGGTGAACCCGGACAGGTCCAGCCCGGCGAGGTGGGCCCGGAACGTCTCGGCGGTCGCGGTACGCAACAGATGGGCGAGTACCTCGGTCTCCCGGCCCTCCTCGCCGCTCTCGAACTCGACCTTGCCGCGCAGGGTGCTGGTCACCGACACCGCGTCGCCGACGCGGGCGACGGCGGCCTCGGGGCGTCCCTCCGAGGGGTGGGAGGCGGCGAGCAGGCCGGCGCGGCGCAGCGCGGCGCCGGCGACCGTCTCGGCGGCGGCGATGGCGAATCGGGCGGAGACACCGGAACGCGGGTCCACCGAGGGCGACTCCCGGACGGCACGGGCGAACCGGGCCAGCACCTCCAGCACGTGCGCCGGCACGTCGGCGACCAGGTCGGCCTCCTGCCGGATCAGCGCCAGCTCCAGCTCCAGCTCGACCGGGTAGTGGGTGCGGATCTCCGCGCCGAAGCGGTCCTTCAGCGGGGTGATGATCCGGCCCCGGTTGGTGTAGTCCTCCGGGTTGGCGCTGGCCACCAGCAACAGGTCCAGCGGAAGCCGCAGCTGGTAACCGCGAACCTGGATGTCCCGCTCCTCAAGCACGTTGAGCAGCGCCACCTGGATGCGCTCGGCGAGGTCGGGCAGCTCGTTGACGGCGAAGATGCCCCGGTTGGTGCGCGGCACCAACCCGAAGTGGATGGTCTCCGGGTCGCCGAGGGTACGCCCCTGGGCGATCCGGATCGGGTCGACGTCACCGATCAGGTCGCCGACGCTGGTGTCCGGGGTGGCCAACTTCTCGCCGTACCGCATCGAGCGGTGCAGCCAGCCGATCGGCAGTTCGTCGCCGGCCTCGGCGACCTGGGCGCGGGACGCCGGGGTGAGCGGGTGCATCGGGTGCTCGTTGAGCACCGAGCCGGGCAGCACGGGGGTCCACTCGTCGAGCAACGCGCCCAGCGCGCGGATCAGTCGGGTCTTGCCCTGGCCACGCTCACCGAGCAGCACCATGTCGTGCCCGGCGAGCAGGGCCCGCTCGACCTCGGGCAGCACGGTGTCGTCGTAACCGACGATGCCGGGGAAACGGGTCTCGCCGGAACGCATCCGGGCGAGGAGGTTGTCGCGGAGTTCCTGCTTGACGGTGCGGTACTGGTGACCGGCCGCCCGCAGCGCGCCGAGCGTGCCGGGCAGGTCGGCCGGTGGAACCGGGATTACCGGGGTAGGCGCAGTCACCCGACCCACGCTAGCTCACATTCGCGGGGGCGCCCCGAGCATCGGGGAGCACCCCCGCTACCGCCCTCAGCCCCGATCGCACCGCCGGCAGGTGCCACGGCGGCGCAGGTGGTACGCGTGGGTGGCCGCGCCGAGCGCCGCGCCCCACAGCGGCCAGAGCAGCATCGGCGCTCCGGTCATGCTGATCCCGCCGGTCAGCCGCCAGAACTCGGGGTTGCTGAGCAGCCCCAGCGAGGCCGCGGTCACGGCGATGGCGACCAGGGTGGCCGGCACCACGGCCAGCTTCACCGGCACCCGACGGCCGGCAACCCGAGCATCCAGCGCGGGAAACGCTCGCCCCAGCGCTGCACCAGGCCGAGGGTGAGGATCGCGCCGACGGTGGCGAACGCGCCCAGCCCGAACCCGGCCCAGACCAGCCCGGTGTCCTGCATCTCGGTCAGGAACTCGCGGGAGATGCCGAGCGGGATGCCGGCCGCCCAGGCGAACCGGGTCGACGCGTACGTCAATGGAATGGCCGCGGCGATGCCGGCGGCCCACCGGCCCCAGCGCGTGGCGGCGGCCGGGGTGTTCCACCCCCCGTCGGTGTCGTCGCGACCGCAGCCGACGCAGGCCCCGGCGGTACGGCGCTGCCAGGCGAGCACCGCCCCGGCCAGCAGCAGACCGCCGGCCAGCGCGGCGAACCGGGCGAACAGTGCCCAGGTGAACACCTCGGCGTAGTCGACCGGCGGCCAGCCGAACGGCAACCCGACGATGAGTATCGGCAGGTAGCCGAGGATGATCAGGACGCGGGAGTCGGGGACGACCACGGTGAGCACGAACGCCACCGCCCAGCCGTAGCCGATCAGCAGCGCCCGCAGCGGGCCGGGTGGGCGTATCGCCGGGCGGCTCATGGCGAGGGCGGCCACCGCGGCGGTGAGCAGCACGCCGGCGAAGAGCGGGGTGGCCAGCTCGACCGGCACGAGGCGCAGCAGGCTGACGTCGCCACCGTGCGGGTCGTTCGGGCCGAACGGGTAGCCGGCGCCGGTGAGCGTCCCGAGCAGGGCTAGTACGCCCCACAGACCGAGCCAACCGGCGGCCAGTGGGGCGAGCCGGTCCGGCCAGCGGGAGTCGGTACGGGGTCGGCGGGCAGTGATCGTTGTCATGCTCTCAGCCTCGACCGGCGGGCGTCCGGTGCCCTCCCGGCCGGTGGTGAACCCGCTCCCCCGGCGGAGGGACCGATCAGCTGGACGGGGTGACGAAGCCTGACTCGTAGGCGGCGATGACCGCCTGGGTGCGGTCGCGGACGCCCAGTTTCGCCAGCACGTTGCCGACGTGCGTCTTGACCGTCTCCACCCCGACCACGAGGTGCGCGGCGATCTCCGGGTTGGATCGGCCGGTGGTCATCAGCCGCAGCACCTCGGCCTCCCGTTCGGTGAGTCGGGCGTTGCGCAGTTGGTCACCGCCGGCCGGCCCGTACGCCCCGACCAACTGGCGGATCGCGGCCGGGAAGAGCAGCGACTCGCCCGCCGCGACCACCCGGACCGCTTCCACCACCTCGGCGGGCCGGGCCCGTTTGAGCAGGAAGCCGGAGGCGCCCGCGCGCAGCGCCTCGTAGACGTACTCGTCGTTGGCGAACGTGGTGACCACCAGCACCCGGGGCGGGTCGGCCGACGTGGCCAGCAGGTGTCGGGTGGCCTGGATGCCGTCGATGCCGGGCATCCGCACGTCCATCAGCACCACGTCGGGCCGGTGCCGGGCGACCAGCGGCGGCACCTCGGCCCCGTCGGCGGCCTCGGCGAGTACGCGCAGGTCGGGCTGGGCGTCGATGATGGCCCGTAGCCCGATCCGGATCAGCTCGTCGTCGTCGACGATGAGCACGCCGGTGGTCATCGGGTCTCCTCGTAGGGCAGGCGGGCCCGGATCAGCCAGCGGTCGCCGTCCGGACCGACGGTGAGTCGACCGCCGAGCAGCAGCACCCGCTCCCGCATGCCGTCCAGACCTCGACCGCCCCGCCCCAACCGGGCCCGTTCGGGGTGGCTCACCGCGTTGATCAGCTCCAGCTCCAGCGCGTCCGGGTGCAGGTCCAGGCGTACCGTCACCGGCCCGTGGCCGTGCCGGGCCGCGTTGGTGAGTCCTTCCTGGACGATCCGGTAGCCCTCCCGGGACACCACGGCGGGCACCCGGGTCGGGTCGCCGGCGCGATGCGCGTGCACCGCCAGGCCGGCCGCGCGGGCGTCGGTGACGAGTCGGTCCAGGTCGGCGAGGGTACGCTGCGGCGCCACCACGGGCCGGTCGTGCCCGTTCTCCCGGAGCAGCCCGAGTACGTGGTCGAGGTCGTCCATCGCGTTACGCCCGACGTCCTCGATGGCGGTGAGCGCCCGCCGGACGAACTCCGGGTCGGTGTCGAGGACCTCGCGGGCGGCCCCGGCCTGGAGGGTGGCCACGGTCAGCGCGTGGCCGACCGAGTCGTGCAGCTCCCGGGCCAGCCGGTTGCGTTCGGCGAGCCGGGTGGCCCGTGCCTCCAGGGCGGCGATCCGTTCCGCCTGGGCGGGGCCGAGCAGCACCGGCGCCATGGAGCCGGCGAGCGCGCCGAGCCCCGCGACGGCGTAGCCGAGGCCCACCAGCAGGAGCACCCCGGTCACGGTGAGCCAGCCGCTGTCCTGCCCGTCCAGTGGCCCGAAGCGTTCCCGGCTGGTCAGCTCCTCGCCGATGCCGAACTGCTGAGCGATGAACGCCAACGCCATCGGCAGGGCGCTGAACAGCGCGAGCATCACCAGCGCGCCGATGATGAGGTGGGTGGCGATCCAGAGGGCGCTGCGCAGCCGGGTCTCCCGGTCGCCGTGGTGCCCCGGCGCGGGTTCGGGCAGGTCGACACCGAGCAGAGCCCGAACGGCGGCGATCTCCAACGCCCGACTGCCGTCCAGCAGCAACGGCACCACGGCGATCAGTACCGCGATGACCAGCAGGGCGTACACCAGCGGGCGGGGGATCGCCGAGTCGGCGAGCAGCTGGGCGAAGGTCACCGCGAGGAGCCCGTACGGCAGCGCCAGCACGCCGCCGAGCAGCAGGAACACGCCGCGTCGCCAGGTGCTGCCGGCGACCAGCGGGGCCAACGCCGCGCGGAGGGTCACCCCGTCATTCTGCTGCCCCGACCGGTCCCGACGACTCCCCCGTGCCGGGGAGATCTCAGCGGTGGTCGGCGACGTACTGCTGCGGGTCCTTGTCGCGGAACGGCAGGTTGCGGCCGTTCTTGTGTTCGCCGTAGAAGGTCAGCCAGCGTCGACCCAGCTCGGCGCGGAGTTCGGTGCTGGCGTGCCGGCGGAAGTCGGGCAGCGCCTCGTCCTCCTCCTCGGCGAGGTGCTCGCTGTTCTCCCGGCGGGCGGTGCCGACCGCCTCCCACCACTGGTCCGAGCCGACCGGGTGCAGTTTCGCCTCGGCGATGGCGTCGCGGATCTTGTTATGGTCGCCGATCGCGTCGGCGGTCTCGTCCTCGCCGTCGTCGCCGTGCTTCACCAGGTGCGGGTAGAGGATTGCCTCCTCCGCCTCGGCGTGGATGTCCAGGTGCAGGGCGAGGGCGTCCCAGATGGCGAGCATCTCCTGCTCGTCGCGGGCGTCGTCGAGGCGGGCGAAGCCGCGCCGGAAGGCGGCGTGGTCGTCCAGGATCAGTGCGGTGATGTCGTCCACTGTGCTCACTTTCGGATTGGTTGGCGGAGAGCCGGGCACGTAGCGATCGCAGGCGTCACAGCACGTCCGGTGCCGGGTCGAAACTACCCCGATGTCCCGGTTTCACACGCCCGATCCCCGCCGACGCGGGCCGGAGCTAGGCTCATGATCGTGACTTACCTCGCCGCGGATGACCGCTACGACACCATGACCTATCGGCGCAGCGGACGCAGTGGCCTGCGGCTGCCCGCCGTCTCGCTCGGGCTGTGGCACAACTTCGGCCCCGATCGCCCGTTCGAACGGCAGCGCGACATCGTGCGGCGCGCCTTCGACCTGGGTGTCACCCACTTCGACCTGGCCAACAACTACGGCCCGCCGCCCGGTTCGGCGGAGGAGAACTTCGGCCGGATGCTCGCCACCGACCTGAAGTCGTACCGCGACGAGCTGGTCATCTCCAGCAAGGCCGGGTACCTGATGTGGCCCGGCCCGTACGGCGAGTGGGGCTCGCGCAAGAACCTGATCTCGTCGCTGGACCAGTCGCTGGGCCGGATGGGGCTGGACTACGTCGACATCTTCTACTCGCACCGGTTCGACCCGGACACCCCGCTGGAGGAGACGATGGGCGCGCTCGACGCCATCGTCCGCTCCGGCAAGGCTCTCTACGTCGGCATCTCGAACTACAACTCGGAGCAGACCACGCGGGCCGCCACGATCCTGCGCGAGCTGGGTACGCCGCTGCTGATCAACCAGCCGTCGTACTCGATGCTCAACCGCTGGACCGAGTCCGACGGCCTGCTCGACACGCTGGAGCAGGTCGGCGCGGGCTGCATCGCGTACAGCCCGTTGGCCCAGGGCCTGCTGACCGACCGCTACCTGGGCGGCATCCCGGCCGACTCGCGGGTCCGCACCAGCGTCTTCCTCAACGAGAGCGACCTCAGCGAGGAGAAGATGGCCACCATCCGTGGGCTCGGCGCGGTCGCCGAGGGGCGCGGCCAGTCGCTCGCCCAACTCGCGCTGGCCTGGGCGTTGCGCGACCCACGGATGACCAGCCTCATCATCGGGGCGAGCAGCGTGCAGCAGTTGGAGACGAACATCGCCGCGCTGGACAACCTCGACTTCACGGCCGAGGAGTTGGCCGAGATCGAGCGGCACCTGGGCTGACCGCCTCCGGGCCCCGGGCGGGCCGGGTCACCAGATCCGGCGCCGCCCGGCCCGGTGGTTGCGCACCTCGCACTGCCGGCCCACCGGCGCGACCGCGCTGCGGCGTCGCCGTCCGGCGCCGACCAGCAGCGCCAGGACCAGCACGACGGCCGCGCCGGCCAGCACCGGCCACCGGCCGTCGAGGTCGGTCACCGAGGCCACCGGCACGCCGGGGTCGGCCGCCGTCGCGAGCGCCGGCTCGGTGGTGGCCGGCCCACTCGCCGGGGTACGCGGCGCGCTCTTCGGCGCGGCGGCCTTCGTCGGGGTCGCGGTGGCCTTGGCGCCCCGGAACACCACGTCCGAGCAGGAGTAGTAGGTGTCCGGGGTGTTGGAGTTCTGCCAGATCGTGTAGATCAGGTGCCGGCCGCTGCGGCCCGCCGGCAGCCGGCCCGCCAGCTGGTACGCCCCGGCCCGCACCGGCGGGTCGGTCAGCGTCAGAAATGGGCGTGACTCCAGATCCGCCCAGGTCAGCTTCTTGCTGGGGTCGTAGTCGGGTTTGGTGACGTAGAGCCGGAAGGTGCCCCGGTGCTCGATGGTGGTCCGGTACCTGAAAGTGAACGTCGCGCCGGTGGTCAGGTCGGTGCTCGGCCAGTCGGTCCGGGGCAGGTCCAACCCTCGGTACGCGGACAGCCCGCCGCTGCACAGCTCACCGTCCGGGATCCGCTCCCGGTCTCGCCCGTTGATCGCGGCCACGCGGACGTTGTCCCATTCGCGCACCGCCGCGCCGGCCCGGATCGCCGCCCGGCAGGCGCTGGTGGCCGCGTACCTGCCCTCGGGTCCGCAGGCCGCCGCGCGGCTGACCGGGTCGGTCGGGGCACCGTGGGCGGCGGCGGGGGTCGCGGCCAGCGGCACGGTCGCGGCAGCGACCAGCACCGTGGCAAGGAGCCGACGTACGGGCATGGGGGTGACCTCCGCCCACTGGTACGGGCGAGAGGCGGCAAAGGTTCGACGCTCACCGGGCGGGAATCCGGCGGGTGGGTGTGGCGTTTCGATAGGCGGAACCGCTTGCACCGAGGAGGCAGAGATGAAGGTACGTAGCTCGTTGCGTGCACTGAAGCAGAAGCCGGGTTCGGTGGTGGTCCGCCGTCGCGGCCGGGTGGTCGTGGTGAACCGCACCAACCCGCAGTGGAAGAGCCGTCAGGGCTGATCCCGCCCTTACCGGACATACAGTCGTCAACGCCCTGACCGGGTCATCCGGTCAGGGCGTTTCGCGTGTCCCGCCGGGCCGTACCGCTTACTCAGACTGGTGCGCCGCCGAAGCCGATCTCGTTGCCGTCGGGGTCGCGGAAGGTGGCCTTGCGCACGCCGTTGTCGTAGGTCTCGCGCTCGGCCGGCTCCAGGCCGCGCCCGGCGATCTGGGCGAGCCGGGCGTCGAAATCGTCGACGAAGACGGTGTGCATGGCGTGCCCGGCGTGCTCGGGCCGCACCTCGATGAAGACGTACCGGTGCTCGGCGAGCTCCCACACCGCCTCGGTGTCGTTGGGCAGGAACGCCGGTGGTGCGCCGAGGAGCTGCTCGTACCAGGCGGCTGCCGCGCCGTAGTCGGTGACGGGGACACCCGCGAAGAGGTCGATGGCCATCGGCCCATGCTAAGGGCGGTGCCGACCGGCCGGGATCGCCTCCGGCGGCGTTCAGCAGGGAACGGTGGGGGCCCGCCGGATCGACTAGGGTGCTCCGCGAGACCGCCCTGACGAGGAGGAACCGGTGTTCATCTTGGAGCTGTCCTTCGGCGACGACCCCGACCGGCTCGCGGCCCGACCGGCGCACCGGGAGCGTCTCCAGGCCCTGCGCCAGGAGGGCCGGCTGGTCATGGCCGGGCCGTTCGCCGACGACACCGGAGCACTGCTGATCTTCGACGTCCCGGACGCCGAGGCGTTCGCCGCGATCATCGCCGCGGACCCGTACTACCGCACCCCCGGGGTGACGATCGCCAGTCAGCGGGAGTGGTCGCCGATCGTGCGGTAGCCCTGCGGCGACCCGATAAGGGAACCGCCAGAAACAGCGAACGCCCTGGCCGGATCATCCCGGCCAGGGCGTTTCCCAAGGGTGGAGCCGAGGGGACTCGAACCCCTGACCCCCACACTGCCAGTGTGGTGCGCTACCAGCTGCGCCACGGCCCCTTGCTGTCGTCCCGGTCGCCCGGGCACTGGGAAACTATACACAGACGGGCCCGCATGGTCATCTCGCGGGGTCCCCCGCCGAGCCGGGTCAGTTGAGCGCCACGTCCGGCGGGAAGTGCGCGACGGCGGCCATCATTCCGCCCTGCCGGCGCAGCACCATCGGCCACAGGTCGTCGGGCCGGTCGACGAAGGCGTCGCCGGGCAGCCCGTCCAGCACGAACCAGGACCCGTCGGCGATCTCCTGCTCCAACTGCCCGCTGCCCCAGCCGGAGTAGCCGGCGAAGACGCGGATGCCGCCGATGCTCTCCCGCAGCCGCTCCGGGTCGACCGAGAGGTCGATCGTGCCGACCGCCCCGGAGACCTGGTGGAAGCCTTTCAGCCGGCGCATCGGGTGCCGCATGCGGGCGAGGCAGATGGCCGAGTCGGGTTGCACCGGGCCACCCTCGAAGAGCACGGCCGGGTGCCGGGCCAGGTCGCTCCAGTCACCGAGGACCTCGGCCACGGGCACCTCCGTGGCCCGGTTCAACACCACGCCGAGCGCGCCGCCCGGCTCATGGGCGACCAGCAGCACCACCGTACGGTCGAAATTGGGGTCCTTGAGCGCCGGAGTCGCGACCAGCAGCCGCCCGGTCATCGACTCCATGGCTCGCCCGCCGATCGCCTGGCCCTCTCCCTGCATGCCACACACCCGTCAACCGTGAGCCCGCGCCGGGGGCCGGTCATCCACCGGATCCGCCCGGCGCATCGGGTTCAGCCGCGCTGTCAACGCCATGCCTGGCACCATAGCTTGCGTCCCGGGTGCTGGCTAAGGTCTGACCGGCGGGTGATCGGACAGTTAAGACGAAGGGCCGGTGTCGCCGGCCGCAGACCGACCGGTGATCGACCGATCCGGGCCACCGACGGTCGAGAAACGCCCGAAAGGTCCATCACATCCCGATAGATTCGGCTGATCGGGAGGGCGACCGCGGTCGCCCCTGCCCGCGACACCGAGGCGGGTGGCGATGGCAACGGTCCGGGACGCGACGTACGACGTGCTCCGCACCGTCGGCATGACCACCGTCTTCGGCAACCCCGGCTCCACCGAGGAGCCGTTCCTGCAGGACTTCCCCGCCGACTTCCACTACGTCCACGCGCTGCAGGAGGCGACGGCCGTCGCGATGGCCGACGGGTACGCCCAGGCCAGCGGGGTGCCCGGCCACGTCAACCTGCACACCGCCCCCGGCACCGGCAACGGCATGGGCAACCTGGTCACCGCCTGGCACAACAAGACCCCGCTGATCGTCACCGCCGGGCAGCAGACGCGGGAGATGCTGCTGCTCGAACCTCGGCTGGCCAGCCGACGACCCACCGAGCTTCCGCAGCCGTACGTGAAGTGGGCCTACGAGCCAACCCGGGCGCAGGACATCCCGGCGGCGGTGCTGCGGGCGTACGCGACGGCGGTGCAGCCCCCCGCCGGGCCGGTGTTCCTCTCCCTGCCGATGGATGACTGGGCCCAGCCGGCCGACCCGCCGCCCGCGCCGCGAACGGTCGCCACCCGGTTCGCGCCGGACCCCGAGCGGTTGGACGAGTTCGCCCGGGTGCTTGCCGGCAGCCGCAACCCGGTGCTCGTGTACGGGCCGGGGGTGGATCGCTCCGCGAGCTGGTCGACGGCGGTCGCGCTGGCCGAGCGACTGGCCGCGCCGGTCTGGTCGGCCCCCGCCCCCGAACGTGCCGTGTTCCCCGAGGACCACCCGCACTTCCGCGGCGTGCTGCCGTACGCGATCGGTCCACTGGCCGACGCGCTGCGCGGGCACGACACGGTGCTGGTCGTCGGCGCCCCGGTGTTCCGCTACTACCCGTACGTACCGGGCGGGCACCTGCCCGACGGCGCCCGGCTGCTGCACGTCACCGACGACCCCGACGAGGCCGCGCGGGCCCCGGTCGGCGACAGCCTGCTCAGCGACCCGGGGCTGGCGCTGGCCGCGCTTGTCGAACGGGTGCCGCCGAGCGACCGGCCGCCACCCGCGCGACGGGGCAGCCCGCCCCCGCCGGAGATCACCACCCCACTGAGCGCCGATGCCATGTTCGCCGCGCTGGCCGCACACTGGCCGGCCGACGGCGTGCTGATCCAGGAGTCACCGTCCAACCTGTCCGCGCTGCGTCGTCAGCTGCGGATCACCCGCCCGGCGTCGTACTTCACGATGGCCAGCGGCGGCCTCGGTTACGGCCTCCCGGCGGCGGTCGGCGTCGCCCTCGCCGAGCGGGACACCGGACGCGGTCGCCCGGTGGTGGCGGTGGTCGGTGACGGCTCGTTCCACTACTCGGTGCAGGCGCTCTGGACGGCCGCGCGCCTCGCGCTGCCGGTGGTGGTCGTCGTCCCGGTCAACCAGCAGTACGCCATCCTCAAGGCGTTCGCCGAGCTGAAGCACACCCCCGGGGTGCCCGGTCTGGACCTGCCGGGGTTGGACATCGCCGCGATCGCGGCCGGCTACGGCTGTGCCACGGAGGTGGTGGAGAGCCCGGACCAGCTCGGCGCGGCGCTCGCCACCGGGCTGCGCGCCGACCGTCCGACGGTGGTGCCGGTGCCGATCAGCACCGACGTGCCCAGCATCCTCTGAGCCGGACCTCGACCTGCGTGCCGGTTGCGCTCAGCGCGGTGCGATCGACAGCGGGGCACCGGTGAAGACGTCCAGTACCGCTCTGGCGCCCAGCGGCGCCGCGAGGGTGACCGTGACCGGCTCCAGCTTGAGCAGGTCCGGACAGACCCCGGTGGCCCGGGTGACGCGGCCACCGACCACCACGACGTCAGGCCGTTCCCACACCAACGGCGTGATGCCGGTGTCGCAGGCGCCGACGCCGAGCCGCACGGTCAGCCGGGTGCCGTCGACGGCGGCCAGGTCCTGGGCGGCCACCAACCCGTCCGCCAGTGGCCGGGCCGGCGCGGTGGGTTCGGGAACCGGTGTGACCGCCGTCGGGGCGACGGCGAGCCGCACCACCGGAGTGGCCAGCTCCTTGACGGCGAACAACCAGGCCGGGACCTGCGCCGCGCCCCGGCTGGTGCGCACCGGCACGGCGCCGAACGTCACCCCGGTGACGGTCAGCGGGAGACAAGCGGTCTGCGTCGTGCTGGTGGCCCAGCCGTCGGGGCCCGGTTCTACAGTCGGGCCGCCGGGGGTCGGCCGGCCGGGCCGCTTCGGCCGCCCCGGGCAGGGCAACGGGTCACCCTGGTCAAGCTGCCGGTACGCCTCGGCGGCGCTGACCAACGGCAGCGTCAGCCGTCCGTCCGGGAATTGGATCTCGCCGCCGACCCGGGTGGGTGGTAACGGCACCTCTGCGCGGTACCAGCCGGCCCGGAAGGCCGCATCGGTGTCGGGGGTGAAGCCCGGGTCGCCGGTGAGCAGGGTCGGCCCCTCCAGCGGCACGTACCCGGTGCGCCAGTCGGGGCCGGGCCGCCACGCCTCGGCCACCTGACCGGCCCGTTGGTCGAACACCTCCGTGCCGGGGGTCGGGCTGCGCGGGCCGTCGGCCGGACCGACGTCGGTCGCGGCACAACCCCCCGTGAGCAGCAACGGGAGTACGAGCAGCAGGGCCGGTCGACGCATACCCGGTTCGACGTGACCGTCGACCGACCGGTTCCCGCCCCGGGCTCAGGTCTCGCCACCCAGATCCGTCTGGTACGCCTCCCAGAGCAGGTCGGCGCCGCGCCGCCGGTGCCGGGCCAACCTCCGCAACAGGTGCCCGGCCCGATGCCGCAGCTCGTCGGGGTGGACCTCGGGCCGCTCGGCGACCTGCTGGAGAGCCAGGATCGCGGCGACGATCGCCGCGTGCTCGCGGGTCAGCAGCCGTACCCCGTGGTCCAGTCGCGGCGACTGGGCGAGCAGCTCCCGATAGAGGCCGGTGGGGCCCTCGGTGACCCGGACGTGCTCGGCGAAGCCCTGACGCACCGGACGCAGCCGGACGAGGACGTCTTCGCGCCAGCGTGGCTCGGTGCTGGCGACGGCGACGGCCCGGCCGAAGGCGTGCACGTCACCGGCGAGTCCGGCCGGGCGCGGCTCGCCGGGTAACCCGATGGGATGTGGGTCGGCGGGGAGCCCCGCCGGGTGCGCGACGCGCGGTCGGGCGACGACTGACGGCTGCTGGATCGGACCGGTGACCATGGCACCTCCCGCAAGGCGCTGCTACCCCATACCGCGATGGTGAGGCTGCCTACCCGCCCTGTCCAGGGCCCGGTGCCGCCTCATCTGCCCCGCTGACCACGTCGACCCCACCGGCCCCAACTGTCGACCTGAACGGCCTCGTGATCGCGCCGGCCAACGCCCGGCGGCTCGGCCGGCGGCAGGCCGTTCCTTGCGGACAACGAAGCGCCCCGGCTGGTGGGCCGGGGCGCTTCGTTCGAGGTGGTGGAGGTGCCGGGAATCGAACCCGGGTCCTTCGCCGGTTTGTCAGGGCTTCTCCGAGCGCAGCTCGCTGTGCCTCTACTCGGCCCCACCGCTCACGCGAGCAAGTTGGTGTGACGGGCCCAGTCGCTGATTAATCTCGCCGCACGGACCCCGCGACCGGGTCCGATTGGCCAGCCTTCTAGCTGATGCCGGCTACTGGGACGAAGGCGTTCCCAGGCCGACAGACTTAGCTACTCGCCTCAGGCGGCGAGAGCGAAGTCAGCGCGAGTGTTCTTGGCGCTTATAAGTTTCCGACGACCGATTCTCGAGACGACGTCGGCTTCCTCGGCTCGCTTCCCCTGTCGCTGCGTACGAAGTCGAAACCAGTCACCCCCTCGACAGGCCACCGATGTGGTGGCACTGACAAGCCTAACGCCTGCCGCAACAGCTTTCATCCCGAGCCCCGGGCCGACGCGTCGACCTGGACAAACGGGATGAACTAGTCATCCATCCCCTTGCCGCGCCGGCCGGACACCCGGGCGATCTCCCGGTCCGCGTCCCGCTTCGCGAGGTCCTGCCGCTTGTCGTACGACTTCTTGCCCTTGGCCAGGGCGATCTCGACCTTGGCCCAGCCGTCGGAGAAGTAGACCTGGAGCGGGACGATGGTCAGACCGCCCTCACGGGTCTTGCCGACGAGCTTGTCGATCTCGCCCCGATTGAGCAGCAGCTTGCGGGTACGCCGGGGCTCATGGTTGGTCCAGGTGCCCTGGGTGTACTCCGGGATGTGCATCGCGTGCAGGTACAGCTCACCGTCGCGCTCCTGGGCGAACGCGTCGACAAGCGACGCCCGGCCGGCCCGCAGCGACTTGACCTCGGTGCCGGTCAGCGCCATGCCCGCCTCGTACGTGTCGAGGATCGCGTAGTCGTGGCGTGCCTTCTTGTTGGAGGCGACCACCTTGCGCCCCTTTTCCCGTGGCATCGGCGCCACCCCCTCTCCTACGACGTCCGTGGCCGGGCACACCCCGGCCGGACAACCGATCATGCTACCTGAATGACAAGGACCCTCCCGCGCCGTTTATTTCCGGCCGCGGGAGGGTCCCCGGGAGACGACGGGCCAACCCCGTACGGCGCCTAGACCCGCAGGTAGAAGCGCAGGGTGATCCAGGCGGTACCCGCGCTGACCAGGCCACCGACACCGGCCATCAGCGGGAAGACGAACAGGATGTCGCCCCAGGTGATCGGCGAGAGCAGACTCTCCAACGCGCTCAGCGACCCGTCGAAGAGCAGATACTTCGCCGCGACCAGGGCCACCAGACCGAGTAGCGAACCGATCAGGCCGGCGACCACGGCCTCCAGCACGAACGGCGCCTGGATGAACCAGTTGGACGCGCCGACCAGCTTCATGACCGCGACCTCACGCCGCTTGCTGTACGCGGCCACCTGAATGGTGTTCGCGACCAGCAGCAGGGCGGCGATCGCCATCACGATGGCGGCGGCCAGGGCGATGTTCTGGATCGAGGTGAGGATGTTGAAGATCTTGTCGAGCAGTCGACTCTGGTCGATGATCTCCTCGACGCCGGCCGTGTTCTTGTACTGTTCGTAGATGTCCTTGTACTGCTCCGGGTTGTTCAGCTTGAGCCGGAACGCCTCGGGCAGCTGGTCCGGCTTGACCGCGTTCACCAGATCCGGCGCGTCCTGGTACATCTCCTTGAAGCGCTTGTACGCCTCGTCCTTGTTGACGTAGAGGACCTCCTTCACCAGGGGGTCGCTCCGCAGCTTGCTGTCCAGGTCGGTGCGCTCCTGCTCGCTCACCTCCTGGGTCAAGAAGATCGAAACTTCGATGTTCTTGTAGTAGAGGTCCTTCATGTCGTCGACCTGGCGGTACATGAGACCGCTGGCGCCGAGCATGGTCAGCGAGACCGCCATCGTGATGATCATCGCGATGGACATGGTCACGTTGCGCCACAGTCCGACCAGTACCTCGGACAGGACGTATTTCACGCGCATCGGGATTTCCTCCGGGTCTCCGGCATGAGGTGTTCGTCGTCAGGCTGCGCAGGGGTGGAGCGCTGGCTCACCCGTAGACGCCGCGGGCCTGGTCACGCACGATGCGACCGCTCTCAATCTCAACGACGCGGCGGCGCATCTGGTTCACGATGTTGGAGTCGTGGGTGACCATCACGACGGTCGTGCCGGTGCGATTGATCCGGTCCAGCAGACGCATGATCTCGATCGAGGTGTCCGGGTCCAGGTTTCCGGTGGGCTCGTCCGCCAGCAGGATCAGCGGACGGTTCACGAACGCCCGGGCGACGGCGACCCGCTGCTGCTCACCACCGGAGAGCTCGTGCGGGTAGCGGTGCTCCTTGCCACCGAGCCCGACCAGCTCCAGCACCTCCGGCACGACCCGGCGGGCGACCGCCTTCGTCTTGCCGATCACCTCGAGGGCGAACGCCACATTCTCGTAGGCGGTGCGGTTCGGCAGCAGCCGGAAGTCCTGGAAGACGCAGCCGATGGAACGCCGGAAGTGGGGTCGCTTCCAGGAACGCATCGACGTGACGTCCTTGCCGTTGACGACGACGCGCCCCTTGTTGGGGGCCACCTCGTGCAGCAGCATTTTGATGATCGTGGACTTGCCGGAGCCGGATGGACCGATGAAGAAGACGAACTCGCCCTTCTCGATCGAGACGGACACGTTGTCGAGCGAAGGCCGGGACGCCTTCGGGTACGTCTTCGTCACTTGCTCAAGCTGAATCACGGGTGGTGAGTCTACGCGGTGTAACAACTGAGCCAAGCCCCACGCCCCGCCGATCCGGCGCGAGTCGTCGAATCAGGCTTCTACCTGGAGATCGACGACGCGCTCCGCCCGCGCGTCATCACGCACCGTCGCCGGCGAGCTGCCGCTGCTTACGCCAACGGATGCCCGCCTCGATGAAACCGTCCAACTCACCGTCGAAAACGGCGCTCGGATTGCCGGTCTCCTGCTCAGTTCGGAGATCCTTCACCATCTGATACGGGTGCAGGACGTACGAGCGCATCTGGTCGCCCCACGAGCCGGCCGCGTTCTCCTTGAGACCCTCGAGCTTGGCCTGCTCCTCCTGGCGCTTGCGCTCCAGCAGTCGGGCCTGGAGCACCCGCAGCGCGGATGCCTTGTTCTGCAGTTGGGACTTCTCGTTCTGGCAGGTCACCACGATGCCGGTCGGGATGTGCGTCAGCCGCACCGCCGAGTCGGTGGTGTTGACGCTCTGCCCACCCGGGCCGGAGGAACGGTAGACGTCGACCCGTACCTCGTTCTCCGGGATGTCGATGTGGTCGGTCTGCTCGGTGACCGGCAGGACCTCGACGCCCGCGAAGCTGGTCTGCCGACGGCCCTGGTTGTCGAACGGGCTGATCCGGACCAGCCGGTGGGTGCCCGACTCGACGCTGAGCGTGCCGTACGCGTACGGAACCTTGACCGCGAAGGTGGCCGACTTCAGACCCGCCTCCTCGGCGTACGAGGTCTCGTAGACCTCGGTCGGGTAGCCGTGCCGCTCCGCCCAGCGCAGGTACATCCGCAGCAGCATCTCGGCGAAGTCCGCGGCGTCCACGCCACCCGCGCCGGCCCGGATGGCGACCAGCGCCTCCCGGGAGTCGTACTCGCCGGAGAGCAGGGTGCGGACCTCCATCTCCTGGATGGCCTTGGTCAACCCGGTGATCTCCGACTCGACCTCGGTCAACACGCCCGGGTCGGCCTCGGCTTCGGCCAGCTCCAACAGCACCTGGGCGTCGTCGAGGCCGGAACGCAGGCTGCCCAGCTTGCTGATCTCGCCGTTGACGTACGACAGCTGCGAGGTCACCTGCTGGGCCTTGGCCTGGTCGTCCCACAGGTCGGGGGCGGAAGCCTCCTGCTCAAGGCGGGCCTTGTCCTCGTGGAGCCGGTCGATGTTGAGGACGGCCTCGATGTTTCGCAGGGTCGCGTCGAGTTCCTTGAGCTGTTCGGCGTAATCGGCAGCGGTCACGACAGACAAGCGTACTGCGCGGACGCGGAGTGAGCTTGCGAGCCCCGCAGGTCCGCGCCAAATCGGCCCCGCGCCGGTGCTGCCGGAGCAGCTCGTTCTCTGTCGGTCAATCCGCCGAAGATCACCCGACGGGGGCGGACTTCAACCACGAGAGGGCAGCCTTGTGGTAGGCGACGGCGAACTCCAGCGCGCTGGCGTCGTACGTCTCGCCGTCCCGTTTGGCGTTCTTCACCTGCTCCCGGACCTGGGCGAGGGCCTCGGTGTGGTATTCGTTGGCCGAGGCGTACAGGCCCTTCAGCTGGCTGGCGGAGTGCAGGTTGCCGAAGGCCATCCGAAGCGCGATCGGGTTGCGGATGGTGTCCCGCCCCGGGTTCTCCGCCAACCAGCGGGAAAACGTCCGTTTTCCGCTGGCGGTCAACGCGTACGGCTGGCTCATCCGCGGACCCGGCTTGCCGAGCCGCACAAAACCCCGCTCGGCCAGCACCGGCAACTCGCGGTACACCTGACTGCGGGTCATCGACCAGTACGGCGCCAGACGGCGCTCAGCGGCGGCCATCAACTGACCGCCTGTCATCGGGCCCTCGTGGAGGAGGCCGAGCAGGGCCGCCGCCGTAGGGTTGACTCCGGAATCCGCCATGCCCACTACGCTGCCACTTTGCGCACCCGGCGTCCAGGATTTGCCAGTTTGCCACCCAACAGGACTTCCTAAGTGCACTGTCGGCGACAGACTGTCCGTTGAGGACTATCAATGGGTTACCACGATCCGGCGTCCGCCGGCGGCGCCACGCGCGCCGCCGGCGGATCGTCGCCGGTCAGCCCATGTGGGGGTACATGTGGTCGGTCGGCGGCACGAAGGTCTCCTTGATCGTCCGCGGCGAGACCCAGCGGACCAGGTTGAGCCAGGAGCCGGCCTTGTCGTTGGTGCCGCTGGCCCGGGCGCCACCGAACGGCTGCTGCCCGACCACCGCGCCGGTCGGCTTGTCGTTGATGTAGAAGTTGCCGGCCGCGTAGCGCATCCGCTCGCCCACCGACTCGACGACCCGACGGTCGGTGGCGAACACCGAGCCGGTCAGCGCGTACGGGGCGATCGACTCGGCCTGCGCGACCACCTCGTCGAACCGGGCGTCGTCGAAGACGTGCACACCCAGGATCGGCCCGAAGTACTCGGTGGTGAACGTCTCGTGGGCGGCATCCCCGCACTCGAACAGGGTCGGCCGGACGAAGTAGCCGACCGAGTCGTCGGCGGTGCCACCGGCCAGCACCCGGCAGCTGTCGTCGCCGCCGATCAGCTCCAGCGCGGCGGTGTGCCGCGCGAACGCCTTGTCGTCGATCACCGCGCCGCCGAAGTTGCCGAAGTCGGTCACGTCACCGTAGGTCAGCGAGTCGGCGGTGGCGGCCAGCCGGTCACGCAGCCCACCCTCCCAGATCGAACGCGGCACGTACGCCCGCGAGGCCGCCGAGCACTTCTGACCCTGGTACTCGTACGCGCCCCGGATCAGTGCGGTGTGCAGGGCGTCCACGTCGGCGCTGCGGTGCGCGACCACGAAGTCCTTGCCGCCGGTCTCGCCGACCAGGCGCGGGTAGCCCCGGTAGCGGGCGATGTTGTCGCCGACCGTCCGCCACAGGTGCTGGAAGACCTTCGTCGAACCGGTGAAGTGGATGCCGGCCAGATCCGGATCGGCGAGGACGACGTCGGAAACCTCCTCGCCCCGACCGGTCACCATGTTGATCACGCCCGGCGGCAGGCCGGCGGCCTCGAACAGCCGCATGGTGAAGTGCGCGGCGAACTGCTGGGTCGGGCCCGGCTTCCAGACCACCGTGTTGCCCAGCAGGGCCGGCGCCGACGGCAGGTTGCCGGCGATGGCGGTGAAGTTGAACGGGGTGACCGCGTAGACGAAGCCCTCCAGCGGGCGGTGGTCGAAGCGGTTCCAGACGCCGGGCGAGGACGCCGGCTGCTCCTCGAGCAGGCGGCGCGCGAAATGCACGTTGAACCGGAGGAAGTCGATGAACTCGCAGGCCGAGTCGATCTCGGCCTGGATCGCGGTCTTCGACTGGCCGAGCATGGTGGCGGCGTTGAGGGTGTCCCGCCAGGGGCCGGCGAGCAGCTCGGCGGCGCGCAGGAAGATCGCGGCGCGCTCCTCGAAGGGCAGCGCCCGCCACATCGGCGCGGCATCCTTGGCCGCCTTGACCGCCGCACGGGCGTCGTCGTGGGTGGCGTGCGCGGTCACCCCCAGCACGTGCGCGTGCTTGTGCGGCTGCACCACGTTGATCGGGTCGCCGCCGGCCATCCGCTGCTCGCCGCCGATGGTCATCGGCAGGTCGATGCGCTCGGCGGCGAGCTCGGTCAGCCGCCGCTGGAGCCGGTCCCGGTCGGGGCTGCCCGGCTCGTAATTGCGAACCGGCTCGTTGCGCGGCTCGGGAACGGAGAACACGGCATCCATCAAGGCTCCTGGCGATCTCGACAGCAGTGGCGAAACCGGACCCGCAGGCACCGACCGGACGGCCGGACACCGGACGCCGCACGGAAGGCCGAGCAGCGGCGGGACCTCCCGTGATTCTCCCATGACGGGCCGCGCGCCCCGCCTCCGCCACCGCCCTGCGCCAAGGACCGGCCCACCCCTCCTCCCCTTACCGACCGGTCTCGATCCGGTGACCCGCCCCAGGTCGGGCCGCCGCCTGGCCCGCGCATCAGGCAGTCATCCCGGCCCGCTCCGCGCCGGCGGTCGCGGCCCCGGCGGCCGGTCCAGCGGAGCCGACCGCGGGCTCGAACCGTCTCGGCCGTCCCGGGGCGGCAGGCGGCCCAGCGGGCCCGCGTACCCTGAGTGGTCGGTGACCTGCCGCCTCGAAGGGGAGACGATGACCAAGCAGCCCGGCCGCGTCCCGGCCGCCGAGTCGGACGAGCCGGCGGTCGAGCCGACCAGCCCCAGCAGTCAGCCGCTGCCCGCGCCCGGCGCGGCGGTGCTCGCGCTGCTCGCCCTCGGCTGGCTGGCCGCGATGCTCTGGTCCACCCGGGAGGCCATCAACTCGGCGGCGGCCGGGGTCACCGCGATCAGCCTCTCCGCGTTCGCCCTGCCCGGTGTGATCTCGGCCGCGCTGGTGGCCGGGGCGGCCGTCGCGCTGGCCGGCGGCAACCAGCTGGCCCGCCGGTACGGCGACTGGGCCACCCTGCGCTTCGCCGGGGCGATCGGCGCCGGGATGGTGGTCGGGCTCGCTGCCGCGGTCGCCATCAACCTCACCTACTTCGACACGTCCACCACCAACGTGATCGCCGGCACCACGGCCGCTGCGGCGATCATCGGAAGCGCGCTGGCCGGCGCCCGCACCGCCCCGGCCATCGGCGCGGTGGTCACCGCCGCGCTCGGCACGCTGATCTTCGTGGTCGCGTTCAGCCAGGCCCGGGACCCGCTGTTCGACCTCTTCGGGGCCGGCGACAGCCAGGAGTCGTTGGTCAACGCGGCCAAGTGGGTGTCCCGTACCGAATCGCTCGTCGCCGGGCTGCTCGCCGGGCTGCTGGCCTTCGGCTACCTGACCTGGGCACGGCGTCGCGCCGTCCGCCGCGATCCCGAGGCGCCCGCGCTGCGCTGGCCGGCATATCTGGTCGCCGGCGCCGGGCCGGGGCTGCTCCTGCTGCTCGCCGAGGTGATCATCCGGATCGGCGGCCGGTCGCTGCTCGATCTCGCCAGCGCGCTCAGTGACGCGGACGCGGTGGCGCAGACCTCACTGGGCACCTCGCGGGTGGACAACGGCATCTGGGTGCTCTTCGTGGGGGCGCTGACCGCGCTCATCGCCTTCGGCCGCACGCTCGGCCCGGCCCACGCCGACGACGACGTACCGGCCGACGGTCCGAGCCCGGTCGCGGACCAGGTCGACCCGGAGGACGACAAGCCCGGCTACGCCAAGGCGTTCGACGCCGACCCGGCCGAGACGTCCGACGCACCTGAGACGTCCGACGCCGACCCGGCGAAGGCGAACCCGGCCCGCTGACGCGCCAAACCGAGCCAGCGAACGGCGCAGAGAACCCCGCCCCGCGCAGGCGCCCCTTCCCGGGTCGATCATGGAGTTGTGGTGGGTGGTTCACCCGCTTGTGCGGCTTACATCCACCAGCACAACTCCATGATCGGGGCCGGGGCAGCTCGGGCGGCCAGGGCCGCTTTCCCGATCAGTCGGTGGCGCGGAGCAGCTGGTCCAGCTCCGTCACGTCGTACCACTCCAGCTCGTGGTCCTCGGCGCCGTCGACGGTGAACTGGGCGTCCGGGTCCCCGGCCGCCGCCTCCGCCACCACGTCGGCCGCCGCGCCGACCTCCTCGACCGCGTCCGCCCCGTCCACGTGGATGGCCGCGACGGCGCCCGCCGGCACCGGACCGGTCAACGTCACCGCGCTGGAACCCAGCTCGCCGTCACCGCGCCCGACCACGCCCGACGGCAGGTCGACCGAGACGACGACGCGGCGGCGGGGAGCGGCCGGGTCGGCCCGGAGCAGGTGCAACGCGTCCTGGGCAGCCCGGGTGAACGCGACGTACTCCAGCTCCTCCTCGTCGCCCTCGGCGTACCACTCACGCAGCGCCGGGGTCACGGCGTGTGCCTGCTCGGCGGCCAGTCCCTCCTCGCGCAGCCGGGCCAGCATCGGTACGGTCGCCGGCACGTACACCCGGACAAGCTCCTCGGTCACCGGTCGTCTCCCCGCGTCGTCCTCCACCGGCGTCCGCCGGCACGGGCGCAGATCATGCCGCACGCCGTGACCGTCATACACCCCGCCTCCGGCCGGAGGAAGCTCCCCAACCGGTGTGTCCCGCGTGGTCGGCTGGCAACAACCCGGCCGGGTGCTGGGCGGTCGGGGCTGTCGGTGGCAAACTGAGCCAAACGACGTCAACCCCTGGAGTTCTCTGTGGAGCCGAGGTTCCTGCTGCTCTCCGACGTGGCCACCGAGCTGAACGTGTCGGATTCGCAGGTCTACCACATGGTGCGCAGCGGGGAACTGCCAGCGATCAAGATCGGCGGGCGCGGCCAGTGGCGCGTCGAGCGCGCCCGCCTGGAGGAGTACATAGCTCGCAAGTACGACGAAACAGCGGACTGGGTGCAGAGCAACCCGCTGGTCGACCGCGACCCCGAATAGCGGCATCCCCCACGCCCGGCCGCGTCCCCTGCCCCCACGGGACTCGCCGCCAGCCCGGCCCGCACCGCCAGCCCGGCCCCCACGGCCAGCCCGGCCAGTCCGGCCCGCCCGGCCCGCCCGCCCGGCTGCTCCGCCCGGTTCGACCACCCGCCCGGCTCGACCGCCGTCTCCGCCCGGCTCGACCGTCCGGTCCGGCCCGACCGCCGTCCCCGCCCGGCTCGACCGCCCGGTCCGGCCCGACCGCCGTCCCCGCCCGGCTCGACCGTCCGGTCCGGCCCGGCGTGATCCACTCGGCTTTGCGGAAGTCGGGGCATTGAGGGCTGCTGGATAGGCCGACATCAAGGAACACGAGTGGATCATGGGCTTCTTCGGGTGAGGGCTACCCCGAGCCATTGACCGAGGCCGCTCTGTCACTCAGAATCGATGTTGTCGGAGGCAAACGTAAACAAACGCAAGATCGAGGGGCTACGATGAGCGGCGTGAGACCCGGTCCTTCTCGACCGCCCGTACGGTTGCGCCCCGTCCCACCCTTCGACCCGCCGTACGTCGACGAGACCGACGGGCCGTACTGGCCGGCACCGACCGACGGTCAACTCGCCCTCGACCTGTTCGCCTCGACCCGACCGCATCCGGCCCGGCCCCCGGAGCGCCGAGCCGCCCTGCGCCAGGTGCCCGCCCGGTCCGCCGCCGCCACCCACCCGGTCACGTCCCTTCCGCCGGCGACCGCCCCGGAGGCCACCCGAGCCGCGCATCGCTTCGTCGGCACCTGCCTGGAGGTGATCAACGGTTACCGGTCACCGGCCCAGGTCCGAGCGCTGCTCGATCCCGCCCGAGCCGGTGACCTGCTGACCGAGTTGGCCCGCGCGTCCGGCCGGGTGGGGACATCCCGCCAGCGCGCCGGCCGGCCAGTGGTCCGGCTGCTCCGCCTGCGCGTCTGCGAACCCCGGGAGGCCGCAGTGGAGGCGGCTGCCGTCCTCACCGGCGCGGGCAGCCGGAGTTGGGCGATGGCGCTGCGCCTGGAGCATCGCCGGGGCCGCTGGCTCTGCATTGCCCTGAACGTGCTCTGAGACAACCCACCCCCGGCGATGATCCACTCGGGGTTCAGGAAGACGCGGCATCCGGTTGGCGATGATGCCCCGGTTTTCCGGAGGTCAAGGTGACCCGAGTGCGAGGTGACCTGAGGGCGAGGTGATCAGTGGAAGCGGCTTCCGGCAAGCCTGTCGAGATGTACCAATTGCAGGCTTCGGCGGGCTGTTCGAGCACTTTGGCGCTGCGATGTGTGCCTGAGCGGTTCGAAACGGCGGCAGGGCCGCAGACGCCGACGGTCCCGGCCGTGCAGGCCGGGACCGTCGATCAGACGTTGGTCGGGTGCGGGCTGCTGCCCGGTGCGGACGCCGACGGGTCCCGGCCTTCACGGCCGGGACCCGTCGGTTCGGAACGCTGGTGGTGCGGCTGCTGTCGGTCAGTTGCCGCCGTTGGGGGCACCGTGGCAGCGCTTGTACTTGCGACCCGAGCCACACGGGCACGGGGCGTTGCGGGACGGGCCGTTGCTCGCCTCCGCCTGGTTCGGTGCCGGTCGACGGGCGGCGGCCGACGGAACGGCCGGGCCGCGCAGCCCGGATGCCGGTCGCTGCGGGGCGGACGGCGCGCTCTGCCCCGGCGCCGCCGGGGCACCCGGAGCCGGTCGACCCACACCCAGCGCCGGAGCCTGCTGCTCGGCCTGCTCCACGGCGACCGCGCCGGGGCTGGCCTCACCGTCGAGGGTGGGCGCGGAGTATTGCAGGCCCTGCCGCCGCGGTGCCTGGTTGAGGCCCTTGGCCCGGATCTCCACCGGCTTGTCGAGCAGCGTGACCTCTTCGGCCCCCGCCTCCGGCTCCGGTTCGGTGACCTGGACGTCGACGTTGTAGAGGAAGCCGACCGTCTCCTCCTTGATGCCCTCCATCATGGTGGCGAACATGTCGAAGCCCTCGCGCTGGTATTCCACCACCGGGTCGCGCTGGGCGTACGCCCGGAGGTTGATGCCCTCCTGGAGGTAGTCCATCTCGTAGAGGTGCTCGCGCCACTTGCGGTCGATGACCTGGAGCAGCACCATCCGCTCGAGCTGGCGCACCCCCTCGGTGCCGAGTTGCTCCTCACGCCGGTCGTACGCGGCGTTGGCGTCCTCCTTGAGGCGGGCGACCAGGAAGTCGGCGTCCATGCCGGCCCGGGAGCCGCCGGCCTCCTCCTCCAACTCCTCGATCGTCACGCCGACCGGGTAGAGCTGCTTGAGGCTGGACCAGAGCTGCTCAAGGTCCCAGTCCTCGCCGTAGCCCTCGGAGGTGGCACCCCGCACGTACGCCTCGACGGTGTCGTCGATCATGTTGCGGACCTGGTCGGAGAGGTCCTCACCGTTGAGCACCCGGAGCCGCTCGGCGTAGACGACCTGGCGCTGCTTGTTGAGCACCTCGTCGTACTTGAGGACGTTCTTGCGGATCTCGGCGTTCTGGCCCTCGATCTGGGCCTGGGCGCTCTTGATCTGCCGGGTGACCATCTTCGACTCGATGGGCACGTCCTCCGGGATGTTGAAGCGCTCCATCACCGCCTCGACCGCCCCGGCCCGGAAGCGCCGCATCAGCTCGTCCTGCAGGGACAGGTAGAACCGGGACTCGCCCGGGTCACCCTGCCGGCCGGCACGACCACGCAGCTGGTTGTCGATCCGCCGGGACTCGTGCCGCTCGGTGCCCAGCACGTAGAGGCCACCGGCGGCGGCGACCTCGTCCGCCTCGGCGTCGCAGGCCTGCTTCCAGGTGGGAAGGACCTCCTCCATCGCCTTGGCGTACTCTTCCTCGTTCTCCAACGGGTCGAGGCCGCGCTGACGCAGCTCGTTCGCGGCGAGGAACTCGGCGTTGCCGCCGAGCAGAATGTCGGTGCCCCGGCCGGCCATGTTGGTCGCCACGGTGACCGCGCCCTTACGCCCGGCCTGCGCGACGATCTCGGCCTCCCGCGCGTGGAACTTGGCGTTCAGCACGTTGTGCGGGATGCCGCGGCGGCGCAGCAGCTGGGAGAGGATCTCGGAGTTTTCCACCGAGACGGTGCCGACCAGCACCGGCTGGCCCAGCTGGTGCCGCTCGGCGATGTCCTCGATGACGGCGTTGAACTTGGCCTTCTCCGTCTTGTAGATGACGTCCGGCCGGTCTTCGCGAACCATCGGGCGGTGGGTCGGGATCGTCACGACGCCGACCTTGTAGACCTTGTTGAACTCGCCGGCCTCGGTCTGCGCCGTACCGGTCATGCCGGACAGCTTCTCGTAGAGGCGGAAGTAGTTCTGGAGGGTGATGGTGGCCAGGGTCTGGTTCTCCTGCTTGATCTCCACCCCCTCCTTGGCCTCGATCGCCTGGTGCATGCCCTCGTTGTAGCGGCGGCCGTGCAGGATGCGACCGGTGAACTCGTCGACGATCAGGACCTCACCGTCGCTGACGATGTAGTCCTTGTCGCGCTTGTAGAGCTCCTTGGCCTTGATCGCGTTGTTGAGGTAGCCGACCAGCGGGGTGTTCACCGACTCGTACAGGTTGTCGATGCCGAGCCGGTCCTCGACCTTGGCGACACCGCGCTCGGTCACCGCGATGGTGCGCTTGGAGTGGTCGACCTCGTAGTCGCCCTCGCCGTCGGTGCCGGGCTGGAGCCGGCGAACCACGCCGGCGAACTCGCCGTACCAGCGGGCGGAGTGCTCGGCCGGGCCGGAGATGATCAGCGGGGTGCGGGCCTCGTCGATCAGGATGGAGTCGACCTCGTCGACCACCGCGAAGTTGTGCCCGCGCTGCACCAGCTCGTCCTTCGACCAGGCCATGTTGTCGCGCAGGTAGTCGAAGCCGAACTCGTTGTTGGTGCCGTAGGTGATGTCGCACTCGTACGCGGCACGGTGCTCGGTGGCCGGCCGGTTGGGCAGCACCACGCCGACGGTCAGCCCGAGGAACTCGTGCACCCGACCCATCCAGGCGGCGTCGCGCTGGGCGAGGTAGTCGTTGACCGTGATCACGTGCACGCCCTTGCCGGACAGCGCGTTGAGGTAGACGGCCATGACCGAGGTCAGCGTCTTACCCTCACCGGTCTTCATCTCGGCGATGTTGCCGAAGTGCAGCGCCGCGCCGCCCATCACCTGGACGTCGTACGGCCGCTGGCCCAGCACCCGGGCGGACGCCTCGCGGGCCACCGCGAATGCCTCCGGCAGCAGGTCGTCGAGGGTCTCCCCGTCAGCGAGCCGCTCCCGGAACTGTTCGGTCATGCCGGCCAGTTCCTCGTCGCTGAGGTTGACGTAGTCGTCCTCGATCGAGTTGACGGCGGCGGCGATGGCCTTGAGCCGGCGCACCATGCGGCCCTCGCCTGCGCGAAGGACCTTTTCCAGAATCGACACGGATCAACGCTCCCCTAGACGGTCTCGAACCATCGTAGGCGCTCCATCGGCGTGATGGTCACTGGTAGCGGCGGTCCATGGCGTTGAACCCGACATAACTCACGTAGCAGATACGCCGGGGACGTAATCCGGTTACGCCGTGGGCGAACGTTGCGGCACGATGCACGGGTGGAGCCAGCGGAGATCATCGAGGACGGTGTGCTGCTACGGCCCTGGCAGGAGGCCGACGCCGACGCCGTGCACGAGGCGTGCCAGGACCCGGACATTCAGCGGTGGACCAGCGTGCCGCGCCCATACCTCCCCGAGCACGCGCGCGGTTTCGTCACCGAGACGAGCCCGAAGGCGTGGGCCGAGGGCACCGGCGCGCTGTTCGCGGTCTGCGACCCGAGCACGGGGGAGCTGCTCGGCTCCAACGGCCTGATCTCGATCGACCGCAACGGCACCGGTGAGATCGGCTACTGGACGGCCCCCTGGGCGCGTGGTCGGGGCGTGATGGTCCGGGCCACCCGGGCGGTGGCCCGCTGGTCCTTCGACACCCTCGGGCTCCGCCGGCTCATCTGGCAGGCCGAGGTGGGCAATCACGCCTCCCGGCTGGTGGCGCTCCGGGCCGGCTTCCGGATCGACGGCCGGTTGCGGCTGGCCGACCCGGCGCCGCACGGTGGCGCGGACGGCTGGATCGGTTCGCTGCTGCCCGGTGAGGTGCCCGTCGCCGGGTCGACCGGGCCGGCCGGTCCGGGCACCCTCGCCGCCCGGCGGGCCGCCGTCTTCGGGCGCCCGCAGCCCGTCCTGTTCGCCACGCACGGTGCCGGCGAGCTGCGTCTGCGGCCGATGGAGGAGCGGGACCTGGACGCGGTGGTGCGGAACTGCCGGGACCCGGAGAGCATCCGCTGGACCACGGTGCCGGATCCGTACGAGCGCGTCGACGCGCAGGGCTACCAGGCCCACAACCGGGACGCCTGGGCCCGGGGGGACGCCGCCGGCTTCGTGATCGCCGATGTCGACGACCGGTACGTGGGCTCGCTCGACCTGCGGCTCTCCCCCATTGACCCGCTGCTGGCCGACGTCGGTTTCATGACCGCACCGGAGGCCCGGGGTCGGGGCTATCTGCCCGCCGCGTTGGTGGCGCTCGGAGCCTGGGGCTTCGGCACGTTGGGCCTGGCCCGGATCGAGTGGCGCGCGAACGTGGGAAACAACGCCTCCCGCCGGGCCGCGGAGAAGGCCGGCTTCGTCGTCGAGGGGACGGCCCGGGGCGGTGTGCAGCACCGGGGCGAACGGGTGGACGTGTGGGTCGGTGCGCTTCTCCCCGGGGATCTGGGATGACTCCGCCGCCGGTCGTCGAGGCGTACGGGGTGCGGCTGCGTCCCTTTCGCGCCGAGGACGGCGCCGACGTGGTCGACGGCTGCGCGGACCCGCTGACCCAACGGTTCGTGTCGAACCTGCCCACTCCGTACACCGAGACCGACGCCCGCTGGTGGATCGACGTCGGCGCTCCGGCGGCCTGGACCGGCGGTGGCGCCGCGTACGCCATCGCGGACCCCGCCACCGACCGGCTGCTCGGCGCGGTGGGGCTGAACAACCCGGTGCCCGCCCGGGGCCAGGTGGAGATCGGCTACTGGCTGCGGCCGGCGGCGCGCGGGCGTGGAGTGGCCACCGCGGCGACCCGGGCGCTGAGCGAGCACGCGTTCGCCACCGGGACGGCCCGACTGGAGTTGCTCACCGAGCCGGAGAACGGCCCGAGTCAACGGGTCGCGCTGGCCGCCGGTTTCCGCTACGAGGGTCTGCGCCGGTCGGCCGGTGCGTCGCGGGACGCCGGCCGGCACGATCTGCTGGCCTGGGTACGCGTCGCCGGTGACCCGCCCGCCCCGGCGGCCCGGCTGCTGCCCGACCTGCCCGGCGGTGTGCTCACCGATCAGGTGGTGGCCATGCGCCCGCTCGCGCCGGACGACGCGGCGCTGATGTACCGCCTGCACAGCCGGCCCGAGGTGGTGGCGAACCAGGCCCCGCCGGTGCCGCCGACGCGCGAGGCGATCCAGCGGCGTTGCCGTCTCGCACAGAGCAGTTGGCTCACCGGCGAGATCGCCCGGCTGCTGATCGTGGATGTGGCCAGCGGGGAGCCGGTGGGCAGTTGTGGCCTGTCGTACACCGACGTGGCCGCCGGCGAGGCGTCGGTGGGCTACGCGTTGCTGCCCGACTGGCGCGGTCGGGGGTACGCGACCCGAGCGGTCCGACTGCTCGCGGGCTGGGCGTTCGGCCCGGCCGGCATCGCCCGACTGTCGGCGGGCACGGTGCCGGACAACACCGCGTCGCACCGGGTGCTGGAGCGGGTCGGGTTCCAGCGCGAGGGTCTTCAGCGCGGCCGCCTGCCGGGGCTGGCCGGCACCCGACTGGACGACCTGACCTTCGCGCTGCTCCCCGCCGACCTGCGCTGACAGATCATGGAGTTGGGGGGGGGGGGGGGGGGCCCCCCCCCCCCCCACCCCAACAACGAGTAAAAGGGGGGGGGAAGGGAAGGAG
>NZ_JBFAOI010000007.1:0-343466 GCF_040675155.1 Micromonospora sp. NPDC049645
GTCGTTGCTGACCGACGTCACGTCGGTCCAGGCGTCGCCGTCGGCGGAGACCTGCACGCGGTAGTCGAGCGCGTACGCCTGCTCCCACACGATGGCCGGGCCACCGGCCGAGGTGGACCCGGAAGGGAGGGTTGATGGAGTTCGACTTCGCCGACGAGCAGCCGAAGCTCCTCATGCTGATGTACGGGCTGGTCGCCTTCGTACTGGTGGTGGGTGGTCTGCTCCTGCTGCTCGACGTGGTGCCGGCCTGGTTCGCCCGCCGACGGGAGGCGCAGCTCGTCGCCGCCTCCGTGAGCGGGGCCCCGCTGCCCCGTCGACCCAAGCAGCGGGAAGGGATCTTCGCGTTCTTCTTCCTGCTGCCGACGCTGCTGCTGCTCACCATCGGCCTGGTCGTGCCGGCCATCCGCACCATGCTGCTCTCCCTGATGAACAGGACCAGCACGGAGTGGGTGGGGTTGGACAACTTCGGCTGGATGTTCTCCGACGACTCGATCGTCCGGGTCCTGATCAACACCCTGGTCTGGGTGCTCCTGGTTCCCCTGGTGGCGACCGGGTTCGGCCTGATCTACGCCGTACTGGTGGACAAGGCCCGGTTCGAGGCGGTGGCCAAGTCACTGATCTTCCTGCCGATGGCCATCTCCTTCGTCGGCGCCAGCATCATCTGGAAGTTCGTCTACGCGTACCGAGGTGAGGGCGACCAGATCGGTCTGCTCAACCAGATCGTGGTCAGCCTGGGCGGTGAGCCCAAGCAGTGGCTGCTCGAATCACCACTGAACACGCTGCTGCTGGTCGTCATCATGATCTGGATCCAGGCCGGCTTCGCCATGGTGGTGCTCTCCGCCGCGATCAAGGCGATCCCCGGCGACATCGTCGAGGCCGCCCGGCTCGACGGGGTCAGCCCGTGGCAGATGTTCTGGCAGATCACCATGCCGAGCATCCGGCCGGCGCTGATCGTCGTGATGGTGACCCTCACGATCGCCACGCTCAAGGTCTTCGACATCGTCCGGACCTCGACCAACGGCAACTACGACACCAGCGTGATCGCCAACGAGATGTACAACCAGGCGTTCCGGTACGGCGAGAACGGGCGGGGTTCCGCGCTCGCGGTCTTCCTCTTCATCCTGGTCATCCCGGTCGTGATCTACCAGATCCGTAACCTCCGTCAGCAGCGGGAGGGCTGAGATGACCACCGCAACGCCCACCGTCGCCACCGGCACCCAGAAGACCGACGGCACCCCCACCACCACGGCCGGGCGGGTCCGCAAGCGCCTGAACAGCCGCACCGCGACGCTCGTCTCGATCGTCATCGCGGTGGTCTGGACCATCCCGACCTTCGGCCTGCTCGTCTCCTCCCTCCGCCCGGAGGACGAGATCAAGACCACCGGCTGGTGGACAGGCTTCACCAACCCGCAGTTCACGTTCGAGAACTACCAGCAGGTCCTGTTCGGGCGGTCGGCGTCCTCCGGGCAGCTTGCCGGGTCCTTCATCAACTCGCTGGCGATCACCATCCCGTCGGTGCTCTTCCCGCTCGCCTTCGCATGCCTCGCCGCGTACGCGCTGGCGTGGATCAACTTCCGCGGCCGGGACTGGCTCTACATCGCGATCTTCGCGTTGCAGATCGTGCCGTTGCAGATGGCCCTGGTGCCGCTGCTGAAGTTCTTCTCCACCGGCGTCACCCTCGGCGGCGTCACCCTGATGCCGGCCTGGGACCTGGTCGACGAGCAGAAGTTCGCCCAGGTGTGGTTCGCGCACACCTGCTTCGCGCTGCCGTTCGCCGTCTTCCTGCTACACAACTTCATCTCGCAACTGCCGGGTGACCTGATGGAGGCGGCCCGGGTCGACGGGGCCACCCACCCGAAGATCTTCCGCACCATCGTGCTGCCCCTGATCACCCCGGCGCTGGCGGCGTTCGGCATCTTCCAGTTCCTCTGGGTCTGGAACGACCTGCTGGTCGCGCTGATCTTCGCGGGTGGCGGCGACGAGACCGCCCCGCTCACCGTCCGGCTCGCCGAAATGGCCGGCACCCGGGGCAACGAGTGGCAGCGCCTGACCGCCGGCGCGTTCGTCAGCATCGTCATACCGCTCATCGTGTTCCTGTCCCTGCAGCGCTTCTTCGTGCGAGGTCTGCTCGCCGGCAGCGTCAAGGGCTGACCCGCGCGCCCGCCGCCGCCTGGCCCCTTGGGCGGCGGCGGGCGCACCGGGCACCGAGCGGGGGAAAACCGTGACGAGGATCGATGATGTGGCCCGGTTGGCCGGAGTGTCCACGGCCACCGTCTCGCGGGCGCTCCGCGGACTGCCGACGGTCTCGGCCGCCACCCGACGCCGGGTGCTCGCCGCCGCCGAGCAGCTCGACTACGAGGTCTCACCGAGCGCGTCCCGGCTCGCCGGCGGCCGTACCGGCACGGTCGCGGTGGTGGTTCCCCGGATCACCCGCTGGTTCTTCAGCACCGTCGTCGAGGCGGTCGAGGAGTACCTGCACCAGTCCGGCTACGACCTGCTGCTCTACAACCTGGGCGGCCGGGAGCAGATCCGCCAGCGGGTCCTGCGGACGGCCAACCTGCACAAGCGGGTGGACGCCATGATGCTGGTCGCCACGCCCCTGCGACCGGCGGACCTGACCGCCTTGGCCGCCCTGGAACTGCCCGGCGTCACCATCAGCTCGGGCAGCCGGGTGCCCAACTGGCCGTGCGTACGCATCGACGACGTGGCCGCCGCGCGGACCGCCACCCGCCACCTGATCGACCTCGGCCACCACCGGATCGCCCACATCTCCGGCGACCCGGACGACGAGTTGGCCTTCACCACCCACCTGGACCGACGGCGGGGTTACCAGGCGGCGCTGCGCTCCGCCGGCCTGCGACCCGACCCGACCCTGGACGTGGAGTCCACCTTCACCATCGACGGCGGCACCCAGGCCACCGCCGAGCTGCTGGCCCGCGGCGAACCGCCGACCGCGATCGTCGCCGCCTGCGACGAGATGGCGATGGGCGCGCTGACCGCCCTGCGTGACGTCGGACTGCGGGTACCGCAGGACGTGAGTGTGATCGGCATCGACGACCACGACCTGGCCAGCGTGCTCGGCCTCAGCACCGTCGCCCAGCCCGCCGCCGAGCAGGGCCGGTTGGCCGCCCAGATGCTGCTCGACCCGCTCGGGGCCCGCCCACCGGGCCCCATCGTCAGTCAGCGGGGCGCCGGTTGCGACACTCCGGTGGTCCTGCCCACCCGGTTGGTGGTCCGGGACTCGACCGCACCGCCCCGGGCACACTGAAATCCACACACCGCACCACGGGAGACGACCCTGAACACCGATCCGACGCAGCAGACCCGCTCCGGTCACCCGGTCACCGGCTGGTGGACCGAGGCCGCCATCTACCAGATCTACCCCCGCTCGTTCGCCGACTCGGACGGGGACGGCATCGGTGACCTGCCCGGCATCACCGCCCGCCTCGACCACCTGGTCGAGCTGGGTGTCGACGCGGTGTGGCTCTCTCCCTTCTACCCCTCGCCGCAGGCCGACGCCGGCTACGACGTGGCCGACTACCGCGACATCGACCCGCTGTTCGGCACCCTCGCCGACGCGGACAAGCTGATCGCCGAGGCCCGGTCCCGCAACCTGCGGGTGATCGTCGACCTGGTGCCCAACCACACCTCCTCGGCGCACCGCTGGTTCCAGGAGGCGCTGTCGGCCGCGCCGGGCAGCCCGCAACGGTCCCGGTACGTCTTCCGGGACGGCCGCGGCCCGGCCGGCGACCAGCCGCCGAACGACTGGCAGAGCGTCTTCGGTGGTCCCGCCTGGACCCGGACGGTCGACCCCGACGGGCAGCCCGGCCAGTGGTACCTGCACCTGTTCGACACCGGCCAGCCGGACCTCAACTGGGACAACCCGGAGGTGCACGCGGAGTTCCTGGACGTGCTGCGGTTCTGGCTGGACCGCGGGGTGGACGGCTTCCGGGTCGACGTGGCGCACGGCCTGATCAAGCAGGCCGACCTGCCCGACTGGCAGGAGCCGCAGGAGATCCTCTCCGGCAACGAGATCGACAAACCGCGCCCGCCGATGTGGGACCAGGACGGCGTGCACGAGATCTACCGGCAGTGGCGGCAGGTGCTGGACAGCTACCCCGGCGAGCGGGTGCTGGTCGCCGAAGCCTGGGTGGAGCCGGCCGAGCGACTGGCCCGCTACGTCCGCCCGGACGAGATGCACCAGGCGTTCAACTTCGAGTACCTGCTCGCCGCGTGGACCGCACCGGCCCAGTACGCGGTGATCACCCGCTCGCTGGAGGCGACCGACTCGGTCGGCGCGCCGACCACCTGGGTGCTGTCCAACCACGACGTGGTGCGGCACGCGTCCCGGCTCGGCCTGCCGATCGGCACCGTACGCCCCAACGGCATCGGCGTCGGCGACCCGCAGCCGGACGCCGCGCTCGGTCTGCGTCGGGCCCGGGCGGCCACCCTGCTGATGCTCGCCCTGCCCGGCTCGGCGTACCTGTTCCAGGGCGAGGAGCTGGGGTTGCCCGAGCACACCACCCTGCCCGACGAGGCCCGGCAGGACCCGACCTGGGCGCGCAGCGGGCACACCCAGCGCGGCCGGGACGGCTGCCGGGTGCCGATCCCGTGGGAGGCCGACGCCCCGTCGTACGGCTTCGGACCGACCGACGCGAGTTGGCTGCCGCAACCCGCGCTCTGGGCGGAGTACGCGCTGGACCGCCAGCGCGACGTGCCCGGCTCGACGTACGAGCTGTACCGCACCGCGCTGCGGTTGCGTCGAGCCCACGGGCTGGGTCGCGGCACCCTGGAGTGGTTGTCCTCCGGCGACGAGGTGCTGACCTTCCGCAACGGTGAGCTGACCGTGCTGACCAACTTCGGTGCCGCCCCGGTGCCGGTGCCGGCCGGTGCCGAGGTACTCGCCGCCAGCGCACCCCTGGACGACGACGGCGCGGTCCCGACCGACGTGACGGTCTGGCTTCGCTCCGCCTGACCCGCCCACCGTCAAGATCGCGCTACTTTCAGGATCTAGTGGCCTCGTCCCGGCCGAAGGCAACTAGAACCAGGAAGTAGCGCGATCTTGCCAGGCGCGGAGCGGGCGCGGGCGGTTAGAGGCGGTCGGCTCGGGTGTGTAGCAGGTCGTGGACGTTGTCGATGTCCGCCGGTGAGGTCCGCGAGGCGAGCCAGTACATGACGCCGGTCGGGATGAAGAAGAGCTGGAACGCGGCCAGCCCGACGGCGAAGTTCAACGGCGGTGGGAACGCGGTCCGCAGCGCCTGGAAGGCCACCCCGACCAGTCCGTTGCCGGCCGCACGACCGACCCCGTTGACCAGGTTGCCCAGGCTGTAGACCGTGCCCCGGTGCTCCGGTGGGTTGACGTCGGCGATCAACGCGAACCAGTTCGGTGAGTTGGCCGAGGTCAACGCGAGCGCCACGATCGCGGTGAGCAGGCTCAGCCCGACCGACGGCTCGGTGAACACACTGGCCAGCACCGCACCGACCACCGCCCCGCCGCTCGCGCCGTCCGGCACGTCGATGGTCACCGGTACGAAGAACAACACCAGGTAGAAGGGCAGCGCGGCGAGGATGCCGACCGAGGCGACCAGCGCCCGCCCTCTCGGGGTACGCCGTTGCACCGAGTCGCCGACCAGCCCGCCCACGATGGACAGCACCCCGCCGAGCTGGAACAGGGTGGCGAAGACGCTGCCCACCACCACCGCGGTCGACGCCGAGTAGCCCTGCGCCTCGGCCCGTTCGGCGAAGAGCACCGGCAGCCAGACCAACGAGCCGAACGCGGCCTGCGCGGTCAGACCCTGCAGGATCAGCCACCGGTTGGTCCGCCGCCCCAGGATGCGTGGCAGGTCGGCGCGGCTGATCCGGTAGTCGTACTCGGCGCCGGCGTCCAGTCGGCCGGCCAACTCCGGCTCGCTCTGGCCCCGCCGGATGTCGTAGGTGAACAGGTAGGCCAGGGTGGCGGCCAGGCCGACGCCGGTCAACAGCAGGAACGGCCGCCGCCAGTCGGTCGACCCGAGCAGCCCGCCGACGAGCGTGCCGGCGAGGGTGCCGACCCCCTGGGAGAGCCCCCAGAAGCTCATCACCAGCCCGCGTCGCCTCGGTGAGATCAGGTCGGTGACCACGGAGAAGCCCACCGAGCCGACCGCGCCGAGACCGACCGCCGCGACCAGCTGCGCGGCCAGGAACGTCAGGTAACCGCCGGCGAGCGCGCTACCGCCGGTGCCCGCCGCCCAGAGCAGCGTGCCCACCATGAGCAGCGGTTTCCGGTTGGTCCGGTCCCCGACATACGCCCAGCCGACCGCGGCGACCGCGCTGACCAGGAAGCTGACCGCGGTGACCACACCGAGCAGCCGGCCGGACACGTCGAACGCGTCGGAGATCGGGCCGTACAGCGGCGGGACCAGCCCGATCGCCACGTTGTCCAGCGAGGCGAGCAGCACGAACACCACGACGCTGTACAGCCGGTGCGCCGGCCCACCGCCCCGACCGTGCGGGCGCCGGTCCGACCCGCCACTGGTCACCGTCATGACCGGCAGCCAACCAGACCCGGTGCCGGGCGTCGTCACGCGGGTGGGTGCCGGTCACCTTCGGCCGGCACCCACCCGTGTCGATCCCGACGCTCAGCGCCGCCCGGAAACCGTTTCGCAGGCTGCACGGTCAGCGCCGGTCGAGCACCAACCCGCGAGCCGCGGCGTACTGGTCGCGCACGGCGGGGACGGCTTGCGCCGCGTACTCCTCGGTGCCCTCGACCGCCCAGACCGGCGGCGCGGCACCACCCAGGGCGACCCAGGCGGCCTGCCGGGCGGCGCCGTCGGCGACGTACTCCCCGGCGGGCGGGACGACGACCGGGCAGCCGAAGACCTGCGGGGCGATCCGACGCACCGCGGCCGACCGGGCGCCGCCGCCGACCAGGATGACCCGGCGGACGGTGGCACCCTGCGCGGTCAGCGCGTCCAGGCCGTCGGCGAGCGCGCAGAGCATGCCCTCGACGGCGGCCCGCGCGAGGTGCGCGGGGGTCGACGTGCGCAGGGTCAGGCCGTGCACCGCGCCGGTGGCGAGCGGTCGGTTCGGCGTCCGCTCCCCCTCCAGGTAGGGCACCATGACCAGCCCGTCCGCCCCGGCCGGCGCGGAGAGCGCCAACTCGGCCAGCTCGTCCAGGCTGACGCCGAGCAGCGCGGCGGCGGCGTCCAGCACCCGGGCCGCGTTGAGCGTGCAGACCAGCGGCAGGAACCGACCGGACGCGTCGGCGAAGCCCGCCACCGCACCGCTCTCGTCGGCGGCCGGCACGTCGGCGACGCTGAACACGGTGCCGGAGGTGCCGATCGAGACGACCACGTCACCCGGGCCGGCGCCGACGCCCAGTGCGGCGGCGGCGTTGTCCCCGGTGCCGGCGCCGAGCAGCGCGCCGCCCGGCCCGCCCAGCTCGTCGGCGAGCTTCCCCGCCGACTCCGCCGGACCGAGCACCTCGGGCACCACCAACCGCCGACCGAAGCCCCGCTCCAGCAGGTCCAGTCGGTAGTCGCCGGTCGCCGGCGACCAGTAACCGGTGCCGCTGGCGTCGCCCCGGTCGGTACGCAGCGCGCCCAGTCCGGGTGCGCCGGCCAGCCGCCAGGTCAGCCAGTCGTGCGGCAGGCAGACGGCGGCCACCCGGGCGGCCAACTCCGGTTCGTGCCTGGCCAGCCAGCGCAGCTTCGTGATGGTGAAGCTGGCCACCGGAACGCTGCCGGTGGCCTCGGCCCAGAATCGGCTTCCGGCCTGGCCGCCGCCGGCCTCCTCGACGAGGTCGGCGGCGGCGTCGGCGGATCGGGTGTCGTTCCACAGCAGTGCCGGGCGGACCACCCGGCCGTCCTCGTCGAGGCACACCATGCCGTGCTGCTGGCCGGCGACGGAGATCGCCGCCACGTCGGCCAACCCGCCGGCCTGGTCGGCGGCACTACGCAGCGCCTGCCACCAGGCTTCCGGGTCGACCTCCGTGCCGTCCGGGTGCGGTGCTCGGCCCTGCCGGAGCAGGGTGCCGGTCTCCGCGTCCCGGATCACCACCTTGCAGGACTGCGTGGACGAGTCGACGCCTGCGACCAACGGCATGGCGGGGCCTCAGCGGGCGCCGAGCAGGTGCTCGACGGCGAGCTGGTTGAGCCGGACGAAGGCGAAGCCCCGGGCGGCCACCGCGTCCACGTCGACATCCTCGAACGCGGACCGGTCGGCCAGGAACTCGTCGTAGCTCTCGCCGTCGCCGAGCGTCGGCGTGCTCAGCTCGCCGACCTTGCTGGCGGCGAGCGCCTCGATCACCTCGGGGTCGGCCCGGAATGCCGCCGCGCGCTCCTTGAGCAGCAGGTAGGTGCTCATGTTGGCCGCCGCGGAGGCCCACACGCCGTCCATGTCCTCGGTGCGGGAGGGCTTGTAGTCGAAGTGCCGCGGCCCGTCGTAGGCCGGCCCGCCGTTGGGGCCGCCGTTCTCCAGGAGGTCCACCAGGGCGAACGCGTTCATCAGGTCACCGTGGCCGAAGACCAGGTCCTGGTCGTACTTGATGCCGCGCTGGCCGTTGAGGTCGAGGTGGAACAGCTTGCCCTGCCAGAGCGCCTGGGCGATGCCGTGGGCGTAGTTGAGCCCGGCCATCTGCTCGTGCCCGACCTCCGGGTTGAGGCCGACCAGCTCCGGGTGCGCCAGTTGGGAGATGAAGCCGAGCGCGTGCCCGATGGTGGGCAGCAGGATGTCGCCGCGCGGCTCGTTGGGCTTGGGCTCCAGGGCGAACCGCAGGTTGTAGCCCTTGTCGATGCTGTACTGGGTGAGCAGGTTGACGGCCTCGCGGTAGCGGTCCAGCGCGGCGCGGACGTCCTTGGCGAGGTCGTACTCGGAGCCCTCGCGGCCACCCCACATGACGAAGGTGCTGGCGCCCAGCTCGGCGGCCAGGTCGACCTGCCGCAGCACCTTACGCAGGGCGAAGCGGCGGACGTCGCGGTCGTTGCTGGTGAAGCCGCCGTCCTTGAAGATCGGGTGGGTGAAGAGGTTGGTGGTGACCATGGGCACCACCAGCCCGGTCTCGTCGAGGGCCTTGCGGAACCGGGCGATGTGCTGGTCACGGCTGGCGGCGTCGACGCCGAACGGGATCAGGTCGTCGTCGTGGAACGTGATGCCGTACGCGCCCAGCTCGGCGAGCCGGTGCACTGCCTCGACCGCGTCGAGCTCGGGACGGGTGGCGTCACCGAACGGGTCGCGGGCCTGCCAGCCCACGGTCCAGAGCCCGAAGGAGAACTTGTCGGCGGGGGTGGGACGGGGTGCCATGAGCGACCTCCGGGTGGTGTTGTCCGCTATTTGTTCAGCGATTGAATTATTTGCCCGCCATATGGCACTGTCAAGGGGTGAGCCTCACCCACGCCCCGGCCGGCGCAGTCCGGCAGGGCAGTCTGCGCGAGCTCAACCTCGCCCTGGTCCTCGGCCGGATCGCCGCGGCCGATCGACCTCCGTCCCGGGCCGACCTGGCGACCGCGACCGGCCTCACCAGAGCCACCGTGTCCGCGGTGGTCGAGGACCTGCTCGGCGGCCGGTTGGTCAGTGAGTCCGAACCGGCGCCCCGCTCCGGCGCCGGTCGGCCGGCCCGTGGACTGGTCCTGGCCGACCAGGGGCCGGCCGGACTCGGCCTGGAGGTCAACGTCGACTACCTGGCGGTCTGCGTGGTGGACCTCGCCGGCCAGGTCCGGCACCGCACGGTGCACCGAGCCGATCTGCGCCCGGTGGCCCCCGCCGACGCCCTGGCCCGGCTGGTCGAGATGGCCGGGACGGCCCGTGACGAAGCCGCCCGGCACGACCTCACCCTGGTCGGGGCCGCGCTCGCGGTGCCCGGCCTGGTGGACGACAGCGGGCTGGTCCGGCTCGCGCCGAACCTAGGCTGGCGCGACGTGCCGGTGCCCGCGCTGCTCGCCGAGCATCCTCCGCTGATCGAGCAGGTGCCCGGCGTGCCCGCGCTGACGGTGGACAACGAGGCCAACCTCGCCGCACTCGGCGAGCTGCACTCCCGGCCACCCGGCCCGTCCAGTTTCCTGCACATATCCGGAGAGGTCGGCATCGGCGCCGGCATCGTGCTGGACGGGGCGCTGTTTCGCGGCGTACGCGGGTGGAGCGGGGAGATCGGGCACCTCCCGGTCCACCCCGAGGGCCGCCCGTGCCGCTGCGGTGGGCAGGGCTGCCTGGAGCAGTACGCCGGCCAGGAGGCGATCGTGTCCGCCGCCGGGCTGGCCCGGGCGGAGCTTCCCGCGGACACCGCGACCGCACGGCTGGCCGAGCTGGCCGAGGCCGGCGACGCCGACGCGCTGCGGGCGCTGCGCGACGCCGGGACAGCGCTCGGCGTCGCGGTGGCCGGCGTCGTCAACCTGCTCGACCTGGACACTGTGGTGCTCGGTGGCGGTTACGCGGCGCTGGCGCCCTGGCTGTGCCCTCCGGTGCTCGCCGAGATCGGCAGTCGGGTGCTCACCGCCGCCTGGTCGCCGGTCACGGTTCGACCGTCGACGCTCGGCGCGGAGGCCGCCGCGGTAGGGGCCGCCGGCTCGGTGGTGCGCCGGATCGTCGCCCAGCCGGCCGGATGGCTGGCCCGACCAAGCTGATCACCGCTCGCGCCGCGGTTTCCGTCGGGGCCGATCGGTATCCTTGCCCTCGGGCAACGATCCGGTGAGGAGTCGAGAAGCAGCATGCGCACACGTCGTCAGACGCGGGCCGGCGTCCGGCGGTGACCACGACCCGGCAACCCGGCGGCACCCCGTTGCCGGGCGACGAGCGGTTGGCCCGCGAGCTGCTCGACGGGCTCGCCGAGGCCGTGCTGACCACGGACCAGACCGGCCGGGTCACCCTCGTCAACGCCATGGCGGCAGAGCTGCTCCCGGAGATCGACGCCGGCATCGAGTTGGCCCGCTGCCCGGTGGCTCCCCTGGCCCAGGCGGTCGCCAGCGGCGCGGACCGCTTCGACGCCGAGCACCACGGCCGTCGACTGCGCGGCGCCCGGCGGCAACTGGCCGGCCCCCGCTACGCGTGGTATATCCGCGACGTCACCGAGGAGCACGCCCGCGCCGACGCCCTGCTCGCCGAACGCTCCCGCACCGCGTTCCTCGCCCAGGCCGGCAGCCGGCTCGCGCTGACCCTGCACCGGGACCAGGTTCTCCAGACCGCCACCACGCTCGCCGTGCCCCACCTGGCCGACGTCGCCGTGGCGCTACCCCGACCGGCCGCGCCGGCCGAGCCGCACGCCCGGTGGACGCGGTACGCCGATGGCGAGCCCGCCCCCGTCACCGGGCTGGCCGGCCCCGCGCTGACCGACAGCATGGCCGGGCTTGCCGAGGCGGTGGCCGGCGACCGCGCCGAGCCGGGCCCCTGGCCGGACGCCCCGCCCGCCGACCTGGCCGCCCTGCTGCCGCCCGGGTTCGCCGCCGGCACGGCGCTGGTCAGCCCGCTGCTCAACGCCGGCGGATCAGCCGGCGACCTGCTGCTCATCCGTCGGTCCGGGCGGGCCGCCTTCGACCCGCGCGACGTCGAGCTGGCCCGGGAGTTCGCCGCCCGCGTGGGTTCCGCCCTGGCCACCGCCGACCTGCACGGTGAGCAGGCCCACCTGGCCCGGGTGTTGCAGGCCAGCCTGCTCCCGCCCGCGCTGCCCGTCGTGCCCGGTGTGACCATGGCCGGCGGCTACCGGGCCGCCGGCGACACGCTGCGCATCGGCGGCGACTTCTACGAGGTGTTCCCGCACCCACGGGGCGCCCTGTTCGCGCTCGGCGACGTGTGCGGCAAGGGTGTCGGCGCGGCGGTGCTGACCGGCCGGGTCCGCCAGTCGTTGCAGACGCTGCGGCTCGTCGAACAACGCCCGCGGGAGCTGATCCACCTGCTCAACCAGGCGCTGTTCGACGCCCCGGACGCGGCACGGCGCAGCCAGTTCACCACCCTGCTCCTCGGCTCCCTCGACCTGGGGCCGACCGGGTTGGACATCCGGATCGCCGGTGGGGGCCATCCCGCACCGCTGCTGGTCACCGCCGACGGCACGGTCACCCCGGTACCGGTCGGTGGCATGCCGGTGGGGGCGCTGACCACCGCGCGGTTCGCCGAGACCCGGGTGCACCTCGACCCGGGCGACCTGCTGTTCGCGTACACCGACGGGGTGACCGAGGCGCGCGGCCCGCGCGACGCGGCGATGTTCGGCGAGGCCCGGCTGCGGGCCGCGCTCGGGTCGGCGGCCGGGCAGCCCCCGGCGGCGCTGATCGACCGGGTGCTCGGGGCCGTCGACGTCTGGCTGGACGGCCAGGCACACGACGACATCGCGATGCTCGCCGTGAGCGCGTCAGCGTGACCGACGGGGGCGCGGGCCTGACCGGCTCGATCAGGCGGTACGTGCCACCGGCGGGTCGTCGGCCGGCCACTCCCGGGTGGCGCCGACCGATCGTTCCAGGCCGCCCGACGGCCCCGTCCACACCGCGCGGGTCGGCCGGCCCGGATCGACCGACCAGTCGTCCGACCGCCCACCGGGGCGGTCCGGGTCGTTCGGCCAGTCTCCCTGGCTCGTCGACTCGCCCGGTGCCGGCGGCTTCTGCGCCTGTTGGCGGCGCGCGACCTCGTCGAATTCCCGCATTCCGCGCAGCAGCGCGTCGCGGCCCTCCACGCTCATCCCGTCCAGCACCGCGGCGAGTTGGGTCTGTCGGTCGGCCCGCAGCTCGGAGAGGAGCCGGCGGGCCTCCGGGGTGAGGTGCAGCGAGATCTCCCGCCGGTCGAAGCGACCGGGCTCGCGTTCCAGCATGCCGGCGGCGACCAACCGGTCGCAGAGGCGGCTGGCGGAGCTGAGCAACATGTCGAGTCGGGTGGCGAGCCGACGCAGGTTGATCCCGTCGGACTGCTCAACCACCATCACTGCCCGTAACTGGGCGCCGGAGACCCGGCTGGCGGTAGCCTCCCGGGCAGACTCCCAGACGCCCAGCAGGGCAGCGGCCGCCGCGTCCAGCGCGGCAGCCATACTCGTCTCAGGGTCCGTCGGACGGTTCAGTTCGGCCATGGTGGCCCGAGACTACTCCGAACTTACTGGTGGTCGAGCTTTCAACGAGGGAGCGACGATGAGCGAACCGGTCAATCAGGCACGACGTGCCCTGAACGAGACACCGGCTGACCGGCTCGTCGGTGGTATCGAGAAAGTGCTCACCCGGTCGTACGGGATCACCGACGTCGAACTCTACCAAGTCGACTACCGCCTCGCCGAGCTGCTGCCACTCACCGAGGGTGACTCGATCACCAGCCCCGGACATCCGGCCTGGCGCGCCTTCGACCACCAGGCGCCGATCCTCACCGACGGCACCGCCTGGTTGCCGGTCACCATGCGTGGCGAGCGGCGGGGGGTGCTCTGCCTGTCCCCCGTTCCGGACGACCAGGAGGTGATCGCCGAGCTGGCCGACGTCGCCACCGCGCTCGCCCACGAGGTGGCGGCGGTGTCCGCCGGCACCGACGTCTATCGGGCCGCGCGGCGCACCCAACGCCTCACCCTGGCCGCCGAGATGCAGTGGGACCTGCTCCCCGGCCGCAGCCGGATCCGTCCCTCGTTCAGCCTGGCCGGGCAGCTGGAGCCGGCGTACGCGGTGCGGGGCGACAGCTTCGACTGGTCCGACGACGGGCAGCGGCTCTGGTTGTCCACCATCAACGGCACCGGTGAGGGCGTGGCCGCCTCCCTGCTCACCTCGCTGGCCACCCACGCGTTGCGCAACGCGCGCCGGGCCGGGTTGAGCCTGGCCGACCAGACCGCCCTCGCCGACCAGGCCATCTACGACCTGTACCGGGGCGAGCAGCACCTCTCCGCGTTGCTGATGGAGCTGGACCTGCGCTCCGGAATGATGACCGTGGTGGACGCCGGGTCACCCCGACTGGTCCTGCTACGCGGCGGGGAGGTCACCGAGCAACCCCTGGAGGCACAGTTCCCGCTGGGCATGTTCGAGGCGACCGACTACCACGAGCAGAAGTTCCCGCTGGAGATCGGTGACCGGCTCTTCGTGGTCAGCGACGGGGTGGTGGAGGCCACCGGGCAGCACACCCGCTACGGCGAGACCGCACTGGACCGGTTCCTGCGGCGGACCGGCCCGATGGCGCCCCTGGACGCCGTCCGGTCGCTGATCGGTGACCTGCGCGCGTTCGTGGCCGGCGACCTGGTCGACGACGCGGTGGTCGTATGCCTGGACTGGACCGGCCCACAACCGTGACCGGTGGTCAGTACGCTCCGCGCCCGTTCAGCACCGCGCCGAAGGTCTTCCAGAGGATGGTGAGGTCGGCGGCGAGGGACCAGTTCTCCACGTAGTACAGATCGAGCCGGATGCCGTCCTCCCAGCTCAGGTCGGAGCGGCCACTGACCTGCCACAGGCCGGTCATGCCCGGCTTGACCAGCAGTCGCCGGGCCACGTCGCCGTCGTACCGGGCCACCTCGGACGGCAGCGGCGGACGCGGCCCGACCAGACTCATCTGACCCAGCAGCACGTTGACCAACTGCGGCAGCTCGTCAAGTGACCACTTGCGCAGCAGCCGGCCGACGCGGGTGACCCGGGGGTCGTGGCGCATCTTGAACATCAGGCCGTCGGTCTCGTTGCGCGCGGTCAACTCGGCGAGCATCGCGTCCGCGTTCACCACCATGGTCCGGAACTTGAACACGTCGAACTCCTGCCCGCCCCGGCCGACGCGGACCTGCCGGAACAGCACCGGACCCCGGCTGTCCAGTTTGATGGCCAGAGCGATGAACGCGATGAGCGGCAGCAGCACCGCCAGCGCCAGCGACGAGACGGACCGGTCGACGAGACCCTTGACCAGCTTGCGGGCCCCGCGGAACTCGGGCGCCTCGACGTGGATCAGCGGCAGGCCGGCGACGGGACGGGTGTGGATCCGTGGGCCGGCGACGTCGGTCAGCGCGGGTGCCACCACCAGGTCGACGCCGGTGCCCTCCAACTGCCAGCCGAGGCGGCGCAGCCGGGCTGCGGTCAACTCGCCGGAGGCGGTCACCGCGACCGTGTCCGCGCCGATCGCGGTGGCGGCCTCCGGGATGCCCCGGAACGACCCCACCACCGGCACGTCATCCAACCGTTGCGCCACCGGGGCGAGCAGCGCGTCCGGGATGCAGGCGCCCACCACCTGGTAGCCGGCGTACGGCTCGCGGCGCAGCGTGTGCACCAACTCCAACACGTGGGCGGTGTCGCCGACCACCAGCACCTTGCGGGACCAGCCGGCCCCCAGCGAGCGGGCCCGGTGCAGGCGCTTGCGGGCCGCGAACCGTGCCACCTCCAGCCCGACGGTGCCCACCGCGAACGAGATGCCCAGGAAGCCACGGGAGACACCGACGTCGGCGATGTAGCCGACGATGGCTATCGCCCCGGCCAGGCGCAGGCTGGCGGAGCTGACCCGTCGGTACTCGTCCGCCCCGTAGCCGATCACCCGGTCGTCGTAACAGCCGAGCGCCTTGAGCGAGATCAGCCAGGTCAGGACCAGACCGGGGGCCACCAGCACGTACGGGATCTCCGAGCCGGTCGGCTCGTCGTCACCGAACCGGGCGACGTACCCGATGAGCAGCGCGATGATGAGGATGGTGGTGTCCAGCACCACCAGGACCCGGATGTAGGACCGTTCGTCGGCGCGGGCGACCAGCCCGGCTCGGAGGCCGTCCGGCTCCGCCGACGTGGCGGGGGTCAACAGTGTCGTCACGGTCACCGGCCCTCCCACTCTGTACAGGATGGCCCCGGCCGACGGGGTCGGACCGGAGGCGGACCGACTATGCCGGAACAGTCGACATCCTGCCTCGCCAACTATGACCGCCGATTACTTCCGACGTATTGCCGTCACTTTTTCAACCCGGTGGGAGAGAAGGGGCCTGCCACACCAGATCGACGGTACGGCAGGCCCCTGGACGTCTGAGCGTCGGATCAGCGCGGTGCCGGTGGACGACGCGCGATGGCACTGAGGAAGATGCTGCCGATCTCGTTCGGGTCCTTGGTGACGAAGACGTCGCCACCGGTCACCTTGGTGATCGACTCCAGCTCCGCCTTGCTGACGCCCTCGCCGATACCGATCATGATGACCTGGACGGGTCGCTCCGGGTCGGCGAGCTGCTTGAGCTTCGCGAGCAACTGCTGCTGGTTGAGGCCGTTGTCGTCCTCGTTCTTGCCGTCGGTGAACAGCACGATCGAGTTGACCCGGCCGGGCTGCCAGTCCTCCTGCACCGCCTGGTACGCGGCCAACATCGTGTCGTAGAGGCCGGTGTCGCCGCTGGACGGCTTGATGGTGGCGAGCGCGCCCTCCAACTGGGCCCGCTGGCCGGAGAGCGGCCCGATGGGAACGAGTTGCCGGTAGTCCCGGTTGCCGACCAGCTTGGTGGAGAAGGTCCACAGGCCGATCGACCAGGAGTCGTCGAACAGACCGAGGCCGCGGCGTGCCGCGTCGACGGTCACCTCCTCCCGGCTGCGGTTGTTGGCGCTCGGCACCTCGTCCTTCATCGAGCCGGAGACGTCGATGACGGCCAGCATCCGACCGGACTGGGTGGCGATCGACCAGCTGGAGACGACCCGCTGGATGGCGGCCGGGTCCAGGCCACCCGCCGCGGTGCCACCGTTCGCCGGTGCGGTCGGCGCGCCACCGGACGGGCTCGGCGCACCCTGCGGCGCCTTGAAACCCTCGCCCCAGTTGCCGTCCGGCGCGCGCAGCGACTGCGCGGCCAGCCGGTTACGGAAGGTGGGGCTGGTGAGCAGCTCGAACAGCACCCGGGCGGCCGACGCCTTGCTCGGCTCGATGCCGGGCAGCACCGCGTACGGGTAGTCCAGCGGCATCGGCGCCGGCTCCATGTAGAGCGCGGCGAGCGGCACCGGCGGCTTCTTGCTGTTGTAGGCGATCACGTCTTCTTCGGACAGGGCCGCCGCTCCGAGCCCACTGGCGATGGAGGTCGCGTCGTTGGCCGTCGGGAAGCGGGCCAGCAGGTCGTTGCGGAGCGAGGAACGACCGGTGGCCAGGGCGCGGAGCGCGCCGACGGTGTTGCGCTGGGCGTCGCCGCCGGCGGCACTGGCGGCCGCGGTCAGCGAGAGCAGGCCGGACAGGCCCGCCGCGTCGCGGGTCGGCTCGACGATCCCGGTACGCAACGGCGTGCTGGTGTTGACCTGCTTGAGCAGATCGGTCCAGTTGAACTTCTTGTCCGGCCAGCCCAGCCGGGTGGCGATCGGCTCGGGCATCGCGACGACGATCGGGCTACGTGCGATGGACGCGCCGTTGGTCGGCGCGAACGCGGTCGCGTCCTTCTTCAACCGCAGCAGCCAGGTCGACGAGTCCGGCACCCAGACGTCCGGGCTGACGGCCGTGCCACTGGCCTGACCGACGCCGGCCAGTACGGCGCCGTGCTTGGCGGCCACCACGGCCGCCACGTCGACCGGGTCGGACGCGGAGACGTCGACACGGATGCAGGTCGGGCCCACCGCGGCGCCGTCCTTGACCCACTGGGACGCGGCGGCGTCAACCGCCGGCGCGAGCTCGGAGGCGACCGCCACGGCGAGCCGGATCTCGCCTGAGCAGTTGGGCTGGATCAACTCCCGATAGCCGAACCACGCGCCCGTCGTGACGACGAGCACCCCCGCCGTCGCGGCGGCGGCTGCTAGGTGGAGTTTCGAACGCATGCGATGGCGGCCTGCTGACACGGTGACCATCTTGCGTACTAGGTGGCATCTCTGCCACATCCGTTCGGACTAAAGTTACGGAGGAGAAACAGTTGACCACCTTTTTGCAACAGAGAGTGATGCAGCAGCCCCGAGGCGTTGCCGAACCGGTACCACTCTCGCGTCTGGACCGCGTCGGTCAGCTCAGCACGCACGTCGGGCTCGGCACCGGCACCGGCTCGCCGACCGCCTCCGGGACGCCGGTGTCGGCGTCGCGGCGGAACACCCGCACCATGTCCGCCCGCTCGTCGGCCACGTAGAGGTGCTCGCCGATCAGCGCGAAGTGCCGAGGCCACTCGCCGCCGGTGTCCACTTCGGCCACCAGCTCGGGCAACTCCCCGGCCAGGGTGAAGACCGCCACGGTCCCCACGCCCCGATTGGCGACGTAGAGGAACCGACCGTCCGGGGCGACCGCGACCTCCGACGGCTGGACGTGACCGGCCCGCTCGCTCGCCTCCACCCGCCCGCGCTGATGCAGCGCGCCGTCGTCGGTCAGCTGGTACGCGGTGACCGAGGCGTCCAGCTCACCGACGACATAGCAGCGCCGTCCGTCCGGGTGACGGGCCAGGTGCCGGGGCCCGGTGCCGGGCGTCGTACGGATCCGGGGCGCCCGCGGCACCAGTCGTCCGCTCGCGTCGTCCAGGTCGTACCGGTAGACCGAGTCGGTGCCGAGATCCACGGCGAAGATCGGCCCCCGGCCCGTGCCCGGAGAGACCATGTGGGCGTGGGCGTGGTCCTGGCGCTCCGGGTCCGGACCGTGCCCCTCGTGCACCACCAGGTCGGAACGCTCACCGGGCACGCCCTGCGGGTCGAGTGGGAAGACCGCGACGCTGCCGCTGCCGTAGTTCGCCGCCAGCAGATGGTCGCCGCCGGGCAGCACCGCCAGGTGGCAGGGCTCGGCGCCGCCGGTCGACCGGCTGCCGAGCGGCTCCAACGCGCCGTCCACCCCGACCCGCCAGGCGCTGACCTCGCCCTCCGTCAACTCGTTGACCGCGTAGAGCACCGGGCGGGTGGGGTGCCGTGCCAGGAAGGAGGGGGACGGGGTGACCGCCACCGTGCCGAGCGGAGTCAGCGCCCCGGTCCGCGGGTCGCGCCGCGCCGCGACGATGCCGCTGCCCCGTCCGCCGCTCTGCGCGGTGTAACCCCCGATGTGGACGACCTCGCCCTGACCGCTCACGTCCCACTCCTCCGCCGGCATCCTTGGTTGATCCAACCAGAGGCTGCCCGCGTTGCCCGCCCGTTAACCGGCTTTCCGGCTCCGATCTCAGGCCGCCGGCACCGGCTCACCGCGCTGTCGGGCGACGTGCTCCACCAGAGAGATCAACACCATCTTGCCGGACTGCCGGTCCCGGGCGTCGCAGAGCACCATCGGCACGTCCGGGTCCAGGTCGAGCGCTCGGCGTACGGTCTCCAGGTTGAACCGCCGGGAGTCGTCGAAGCAGTTCACACCCACCACGAACGGGATGCCGCGCTGCTCGAAGTAGTCGATGGAGGGGAAACAGTCGGCCAGCCGCCGGGTGTCGGCGAGCACCACCGCGCCGAGCGCGCCGAAGGCCAGCTCGTCCCAGAGGAACCAGAAGCGGTCCTGTCCCGGAGTGCCGAACAGGTAGACCTGCAGGTCGTCGTTGATGGTGATCCGGCCGAAGTCCATCGCCACCGTGGTGGTGGACTTGCCCTCCACCCCGGAGATGTCGTCGGTGCCGATCCCGGCGCCGGTCAACACCTCCTCGGTCTGCAACGGACGGACCTCGCTCAGGGCGCTCACCAGCGTCGTCTTGCCAGCCCCGAAGCCTCCCGCGATGAGGATCTTCAGTGCCAGCGGGATGGTGGTGCTGGTGCCCACCTGGTCAAAGCGCACGGAGTCCACTGACCACCGCCTTGAGGATGTCGTCGTCGGGAAGGATGCCGGCGGCCGGGGGCTCGTGCACCGCGACCAGGCCCTCGGCGAGGAGATCACCGAGCAGTACCCGGACCACGCCGACCGCGAGGTCCAGTTCGGCTGCCAACTCGGCCACCGACACCGGCCGGCGGGCCAACGCGACCAGCCGTCGGTGCTCCGGCAGCAGGTGCGAGTGGCTCGCCGTGTCGACGTCCGCATCGGCCAGCACGAACGCGACCAGGTTGAAATCGTCGACGGCGGAGCGTACCCGCCCGCCGGTGAGCGTGTACGGGCGCACTACCGGGCCGGCTTCGCCGTCCAGCCACTCGTGCTGCGGCCCGGGGGGCTCAGCCCGCGTCACCGGCGCCCGCTGTCGATCGGGCCGGCGCGGCGAGGCTCTCCCCCACCCGGGTCACCAGCATCGCCATCTCGTACGCGACCAGCCCGATGTCCGCGTCGGCGTCGCTCACCACCGCCAGGCAGGCGCCCTGTCCGGCGGCGGTGACGAAGAGGTACGCCGACTCCATCTCCACCACGGTCTGCCGGACCGGGCCACCGTCCACGTGTCGGCTGGCGCCCCGGGCCAGGCTGGAGAAGCCGGCGGCGAGCGCACAGAGGTGCTCGGCGTCGGCGCGTTCCAACTCGGCCGAACTGCCGAGCAGCAGGCCGTCGGCGGAGAGCACCACCGCTTCCCGGGCGGCCGGTACCCGTTGCACCAGCTCGTCGAGCAACCAGTCGAGGCTGGCGCTCTGCTTCGTCGATTCCCGCACTAGGCGTCCCTCTCAGTCGCGGTCGGAGGTTCGGGGGTCGTCGGCGGGTCGGTGGGGATCGCCGGAACCGCCGGGCCGGGTGGCACCGCCGGGCCCGTTGCCGCCGTTGGCGCCGCCGGTGTGGCGGGGGCGCCCGGGGTGATGACGGTGGCGCGTCCGCGTGCCGTGCCGGCCTGGAGCGCCGCCATCACCCGGCGTACCTCCTCCGGGGAGCGAGGCGATGGCATGTCGGTGACGGTCGACCGGGGTTGGGTGGTGGTCGGGGTGCGCCGTCGCACCCGGCGGGGCAGGCCGTCCAGCTCGTCGGCCGGCTCGCCGGAGGTCGCCACACCCTCGTCGCGCCCGTTGACGGCCGGGGCGGTCACGGTCGGCGCTCCGGTGGGTGGGGCGGGCGGGGCCGCGCTGGCGGACGGCGCCGTCGGTGGGCGGGTGCGGGGGCGGGTCACCGCGCCCCGGCGTGTCGTACGGGCCAGCCGGCGGCCCGGGTCGGCCGACGTGACGCCGAGCGTGTCCGGGTCGGGCCCGGCCGGCGGCTCGCTGGTGACCAGGTTGGTGGGGACCAGCACCACGGCGGTCACTCCGCCCTCGCCGGCTGGTCGCAACCGCACCCGTACGCCGTGCCGGGCCGCCAGCCGGGCCACCACGAAGAGGCCGAGTCGGGCGCTCTGCGCCGGGTCGAACTCGGGTGAGCTGGCCAGCCGGGTGTTGGCGGTCTCCAGCGCCGCGGCGGACATGCCCAGCCCCTGGTCGGTGATCTCCAGGGCGTACCCGTTGGCCACCCGCGCCCCGCTGACGGTGACGCGGGTGTCCGGCGGGGAGAAGGCGGTGGCGTTCTCGACCAGCTCGGCGAGCAGGTGGATGACGTCGCCGACGGCCCGACCCAGCACGCCGGCCGGCTGCACGTCGGTGACGTCGACCCGCTCGTACGCCTCGACCTCGGAGATCGCGCCGCGGATCAGGTCGACCATCGCGACCGGGTTCCGCCAACCCCGACCGGGTGCGGAGCCGGCGAGGATGACCAGGTCCTCGGCGTGCCGGCGGAGCCGGGTTGCCAGGTGGTCGACCTGGAACAGCTCGGCCAGCTCGTCCGGGTCCTCGCTACGTCGCTCCATCCGGTCCAGCAGGTGCAGCTGACGATGCACCAGGCTCTGGCTCCGTCGGGCGATGTTGAGGAAGACCTCGTTGAGCCCGCGACGCAGGGTCACCTCGTCCACCGCGGCCTGGACGGCGGTGCGCTGCACCTCGGTGAAGGCCCGCCCGACCTCGCCGATCTCGTCGTGGCCGTACTCCAGCGGCGGCGCCTCCCGGGCGACGTCGACCTGCTCGCCCCGGCGCAGCCGGGTCACCACGTCGGGCAGCCGGTGCTCGGCCAGCTCCAGCGCGGCGGTGCGGACGCCGCTGAGCCGCCGGACCAGGGTGCGGCCGACCCGCAACGCCACCAGCACCGAGATCACCACGGCGACCAGCCCGAGCACGCCGGCGGCGGCCAGGCGTACCAGGATGCGGACCGCCATCGGCACCGAACGGTCGGTGAGGGCGTCGGCCTCGGACAGCTCGAAGTCCCGCAACTGCTGCTGTACGGCGTCGTAGCTGGCCTGCCAGGACGCCGCGTCCACCGGTGGCCGACCGGACCGGTTGGCCCCGACCAGCGCCTCCTGCATGGCGCGCAGACTGGTGAACGCCTCGCTCTCGGTCAACCGCTGGTACGCGACGCGCCCGGCCTCGGGGAGGTCGGCCACTGCGCTCTCGGTGAGCCACCGCTGGTTGCCGATGTTCTGCACGAGCTGGGCGTGCTCGCCCTGGGCGAACCGGCCGGCGGTGAGCACGCCCGCCAACATGGCGTCGGTCTGGCTGAGCAGTTCCCGGGATCGGCCCAACGCGGTGAGGGCCAGTGCCTGCCGGTTGATGGCGGGATCGTTCAGGGTCGCCATCCCGGCGAACGCCTGGAAGGCCGCGGTGACCATGCCGCTGTACAGGCCGATCGCGCCGGCCCGGTCCATCATCCGGTCGTCGATGAAACCCCGGCCGGTCGGCAGCGCCGCCACCGCGGTGAGCAGCCGGTCGACCCGGTCCTCCAGCAGGTCGTCGGCGGCATCGCGCAGCGCCTCGCCGTCGACCCGGCGACGCAGCTCGGCCAGCGCCCGATCGGTGCGTTGGCGCTGCTCGTTCAGGGCCGGCAGCTCGGTGGTGCTGGCCAGCTGCACCACCGAGAGTCGGCGTTCCCGTTGCAGCTCGGTGACCACGGCCTCGCCGGGGCGACCCAGGTCGTAGAGCAGGGTGCGGGCGGAGAGCAGGTTCAGGGCGGGACCGAAGGTCAGCGTGGTCGCGAAGATCCACAGCGCCAGCAGCGCGGTCACCGGGGCGACGACCAACGCGGTCAGCTTCGAGCGGATCGGCCAGTCGCGGGTTCTCATCAGACCTCGCCCGTACAGGGGTGGCAGGAGGGGTGCCGGCACCGCCGGGCAACGCGCCGGCCGGCTGCGCGCCCGGCCGTTCGCCGGGCACCGGCGCGGGCGCCTTGGGCAGGATACGTAATCGAGGGCCGTTGCACTACCGCCCGTCGCGCCGACATCGACGCTCCGGGATCTGCCGGCGGGAGACGGCGAACGCCCCGTCGGCGCACCGGCGGGGCGTTCGCGTGCTGCGGACGGATCAGGCGCGGTCGGCGATGCCGAGAAATCAGGCGTGGTCGGCGATGCCGAGCCCTTCGGCGACCCGCCGGCCGTAGGCGTCGTCGCACTGGCTGAAGTGCCAGACCATCTTCTCCTGGATCTGCTTGTCGCACTGGCCCAGCAGGTTGACCAGGTTCTTCACCAGGTCATCGCGTTCCCACCGGGGCATGGTGCGGAAGCGCTCACCGGCCTGGGCGTAGTTGTTCTGCCGATCGATCGGCGCTCGCATGACCTGACCCGAGACGAACGGCCGGTATTCCCGGTACGACTCGTCGGCCTGGTCGAGACCGGCCACCGAGGACGGCTCGAAGTTGATGTGCGGGTTGCCGCCCCGGTCGTCCACCCGGTACGCCATCTGGCCGCCGTCCTGGTTGGTGTTGACCTGGACGTCGGCGCGCGGCGCGTTGATCGGCAACTGGAGGTAGTTCGGGCCGATCCGGTAGCGCTGGGTGTCCGAGTAGGAGAACGTGCGCCCGACCAGCATCTTGTCGTCGGAGAAGTCGAGGCCGTCGACGAGTACACCGGTGCCGAACGCGATCTGCTCGTTCTCGTTGTGGAAGTTTCCGACGTTGCGGTTGAGCGTCATCATGCCCACCGGGCGCAGCGGGAAGGCGTCCTCCGGCCAGGTCTTGGTGTCGTCGAGCGGGTCGAAGTCGAGCTCCGGGTGCTCGTCGTCGCTCATGATCTGGACGTTGAGCTCCCACTGTGGGCACTCGCCGCGCTCGATGGCCTGGTAGAGGTCCTTGGAGGCGTGACCCAGCTCGTTCGCCTGGATGGCGGCGGCCTGCTCCTCGGTCAGCGACTCGATGCCCTGCTGCGACTTCCAGTGGTACTTGACCAGCACGCCCTCACCCGCGGCGTTGACCATCCGGTAGGTGTTCACGCCGAAGCCGTCCTGCGTCCGGTAGTTGGCCGGGATGCCGCGCGGGCTGAACAGCCAGGTCAGCATGTGCATCGACTCGGGGGTGTTGGACATGAAGTCGAAGATCCGGTTCGGTTCCTGCCGGAAGGTCACCGGGTCCGGCTTCAGCGAGTGGATGACGTCCGGGAACTTGATCGCGTCCCGGATGAAGAAGACCGGCAGGTTGTTGCCGACCAGGTCCCAGTTGCCGTCCCCGGTACGGAACTTCACCGCGAAGCCACGCGGGTCGCGGGTGGCCTCGGAGGAGTCCCGACCGCCGATGACGGTGGAGAAGCGCAGCGTCACCGGCGTCTTCTCGCCCTTGACCTGGAACAACTTGGCCCGGGTGTAGGTCGCGGCCGGCTCGTCGCCGATGGTCCCGTACGCCTCGAACTCGCCGTGTGCGACGAAACCGCGCGCGTGCACGACCCGCTCCGGGATCCGCTCCCGGTCGAAATGGCTGATCTTCTCTAGAAAGTGGTAGTTCTCCAGCGTGGCGGGGCCGCGCGAGCCAACCGTCCGCTGCTGCTGGTTGTTGTGCACGGGGTGACCCTGCCGGGTGGTGAGGATCGGCTTGCTGGTCTGTGGGTGCATGGCCCCACCCAAGCGCCTTTTCTGGAATGAGTCAAGTTTCGACGAGGGGGCACTTGCGTTCCTTATCAGGAAAGTGCCTCGGATCGGGATTGGCGATCACTGCGCGGAGGGAATACCAGGAGACGAAGGAGGAGCCCATGTCGCCCACGCAGGTAATCGTCATCGTGCTCGTCGTGCTGGTGATCGTCGCGGGGCTGGCCCTGGCCGCCCGCTCGCTCAGCCGCCGTCGCGAGCTGCGCAACCGGTTCGGGCCGGAGTACGACCGGGTGGTGGCGGAGCAGGACAGCCGGTCCGCCGCGGAGCGCGAGCTGCGCGACCGGGAGCGCCGGCATGCCGAACTCACGCTCACCCCGCTCAGTCCTGAGTCCCGGGCCCGATACAGCGCCGCCTGGGAGGAACTCCAGGTCCGCTTCATCGACTCCCCGGGCGAGACCGTGGGTGACGCGGACGAACTGGTCACCCGGCTCATCGAGGAACGGGGCTACCCGACCGGCGACTTCTCCGACCAGATCGCCCACCTCTCCGTCGAGCACGCCCGCACGCTCACCAACTACCGGGACGCGCACGAGATCCACCTGCGCAACGCCCGCGGCGAGGCCAGCACCGAGGAACTGCGGCAGGCGGTCGTGCACTACCGCGCACTCTTCGCCGACCTGCTGGGCGAGGAGCCGGTCGGCAACCGTACGCCCGAACAGCGCCACCACCCGGACCACGACGCCACGAGCCGCTGAGGAGGCCACCGATGCGCCAGGAAGAGCAGCAGGTGAGCAACGACCACCCGGAGGCCGTCCGGTCCGCGCCGGTGCCGGTAGCCCCGGCCGGCGATCGGGCCGGCCGCTCCGACGTACCCGAGGACGCTCTCGACGATCGGGGCACCTTCGACGACCAGGCCGCCCACGAGCGGACCGACGACACCGACCGGGACGGCGCGTACGACCCGGCCGACGACAAGCTCGCCGACGACCCCGATCCGCGGCACCGGCGCGACGACCGGTCCACCGACGAGGGCGGTTTCCACGAGCCGGGGCCGCTGCCGACGACGTTCGGCGCGACCACGGTGGCCGACGCGGTGGCCGCCTCCGCGCTGGCCAGCCCGCGACCGCAGGATCAGCCGGACCCCAGGGCCGAACGGACCGCCCAGCCGGGCGACGGCGCCGAGGACGGCGAGCGTGAGGGGCTGCGCGCCGACCCCACCGCCGAACTGCACGGCCGCCACCCGGATGTCGACGACGACCGCGCCGAGTTCGACGACCGCGCCGACGCGGACACCTCCGCCCGGACCGTCCTACCGCCGGACAGTACGGACGGCGCCCCCGAGCGGCGCAGTGACCTGACCGGCGATCGGGACGCCGCCACGGCGGGCGCGGCCGGCTACGGCAGCGCGACACCGGAGATGGTCGACCCGGACGCGGACGGCGAACCGGTTCCCGGTGACGACACCGGCCCCACGCTGGAGTCCGCCGGAACGTCCCGACCCGCCGGGTCGACGGTCGCGGCCGAGCCGGCCACGCTGCTCGACTCGGACACCGCACAGGGCTTCCGGGACCGCTGGCGGGACGTGCAGCTACGGTTCGTCGACGACCCGCACGCGGCGGCCGGCGAGGCGCAGTCGCTGGTGGAGGAGGCCATCCAGGCCCTCTCCTCGGCGCTGGCCGCGCAGAAGAACACGCTGGGCGGGTGGCAGGACGCCGGCTCGGCCGACACCGAGCAACTGCGCATGGCGGTCCGCAACTACCGGGACTTCCTGGACCGCGTACTGGGGCGCTGAGGCACAGACGACCACGAAAGCGCCCTGGCTTGCCGGCCGGGGCGCTTTCGTGCGTGCGGGAGTGAAAAAACGCGTACGGGGTAATAGGGCGCGCGCACACCAATCGGTGCGAACGTCGGGACGAGGGGTGACGGGATGGACGGCGGCGGTCTTCGGCTCAACATGAACGGCCTCGACTACCTGATTCTGGCGCTGTACTTCGTCACCGTCCTCGGGGTCGGCTTCGCCGCGCGCCGGGCGATCCGGACCAGCGTCGACTTCTTCCTCTCCGGCCGGTCCCTGCCGGCCTGGGTGACCGGTCTCGCCTTCGTCTCGGCGAACCTGGGCGCGCTGGAGATCATCGGAATGGCCGCGAACGGCGCCCAGTACGGCGTGATGACCGTGCACTACTACTGGATCGGCGCGGTCCCGGCGATGGTCTTCCTGGGCATCGTGATGATGCCCTTCTACTACGGCTCGAAGGTCCGCAGCGTGCCGGAGTACCTGCGGCTGCGGTTCAACCGCCCCACCCACCTGCTCAACGCGCTCAGCTTCGCCGTCGCCCAGGTGCTGATCGCCGGCGTGAACCTCTACGCGCTGGCCCTGGTCATGCAGGCGCTGCTCGGCTGGCCGCTCTGGACGGCGATCGTGGTCGGCGCGGCGATCGTGCTGGCGTACATCACCATCGGCGGACTGTCCGGGGCGATCTACAACGAGGTGCTCCAGTTCTTCGTCATCCTCGCCGGCCTCATCCCGGTCACCGTTATCGGCCTGGTCAAGGTCGGCGGGTGGAACGGCCTGATGGACGCGGTCGGCGACACCAAGCTCGGCGAGGCCGGCCTACACGCGTGGCAGGACACCGGCAGCACGGCCAACCCGCTGGGCGCGCACTGGATCGGCATCGTCTTCGGCCTCGGCTTCGTGCTGTCGTTCGGCTACTGGACGACGAACTTCGCCGAGGTGCAGCGGGCGCTGTCGGCGAAGAACATGAGCGCCGCCCGCCGTACGCCGATCATCGCCGCGTACCCTAAGCTGTTCATCCCCCTGGTCACGGTCATCCCCGGCCTGGTGGCCCTGGTCACGGTCAAGGGCCTCGGCGCGGAGAGCGGCGACCTGCAGTACAACAACGCCATCCCGCTGCTGATGCGCGACCTGCTCCCCAACGGGGTGCTCGGGGTGGCGGTCACCGGCCTGCTCGCCTCGTTCATGGCCGGCATGGCGGCCAACGTGAGCGGCTTCAACACCGTCTTCACGTACGACATCTGGCAGGCGTACATCCGCCCTGACCGGTCGGACGAGTACTACCTGCGCGTCGGCCGGTGGGCGACGGTCGCCGCCGTGGTGATCGGGATCGGCACCGCGTTCATCGCGGCCGGATTCAGCAACATCATGAACTACATCCAGGCGCTCTTCTCCGTCTTCAACGCGCCACTGTTCGCCACCTTCATCATCGGCATGTTCTGGAAGCGGATGAGCGCCCTGGCCGGCTTCTGGTCGCTGCTGCTGGGCACCCTGGTGTCGCTGAGCCTCTACCTGCTCTACAAGGGCGGCGTGGTCGACTTCAACTCCGACCTGGAGGAAAGCTTCTGGGGCGCCGGCCTGGCGTTCGTCACGGCGGTGGTGGTCGCCGCGATCGTCACCCCGCTCACCTCGCCGAAACGGGACGAGGAACTGCGCGGGCTGGTGTACGGCATGGGCGGCGTCAACCTGAAGGGCGACGTGCTCGCCGGGGACGCCGCCTGGTACCGCTCCCCGGTGCTACTCGGTCTGATCGCGGTCGCGCTGGCCGCCCTCTTCTACATCCCGGTCTTCTGAGGAAAGGGGTCGGCAGATGAGCAACGATGGCCAGCCGGCACAGGACCCGCTGATCGACGAGGCGCAGGCGGAGCAGCGACGTTCCGCCGCGGCCCGGCTGTTCGACATCCGCCGGGTGATCGGCGGCCTCTTCGTCGCGTACGGGATCATCGTGACGTTGATCGGCATCTTCGACAGCCGGGCCGAGATCGACAAGGCCGAAGGCGTACGGATCAACCTGTGGGCCGGGTTGGCGATGCTCGTGTTCGGTCTGCTGATGCTGCTCTGGCAGTGGCTGCGCCCGGCCGAGGCGCCCGCCCCGAACGAGCACCAGCCCGAAGCCTGAGCGCCGGGCCGCCCGGCCCGACCGCACCTCGAGAGCACGGCCCGGCTGGACCGCCGGGCCGTGCGGCATGAGCGCGGCACGAAGGGGTACGTGAGGAAATCAGGCACCGTGTCGGACACAGGAGGCAGCACCATGACCGATCGCGATCGCCAACCGCCCCTGGAGGACAGCCCCGAGGTGGCCTCGGCGGTGGATGATGACGCCACCGTGCCGCAGCTGCGGACCGGAGGCGGCCCCGACCACGACAATCCGGCCTTCGCCGAGCCCGCCAGCCGAGCGGGCGACCTCGCCCCGGACACCGACGAGCTGATCGGCGACCCCTACGCCGCGGGCACCGGAGCCACCGGGACGGGCACCGGGGCCGGTGGAGACAACATCCGTACCGGTGGCGAACAGCCCTGGGAGCCGGAGGACCTGGTGATGGCCCGCGGCCAGGACCTGACACCGGAGAACCTGGACAAGGCCCGCCGTGATCTTGCCGAGCAGGGCCGGGCGGCGATCGAACGCACCGTGCCCTGACCGGGGGGCACGAGGGGGGTCCCCGGCCCGACCTGCGACGGTCGAGCCGGGGACCCGGGGGGAACCTGCTGCCAACAGTGCCTCACCAACCACTGGCAGCGGGTTGGCGCGTGAGCTACCCGATCAGAGCGCCGGGTACGCGTTGCGCATGAGCTCCTGGAACTGTGCGGAGAACCAGGCGCCGGAGATCGGCGCGTCGGCCAGAGCACCCGACGGGTTGTTGCCGTTGCGGGCGTTGCCGCCGTAGGTCGGGTCGCACATCCGGTCGAAGCCCTTGCCCTCGTTGTTCGGGATCTCCTTGCTGGAGCCGTCCGACTCACCCGGCGGCTTCACCCAGACGTAGGCGTCGATGCCGGTCTCCGGGTTGGCCCGGGGACGCTCGCCGAGGCCGGCGCCGGCCTGGTTGCACCAGTTGCCGAGGTGCAGGCGCCGGTCGATGCGACCACCGTTGACGTAGGTGTCGACGCTTGTCGTCGCGCCCGGCCCGGTGGGCCGCGCGGAGCCACCCCAACCGTTGCGGGACGTGTCGATCAGCATGCCGATGTTGGAGTTGAAGCCGACCGAGACCAGCTTGGTGCGGAACGCCTGGGCGAACGACAGCTCGTCGACGTAGAAGTTCCAGTCGACCCACTTGGACTGCCGCACCGTCTGGCCGTTCACGTTGTCGGTGACCTTGAAGTACGGCTCACGCAGCGCCGAGTAGTTCGCCGTGTTGGTGATGAAGCCGTGCACGTTGTTGACCGTGCTGCCGGAGGCGACCGCGGCGGTCTTCAGGATGTCGGCGGTCGGGCCGAAGTTGGAGTCCCAGCCCAGCCAGCCGTGGTGCCCGGCGTCGATGTAGTTGTAGACGTTGCCGATCGCGCCGAGCTTGGCGAGGGCGTAGCCGACACCGTTGACGTAGGCGCCGTTGGCCTTGACCGTGTCACACATGACCGTGCCGCCGGGCTGACCGGAGGTGTTGGTGACCAGGTTCGGCAGCGAGTCGATCTCGATGATGTTGATGATCCGCAGGCTGCTGTACTTCGAGTCACCCTGGATCGCGGCGATCGGGTCGATGTACTGGGCCTTGTACTTGGGCAGCTCGTCCGGGCCCAGCTCACCGTTGGAGGCGAGCGCGGAGCAGTCCCGGCCGGGCAGGTTGTAGATCACGAACTGGATGTAGCCAGCGCCCTGGCGCAGCGCCTCGTCCAGGTGGTCCTTCACCCCGAAGGCACCGTTGGAGCTGCTGTCCGGCGTGCCGTTGATCGCGGCGATCCGGTCCAGCCAGACGGCGGTGGGGTTGTTGGAGACCCGACTTCCGCCGGCCTCGGCGTCCGCCTTGGCCTTCCACTCCGGGTTCACGTAACCGCGCACCCCGGCGTACGGGTTGTCGACCTTGGTGCCGGGCGGCGGGGTCGTGGGCGGAGGCGTGGTGGGCGGCGGGGTCGTGGGCGGGGGCGTGGTGGGCGGCGGGGTGGTGGGCGGGGTGGTGCCGCCGTTGCAGACCACGCCGTTCAGGGTGAACGAGGTCGGCTTGGGGTTGCTGCCGCTCCACGCGCCGTTGAAGCCGATGCTCGTCGACGCGCCGGTGGCCAGGGTGCCGTTGTAGGACAGGCTCTGGGCGGTGACCTGGCTGCCGGACTGGGTGAACGTGGCGGACCAGCCCTGCTGCACCCGCTGGCTGGAGTTGGGGAAGGTCCAGCCCAGCGTCCAGCCGTTCAGCGCGTCACCGACGTTCTTGATGGTGATGTTCGCGGTGAAGCCGCCCTGCCAGTCGTTGCTCGTGTATGCGATGTCGCACTGTGTCGCGGCCTGCGCCGCGGTGACGGGAATCGTCACCAGCCCGCCGGCGACCAGGGCACCCGCGCCAGCGAGCGCGAGGGCCCGGCGTGGGCCGGTCAGCCTTCTCCACACATTCATGCCACTGATCTCCTTGGGCGAGACCGGGCCCACGTACGGCCCGGCGGGACGGCCCGGTGGGCGTCCTACACGGACGGCCGCCGGCGCCAACGGGATTTTTTGGGGGGGCGCCCGACCCGGACGGGCGATGGTGGTGGTGGTGCACGGCCGATGCGTCGGCCGGTCGATCAGCGGCGGGAGTCGCCCGGTGAACCGGGTGCCCTCGACGGCCCTGCCTGCGCGGTGTGGCTCGCTGAACCGCGTTCGCCGATTCTTGCATGGGAGCGCTTCCATGGCAATGGCTCGATGCGTTGCGGGAGGCGGCTTCGGACGATACCCCCGGGTTCGCCCTCGCGGCACGGGCCGGTCGAGCGTCGCCGTTACCGGATGACCCAACCCGGCCGGGCACGCCCAGCCTGGAACACCATTTGGCACCCGCAAGGTTGCGCGACGAGCGACACGACGCGCCGGGCGGCGAAAGCCGCGTAGCACCCCTTCACCTCTTACTTGGATCAAAGGTCAAAACGCGAATCTTTCACTTCATAAGTCATGAAAAGGTCTAACGTCGGTCTTAGCTCGGTTGTCGCCGGGCACAGGACAACAGGGATGGAGTGACGCAGGTCATGGCTAAGAAGATGCTCGGGAAAGTCGTTGCGGGCGCCGCGCTCGGCGGCGCGTCGCTCCTGGTGTTCGCACCGGGGATCGCGTTCGCCGACGGCCACGACGACGGCAAGGTCTTCGCCAAGCCGCACGTCGTGAAGGCTGGCGACGAGGTCAAGCTCCTCGAGATCTGCCCGGATCGGCAGGAGCACGCGTTCGTGTGGTCCCAGGTCACCGGCAAGGTCAAGCTCAAGCCGGCGCACGAGGACCGGGGCGAGGACCGCGAGTGGAGCGAGGAGGAGAACTCCTCCGACCACGACAAGGGCAAGGACGAGAACGGCAAGGACGAGAACGGCAAGGACCACGAGGGCAAGGACGAGAACGGCAAGGACGACAAGGGCAAGGACGAGCACGGCAAGGACGAGAACGGCAAGGACGACAAGGGCAAGGACCACGAGGGCAAGGACGAGAACGGCAAGGACGAGAACGGCAAGGACAAGGGCAAGGACGAGAACGACAAGGGCGGGCAGGGCGGCGGCGCCGCCGCCGACGCCTACGGCGACGAGGACAGCAAGGACTGGAAGGGCGAGGAGCACGGCCAGGACGCCGATGACAGCCGTGACAAGAAGGACTGGGAGTCCAAGGACGAAGACAAGAAGGACTGGGAGTCCAAGGACGAGCACGGCTCGGAGTACGGCTCGGACAAGGGCTCGGAATACGGCTCCGACGAGCGCGGCTCCGAGTACGGCTCGGACAAGAGCTGGAAGTCCAAGGACGAGCACGGCTCCGAGTACGGCTCGGACAAGGGCTCGGAATACGGCTCCGACGAGCGCGGCTCCGAATACGGCTCGGACAAGAGCTGGAAGTCCAAGGACGAGCACGGCTCCGAGTACGGCTCGGACAAGGGCTCGGAGTACGGCTCCGACGAGCGCGGCTCCGAATACGGCTCGGACAAGGGCTCGGAATACGGCTCCGACGAGCGCGGCTCGGACAAGCGTGACCGGGGCGAGGAGCGCGAGTTCGTCTACTACGGCGAAGCCAAGGTCGACAAGGACGCCAAGCCGGGTCGCTACGAGCTCAAGGGCTCGTGCGGCGAGGGCGAGCTCGTCGTGCTGCCGCACGGCGGTGTCGACGGTGGTGACGGTGGCGCCAGCACCGGCACCGACCGGGGCCTCGCCACCGGTGGGGCGAGCCTGCTCGGCGCTGCCGCGCTGGGCGGGATCGTGCTGATGCGTCGTCGGCGGACCGATGGTTCGCTCGTCTGACGTGACGACGACACGGGCCGGCGGCCGTCACGGGAAACCGTGGCGTGCCGCCGGCTTGGCCGTCGTCGTCACCATGGCCATGATCGGCGCCGGCATGATCGGCGCCGCGCTGAACACCGGGCCGGCTCCCCGACCACCGCAGCCGTTGGCCCAGGCCGGCCCCGAGGTCACCGGGCCGGCGAGCACCGCTGCCGACGCCTCGGAGGTCGACGGTCAGCCGGTCGGTCCGGGGGACGCTCCGGCCGGGTTGGCACGGTCGGCACCGACCAGCATCGAGATCCCCCGGATCGGTGTCGACGCGACGATCATGTCGTTGGGCACCAACCCCGACGGCACCGTCCAGGTCCCTCCGTTGGACAAGGCCGACCAGGCCGGGTGGTACGAGCCGGGTGCCAGCCCCGGCGAGACGGGTAACGCGGTCGTGGTCGGGCACGTGGACTCGGCGGTGCTCGGCCCGGCTGTCTTCTTCGACCTCGGCGCTCTCACCCCCGGCGACGTCATCACCGTGCGCCGCGCCGACGGGGTGCCGGCCACCTTCTCGGTCGACTCGGTGAAGTCGTACCCGAAGACGGCCTTCCCCACCGAGTTGGTGTACGGACCGAGTGACCGGCCCAGCCTGCGGGTGGTCACCTGCGGCGGTCAGTTCGACGAGGCCGCCAAGAGCTATCAGGACAACATCGTCGTCTTCGCCACGCTGAAGGCGTGACCGGACGAACGAAACGCGGTCCGGCCGATCGGGGTGACCCGGTCGGCCGGACCGCGTCCGGCGTACCTGACTCAGGCGGCTGCGGAGGTCCGCACCAGGGTGCGGATCTGGCGCAGCAGCACCGAGAGGGCGGCGAGATCCGCCCGCGACTCGTCGAACTCGCCCATCGCCCGCCGGGCACGGTGGATCGAGGTCGCGTTCGACTGCTCCCACTGCTGCACCCGCTCGTGCGGCGGCAGGTCGTCCGGGGTGGAGTCGAGCACCTCCGCGGTGAGCGCGGCCAGCGCGGCGTACAGGTCGTACCGCAGCGCCATGCGGGCCAGCGTCTGCCAGCGGTCCTCCCGCGGCAGCAGGGAGATCTTCGACAGCAGCGAGTCCACCCGGAACAGGTCGGACAGCACGAAGTAGACCGAGGCCACCTCGCTGACGTCCCGCCCGCTGGCGTTCGCGGTCTCCACCACGTCCATCAGGCCGAAGCTGTACATCAGCCGGGTCGCCCGCTCCGCCAGCTCGCGGGGCAGCCCACGCTCGGTCATCGAGTCCATGTGGGCGGCGATGCCCTGGCGCTCGTTGCCGTAGAACAGATCCTCCAGCCCCGGCAGGAGCCGGGTGACGCCGTCCCGCAGTCGGCTGATCTCGGCGGGCACGTCGATCGGCGAGCGCCGGTTGGAGACCAGCCAGCGCACCGCCCGGTCGAGCAGCCGGCGGGTGTCCAGGTAGACGCTGGTCTGCAACTCCGGCGCCACCTTGTTGTCCAGCGCCTCGACCGCGTCCCACAGGTCGCGCAGGCCGAAGACCTCACTGACCACCACGTACGCCCGGATCACGTCCGCCGCGCTGGCCGCCGTCTCCTCGACCACCCGGAAGATGAACGAGATGCCACCCCGGTTGATCGCCTCGTTGACCAGCACGGTGGTGACGATGTCCCGGCGTAGCCGGTGCCGGCCCATCCGGTCGGCGAACCGCTCGCGCATCGGCGTCGGGAAGTAGTTGACCAGGACGTCGGTCGTCCACTCCTCGTCGGCCAACCCCTCGGTGAGGATCTCCCGCTCCAGGACGATCTTCACGTACGCGAGCAGCACCGCGAACTCCGGCGCGGTCAGGCCGGACTCGCTGCGGACCGCCAGCTCCTCGTCCGGCGGCAGCGCCTCCAACGACCGGTCCAACGCGCCGGAACGCTCCAGCTCGTTGATCATCCGGCGGTGCACCGGGAGCAGCGAGGCGGCCTGGGCCTGGGCGTTGTTGATCGCCCGAGCCTGGTCGTAGTTGTCCCGCAGCACCAGCTCGGCGACCTCGTCGGTCATCCCGGCCAGCAGCTCGTCCCGTTCGGCCGTGGTCAACTCGCCGTCGGCCACGGCCGTGTTCAGCAGGATCTTGATGTTCACCTCGTGGTCGGAGGTGTCCACGCCGGCCGCGTTGTCGATGAAGTCCGTGTAGATCCGGCCACCGGTCAGCGCGTACTCGATCCGGCCGAGCTGGGTCCAGCCCAGGTTGCCGCCCTCGCCCGCCACCCGGCAGCGCAGGCTGCGCCCGTCCACCCGGATCGCGTCGTTGGACTTGTCGCCCACCTCGGCGTTGGTCTGCGTGGACGCCTTGACGTAGGTGCCGATGCCGCCGTTCCAGAACAGGTCCACCGGGGCGGTGACGATCGCCTTCATCAGGTCCTGCGGAGACATCTGCGTGACGTCGTCGTCCAGGCCGATCGCCGCCCGCACCTGCGGCGTGATCGGGATCGACTTCGCGGTACGCGGGAAGATGCCGCCACCGGCCGAGATCAGCTCCGGGTTGTAGTCCTCCCAGGAGGATCGGGACATGTCGAACAGCCGCCGACGCTCCGCGTACGAGGTCGCCGCGTCCGGCTCGGGGTCGAGGAAGATGTGCCGGTGGTCGAAGGCGGCCACCAGCCGGATGTGCTCGGACAGCAGCATTCCGTTGCCGAACACGTCGCCGGACATGTCACCGACACCCACCACCGTGAAGCTCTGGGTCTGGGTGTCCAGGCCCAGCTCCCGGAAGTGCCGCTTGACCGACTCCCAGGCGCCCCGGGCGGTGATGCCCATCTTCTTGTGGTCGTAGCCGGCGGAACCGCCGGACGCGAACGCGTCGCCCAACCAGAAGTTGTGCGCCGTGGAGATCTCGTTGGCGATGTCGGAGAACGTCGCCGTGCCCTTGTCGGCCGCCACCACCAGGTACGGGTCGTCGCCGTCGTGCCGCACCACGTCCTCGGGCGGCACGATCTGCCCGCTGACGATGTTGTCGGTGACGTCGAGCATCGCGCCGACGAACTCCTGGTAGCAGGCGACCGCCTCGTCCCGGTCACCCGGCTTCTGCTTCAACACGAAGCCGCCCTTGGCGCCGACCGGCACGATCACGGTGTTCTTCACCATCTGCGCCTTGACCAGGCCCAGCACCTCGGTCCGGAAGTCCTCCCGACGGTCGGACCAGCGCAACCCGCCCCGGGCCACCGGCCCGAACCGCAGGTGCACGCCCTCGAACCGGGGCGAGTAGACGAAGATCTCGAACTTCGGCCGCGGCGCGGGCAGGTCCGGAATGGCCTGCGGGTCCAGCTTGAACGCGACGTACGCCTTCGGCCGCCCGTCGGCGCGCCGCTGGTAGAAGCTGGTCCGCAGGGTCGCCTCGATCAGCGTCAGGTACGAGCGCAGGATGCGATCCTGGTCGAGGCTGGCCACGTCGTCCAGCGCGCCCCGGATCGTCTCCACCAGCTCGCCGCTGCGCTGCTGCCGCTGCTCGGTGCTCAGCTCACCCGGCGCGAACCGGGTCTCGAACAGCTCCACCAGCAACGCGGCGAGCTTCGGGTACGCGATGAAGGTCTGCTCCATGTAGTCCTGCGAGAAGACCGTGCCGGCCTGCCGCAGGTACTTCGCGTACGCCCGCAGCACCACCACCTGCCGCCAGGTCAGCCCGCCACGCAGCACCAGCTCGTTGAACCGGTCCACCTCGGCCTCGCCGCGCCAGGCCGCAGCGAAGGCGTTCTCCACGTGCGGGCGCACCTCGGCCAGCTCGTGATGCCCCTCGGGCAGCATGAGGCCGAAGTCGTACAGATAGACCCGACCGTCGATCCGGTCCACCTCGTACGGGTGCTCGTCGACCACCCGGACGCCGAGTGAGTGCAGCACCGGCAGCACGGCGGAGAGCATCATCGGTTCGCCGTACCGGTAGACCTTGAACCGGACGTCCATCGCCTCGGCCAGGTCCGCGCCGGGCACCCGGGCGCCGGGCCGGGGCGCCAACTGCTTGCGGAACAGGTGCATCTCCAGCTGGCCGGGCTCCTCCAGCAGCTCCAGCTTCGCCAGGTCCTTCATCGCCTCGTACGGCGTGTGCCCGTCCTTGTAGCCCTCCGGGAACGCGTCGGCGTACCGGGTGAACAGGTGCTTGGCCTGCTCGTCGCCGAGCTTGCGCTCCAGCACCAGCCGGTAGTCGTCGTCCCAGAGCCGGGTGGCGTCGGCCAACTCCTCGGCCAGCAGGTCGGCGTCGATCTCGCCGGGCGGCCGCGTCGGGTCGGTACGGACGATGAAGTGCACCCGCGCCAGCATCGACTCGGTGACCCGGGTGGTGTAGTCCACCCCGACACCGTTCAGCTCACGCAGCAGGATGTCCTGCATGCGCAGCCGGTTCTGGGTGGTGAACCGGTCCCGGGGCAGGTAGATCAGGCAGGAGATGAACCGCCCGTACGCGTCCCGCCGCAGGAAGACCCGCAGCTGACGGCGGCCGGCCATCCGCAGCACGCCGATCACCGCGTGGTACAGGTCGTCGGTCTTGATCTGGAACAGCTCGTCGCGCGGGTAGGTCTCCAGGATCTGGATCAGATCCTTGCCCGAGTGGCTGCGCTGGCTCAGGCCGGAGCGGTCCAGCACCTCGGCCACCTTGCGGCGGACCACCGGCAGCTCGCGCACGCTGGTCCGGTACGCGGCCGTCGAGAAGAGGCCGAGGAAACGCCGCTCGCCGATCACGTCCCCGGCGGAGTTGAAGATTTTGAAGCCGATGTAGTCCAGGTAGGCCGAGCGGTGCACGGTGGCCCGGGAGTTGGCCTTGGTGATGATGAGCAGGCGCTTCTCCAGCACCTTCTCGTGCGCCTCGGGCGTCATCGAGGACAACGACCGCGCGTCCGGCGAATCCGAGCGCAGGATGCCCAGACCGGTGCCGAGCACCGCCTCCAACGCCTTGCCGTCGACCTGGTCGGTGGCGTCGCCACCGTCCGCGTCCACCAGCCGGTACTCCCGGTAACCGAGGAACGTGAAGTGGTCGTGGGCCAGCCAACGCAGCAGCTCCACCGAGTCCGTGATGTCCTTTTCCGGCACCGGTGGGCGGTTGTCCGAGGTACGGGTCGAGGCCAGCTCGTCGGCGAGCGCGAGGGCACGCTGACGCATTTTCGGCCAGTCCTCCACCGCCTCCCGGACATCGGTGAGCACCCGCTGCAACTCGCGGCGCAGCCGGTCCCGCTCGGCCGCGTCCCGGACCGGGTCGATCTCGATCCGCATCCAGCTCTCGACGATGTCGCCGGCGATCGCGTCGTCCGGTTCCACGTCCGCGGAGACCTCGGTGAGCCGGCCCAGCGGCTCCCGCCGCACCACGACCAGCGGGTGCACCAGCAGGTGCACGTCCAGGTGGTACGAGTTGAGCAGCGCGGTCACCGAGTCGACCAGGAACGGCATGTCGTCCGTGACGATCTCGACGACCGTGTGGTGCTGGTCCGCGTGCGGTTCGTGGATCCGCAGCTTCAACTCGCCCGGCACCCGCTGCTGGGCCAGGTCCCGGTGCGCCCGGGCCGCGTCGAGCATCTCCTCCGCCGTGAAGCCGACCAGCTCCTCGTCCGGGGCGAACCGCCAGAAACGGCCGACAAGTGTCGCCGCGTCGTGATCGTCCCCCGCGAGCGCGACGGCCTGAGCCACCAGGCGCTCCGCGTTGGGAACGGGTTCGTCGAGCTCGGCGTCCTCCACGTCGTCGGCCAACGCCTCGGTGGGCAGGCCCAGATCGTAGATGGTGTCGATGCTCGACCCGGTCAGCCCGGTGACTCCCGTGTCGAGCCGGCCGTAGCCGTCCCCGTCGGTAGCCGAATCGAAGCTGTCGTCGTCCCGGCCGGAGTCATCCTGCCGGAGGTCGGGTTCCGGTTTGATCGCCGGACGCCGGTCCATCGGTGCCACTCCCCTCGACCCACCGCGTTGTGGGTCACTCTGCCGCCCAGCCTAGGCCCTGCCGTTGTGCGCCTTCGTCGGCGGACCACTGGCCAGACGTCCGGATCGGGACTTTGTCCTTTCACCCGTTGCGGGTCCGAGGTTGGCCGGCTGCGGGATACCCCGCCACGCGATGTTCATCACACTGGCGCGGCCCGTCTTTGCGCGCTGCCGAGCACCCGGGGGACGTTGGGGACGCCGTGGGCGTACTACCGTGCGAGGGCAGTCGGAAATCGGAAGGACCAGCTTCATGCCCCTGTCGTACCCCCGGCCCCACCGGCCGAACCCCGCCCGACGCCTGGCCGCCGCCGTCACCACGGCGCTGCTCGCGGCGGGTGGTCTGGTCGGTTGCTCGGGTGACGACGGGCCGCAGGGCATCGTCGACGCCTTCCTCGCGGGCTGGCGCAGTGGTGACCTCCAGGCGGTCGGTCTGATCGACCCGATCGGCAACAAGCTGCCGGCGGCCGACGTGGCTCGCGAGATCAAGGACCTGTCCGGTGAGCTGGCGGCCACCCCGCCCACGTTGAAGCGTCGTGGCGAGCCGAAGATCACGAAGGACATCGCGACCACCACCATTCAGGTGGAGTGGAACCTGCCTGGTCAGACCCGCTGGGCGTACGACCGGGAGGTGCGGCTCGCGCAGGGCGACGGCGACCAGTGGCAGGTGATCTGGGAACCGAAGGTGGTGCACGAGCAGCTCACCAAGGGCGACCGGTTGGCGCTGCGCCGTGACGCCGGCACCCGCGCCGCGGTTCTGGACAACGCCGGGAAGCCCCTCGTGACCCCGCGCCCGGTGGTCCGGGTGGGGGTGCAGCCCAACGGGGTCACCGACCTGAAGAAGCTCGTCAAGGACCTCGACGCGGCGTTCAAGGCCATCCGCCCGGCGCTGGTCCCCGGCGTCGACCTGGCCGACCTGCCGGAGCGGGTGGCCAAGGCCGAGCCGGCTGCCTTCGTCGAGGTGGTGTCGCTCCGCGAGGAGGCGTACCTGCAGATCAAGCCCCGGATCTACGACCTGCCCGGCACCAAGTTCATCTCCGACAAGATCGACCTGGCCCCCACCCGGGAGTTCGCCCGGGCGCTGCTCGGCACTGTCGACCCGGCGCAGGCCGACGACCTCGCCGCACACCCCGACCGGTACGTCGTCGGCGACGTGGTCGGGCACGGCGGGCTACAGGGCCGCTACGACGAACGGCTGCGCGGCGGCCCCGGGCTGACCGTGGTGGTCGAGCGTCCGACCGAGGACGGCAAACTCGAACCCACCGGCACCGAGCTGTTCCGCCGGGAACCGCAGCCCGGGCAGGCGCTGAGGACCACGCTGGACGTCGCCGTCCAGAACGCGGCCGACGGGGCACTGCGCGCCGAGCCACGCCGAGCCGCCCTGGTGGCGCTGCGGATCAGCGACGGCGCCGTGCTCGCCGCGGCGAACGGCCCCGGCCCGGCCGGGGAAAATCTGGCCTTCAACGCCCAGGTCCCTCCGGGCTCCACCTTCAAGATGGTCAGCACGCTGGGCCTCCTGGACCGGGGCGCGGTCACTCTGGACGGGCCGGTGAACTGCCCGAAGACCTTCACCGTGGACGGTCGGTCCTTCAAGAACTCGGACAACTTCGCGCTCGGCTCGGTGCCGTTCCGCACCGACTTCGCCAAGTCCTGCAACACGGCGTTCGCCGCGCTGGCACCGAAGCTCGGCGGCGACGGGTTGGCCGCCGCCGGTCGCTCGCTGGGCCTGGAGGGTCAGTGGGATCTCGGCGTCGACGCCTTCACCGGCAAGGCGTCGACGGGCGGCAGCCTGGCCGAGCAGGCCGCCGCGTCGTTCGGGCAGGGCACCACGCTGGTCAGCCCGCTCGCCATGGCGGGTGCCACCGCCGCCGTCGCCCGCGGTCGCTTCGAACAGCCGAAGCTGCTGACCGACCCGGCGCCGGCCAAGCCGGCCCCGGCCGGCGAGCAACTCAAGCCGGAATCGGTCGCGGCGCTGCGCGCGATGATGCGCGAGGTGGTCACCACCGGCACCGGCAGCGCGCTCAAGGACGTGCCCGGCGAGGTGTACGGCAAGACCGGCACCGCCGAGTACGACAACAACCCGGCGCACACCCACGCCTGGTTCGTCGGTTGGCGGGGCGACGTGGCGTTCGCCGTCTTCGTGGAGAAGGGCGGCGCCAGCACCGCCTCGGCCGTCCCGATCGCCGAGCGTTTCCTCCGCGCCCTGCCGAACCCCTGACCCCTACCACCCTGCCGGAACGCCAGAGCGGCGCGGCGACCCGACGCCTCGGGGCGCTCGCTGGCGTTGATCCACTCGGGTTCCTTGAAACCCGCGCTATCCAGCGGCGGCAGAGACCCCGATGTCAATGAACTCGAGTCGATCAACGCCTGGCGGACCGCAGATCGAGTCAGGCTGTGTCGGCTTTGTGTAGATCCGCGCCATTGTCGGTGGCAGGACTCTCGCCCGACGTGTCCCCGGCGGGCGGCGAGGCTCGCCGGAGCAGGCCCGGTCCAGCCGAGGCCGGCGGGCCGACCGGTTCGTGCTCGACCGCAACCGGGATCACCGCCCTCACCCCCGACGGCTCGGCGTGGGCGCGACCGGGAAGACCCCGCTGCGTCACCTCGGCCGAGCGGTCGCGGTCGCTGTCAACCACTGCCCCAGCAGACCCGTCGCCATCGGCAAGGTCTGTTTCGGCGCCGAGCCCGTGAGGCCGCCCGACAGCGCCAGACCGCTCCACACGGTCGCTTCGGCCGTTGCCCCGCCGTGGACCGGGCGCCGGACGGGCCGACAGCAGCCGGGGCGGCACCGCCTCGGGGGCGGTGACCGGCGCCAGACCGGCGACCACGGTGTTGACGATCTCGGCCGCGTACGAGCCGTCCGGGTCGTAGTCGGGGTCGAAGACGGTCAGCTCCACGCCGAGGCAGTGCGGGGTGTCGACCAGGCCGGCAAGCAGGATCTCCAGCTCGGCGAAGGCGATCCCGCCCGGGTCGGGGGCGTCCACGGCGGGCATCACCGCCGGATCGAGCACGTCCACGTCGATGTGCACCCAGTAGCCCGCGCAGTCGGCGAGCTGTTCGTGCGCCCACTGGGCCGTCCGGGCGGCGCCCTCGGCCCGCAACGCCGGCACCGGTCGGGTGGTGATCCCGGCGGCCTGGAGGTCGAGCCGGTATTCGTCCTGGGCACGAATGCCGAGCACCACCACGTCGATGTCGCGGAAATAGGGCCGGCGGCCCTCCAGCGCGGCCAGGTCGGCCTGCCCCCGACCGGTGACCAGGGCCAGGTCCTCACCGGCGGCGGCGCCGACGTAGGAGGCGTTGCCGGGGTGCCGGAAGTCGGAGTGCCCGTCGACGAAGACCAGCCCGATCCGCCCGCCGACGGCCTCACCGAGGCGGTGCATGGCCAGCGCCGAGCCGAGCAGCACCGAGCAGTCGCCGCCCAGCACCACGGGGAACTCGCCCCGGTCGATGATCGAGCCGATGCGTTCGGCGAGGGCCAGCGAGTAGTCGGCGATCTCCCGGGCGTGGCACACCCCGTCGCCGGGGCGCCAGTCACCCGGGTCGTACCGGGCGGGGGTGACGCAGCCGGCGTCGCGGGCACGGAGCCGGGCCAGCAGGTCGTGGTCGCGCAGCGCGCCGGGCGCCTTGGCACAACCCGGGACCGACGTGGGCGTCGGCGGCCGCAGACCGAGATTTGTCGGCGCGTCGAGGACGGCGATCCGGCGCATCATGAGCTCCCGTCCTCGGTGGTCGGGCGGGCCGGCCGGAACGCCGGCCCGCGCTGGCGTGCTACGAACTCAGAACAGCGCGCTGGCCAGGGCCCGGCGCGCCGAGGCGACCGCCGGGTCGTCCGGGCCGGCGATGGAGAAGAGCGAGACCAGGTGCTGGCGTACCGTCTCGCGGTCCTCCCCGGCGGTGCGCCGGACCAGACCGACGAGCCGCGCGTACGCCTGCTCGGCCAGGCCGCTGAGCACCTCGATGTCGGCGGCCAGCAGTTGGGCGGCGACGTCGTCGGGGGCGCTCTCCGCGGCGGCCAGCGCGGTGGAGGGGTCGGCGCCGGCCACCCGGCGGGCCACCCCGACCTGGGCCAGCCCCGCCGTGGCCGCGGCGTCCGCCGGGGCGTCGGCCAGGATCTTGCGGTACGCCTGCTCGGCGGCGTCCAGATCACCGCTCATCAGCGCGTCGTCCGCCTCGTCGAGGCGGGGATCCTCCGGCTCGGCGACGGTCACGCCGCCGGCCTTGAGCACGGCCTGGATCCACTGCCGCAACTGCGCCTCGGGCACCACGCCGGAGAAGGCGTCGACCGGCTGGCCGCCGACGACCGCGTAGACCATCGGAATGCCCTGGACCCGGAACATCTGGGCGATTCGGGGGTTTTCCTGCACGTCCACCCGGGCCAGCACCCAGGCGCCGTCGCCCTCGGCGTTCAGCCGCTCCAGGACCGGGGCGAACTCGTCGCTCTCCGGGAAGCCGGCCGCGCCGAAGAACACGACGACGGGCGTGGCCATCGAGCGTTCGAGCACGTCGGACTGGATCGTCGCCTCGGTGACGTCGACGATGGCGGTGTTACCGCCGGTGGGCGCGCCGGGGGCGCCGTTGGACGGGCCGCCCTGTGGGGGCGTGCCGGGGCGGGTACTGGCTGGTGCGGGGCCACGCAGCGTGCTGAGGTCGACCGCGCCGCGGGTGAAGATCGACGAGGTGATCCGTGGGTCGCTCATGGTTACCTAGTCTCGCACGTGAGCCCGGATTCTCAGCTCACCCGCAACCCCGACGTTGCAACTCTCACCCCGCCCCCACCCCCCACCCCAACCCCCGCCCCAGCCCTCGCCGATCTTGCAGTTTCTGTCGTCGATACGCCGCTTTTCACCACTTACGTCGCCGCAGAAACTGCAAGATCGACGGGGGCGGGGCGGGGTGAGCCGGGATCGACGGGATGGGGGTGGGGTGGGGTGGGGTGGGGTGGGGTGGGGTGGGGTGGGGTGGGGTGGGGTGGGGGTGGGGCGGGGGTGGGGTTAGAAGCGGGCTGGCTCGCGGTAGGTGCCCCACTCGGCGCGCAGGGCGTCGCAGATCTCGCCCAGGGTCGCCTCGGCGCGGACCGCGTCGAGCATGGCGGGGATCATGTTCTCGTCGGTACGGCTCGCCTCGACCATCCGGGCCACCGCCGCGCGGACCGCCGACTCGTCCCGCGCGCTCTTGCGCTCGGCGAGCACCCGGCGCTGCTCCAGCTCCACCTCGTGCGAGATGCGCAGAATCTCCAGCTCCTTGGCGACCGTGCCGGTGTGGCAGTTGACCCCGACGATCTTCTTGTCGCCCTTTTCGAGGGCCTGCTGGTAGACGAAGGCCGACTCGGCGATGTGCCCGGTGAACCAGCCGTCCTCGATGCCGCGCAGGATGCCCGAGGTCATCGGGCCGATCTGGTGCGGGCCGTCCCCGCCGAGCTGCCGGATCCGGGCGAAGATCTCCTCCGCCTCGGCTTCGATCTTGTCGGTCAGCGCCTCGACGTACCAGGAGCCGCCGAGCGGGTCGGCCACGTTGACCACGCCGGTCTCCTCCATCAGCACCTGCTGGGTTCGCAGGGCGATCTCGGCCGACTCGTCGGTGGGCAACGCCAGGGTCTCGTCCAGCGCGTTGGTGTGCAGCGAGTTCGTGCCACCGAGCACCGCCGCGAGCGCCTCGACCGCGGTGCGTACCACGTTGTTGACCGGCTGCTGCGCGGTCAGCGACACCCCGGCGGTCTGCGTGTGGAACCGCAGCCACAGCGCCTTCTCGCTGGTCGCGCCGTAGACGTCACGCAGCCAGCGGGCCCAGATCCGGCGGGCGGCCCGGAACTTGGCGATCTCCTCGAAAAAGTCGAGGTGCGAGTCGAAGAAGAAGCTCAGCCCCGGCGCGAAGACGTTCACGTCCAGCCCACGGGAGAGACCCAGCTCGACGTAGCCGAAGCCGTCGGCGAGGGTGTACGCCAACTCCTGCGCGGCGGTCGAGCCGGCCTCGCGGATGTGGTAGCCGGAGACCGACAGCGGCTTGTAGCGCGGGATCTCCCGGGCGCAGTACTCCATCAGGTCGCCGATGAGGCGCAGGTGCGGCTCCGGGTCGAAGAGCCACTCCTTCTGCGCGATGTACTCCTTGAAGATGTCGGTCTGCAGGGTGCCGTCCAGCTTGGACAGGTCGGCGCCCTGCCGCTCGGCGGCGACCAGGTACATGCAGAACACCGGCACGGCCGGGCCGGAGATGGTCATCGAGGTGGTGACCCCGGCCAGGTCGATGCCGTCGAAGAGCGCCTGCATGTCGGTGGCGGTGTCGATGGCCACGCCGCAGTGGCCGACCTCGCCGAGCGCCTGCGGGTCGTCCGAGTCGCGGCCCATCAGCGTCGGCATGTCGAACGCGACGGAGAGGCCGCCGCCACCCGCGCCGAGGATCATCTTGTACCGCTCGTTGGTCTGCTGGGCGTTGCCGAACCCGGCGAACTGCCGGATCGTCCAGGTCCGCCCGCGGTAGCCGGTCGGGTACAAACCCCGGGTGTACGGATATTCGCCCGGCCAGCCGATCCGTTCGAAGCCCGGATACGTCGCGCCCTCCGGCGGCCCGTACACCGGCTCCACCGGCATCCCGGAGAGCGTGGTGAAGTCCGCGTCCCGCTTGCGTGCGGCGTCGTACCGGGCCTGCCAGCGCGCCCGTCCGGCGTCGATCTCGTCGGCGTCCATGAGCAGGGCTCCTCCTCGGGTCCTCGACAGCACGTCGAGTGTAAGGCCCCTACCTGAACGATCGCTAAGTCACGCCCTACCCACGGGTAACGTCAGCCGCCGCGTCGATCATGGAGTTGTGGTGGTACCCAAAAGCCGAAGCCGTGGCCAAACCGGCCACCACGACTGCATGATCGACGGGAGGGACGGCGTCAGGCTGCGGGGGTTGGCCGGTTCAGGTCGATGTCGTCTACCGTGACGTTGACCTGGGTGACCGTCAGGCCGTACTTCTCGACCGCCTCGATCACCGCGGCCCGCACCGCCTCGGTCACATCGGTCACGACGTGCCCGGCGTCGATCACCAGGACCACGTTGATGACGGCCGAGCTGCCCTTCACGTCGGCCGAGACACCCCGGCGAGCGTCGCCCACCTCGTCCAGGCCGACCTCGTCCAGCACGCTGTTGAAGAAGCGGGCCACGTCACCGCCGAGATCGGCGACACCGGGCACCGCGCGGGCGGCCGCGCCGGCGATCTTCTCCACGACCTCGTCGGAAACCGACGTGGCACCCCGGGCCGCGCCCGTCGCGGGTTGCACTGCGCCGGCGTTCTCCACCGCGTCCGTCATGATCACATCTCCCCTGGTCCCGGTGCATCGTGGACCGACCGGCTCGTCAGCCCGCCGCGCGGCAACTGACTGCCGGCTACGCGCCGCGAGCCTACTAAAACCGGACCCGCCCTCGCTTCCGGGCACGCGCCGGACCAAGCGGCACCGTCCACAGTGCGCCGGCCCCGTCTCCGGGGCCGGGTCAGCGAGCGAGCTGGACGAGCAACTCGTCGGCGGCCGTGTACGGGTCGATCCCACCCTCGGCGACCCTGGTGGCGAGCGTGGCCAACTCCGTACCGTCGCGCAGTGAGCCGATCCGGGCGCGCAGGGTGCCGAGCGCGATGGCCTCGATCTCGGCGGCGGCCCGCGCCTCCTGGCGGCGGCGCAGCTCGCCGTGCTCGACCAGCCAGCCCCGGTGCTTGTCGATGGCGGCGGCGATGTCGTCGATGCCCTCGCCGCGCGCGGCGACCGACCGGACCACCTGTGGCCGCCACTGCCCCGGCCCGCGCTCACCGAGAGCGATCATGCCCTGGATGTCACGGACCGTCGCGTCGACGCCGTCCCGGTCGGCCTTGTTCACCACGAACACGTCGGCGATCTCCAGGATGCCGGCCTTGACCGCCTGGATCGCGTCACCCATCCCCGGCGCGAGAAGGACCAGCGTGGTGTCGGCCAGCGAGGCGACCTCCACCTCGGCCTGCCCGACGCCGACGGTCTCCACCAGCACCACGTCACAGCCGGCGCCCTCCAGCACCCGGACCGCCTGCGGCGTCGCGGCGGCCAACCCGCCGAGGTGCCCCCGGCTGGACATCGACCGGATGTAGACGCCCGGATCGGTGGCGTGGTCCTGCATCCGCACCCGGTCACCGAGGATCGCTCCGCCGGTGAACGGGCTGGACGGGTCGACCGCCAGCACACCGACCCGGTGCCCACGGGCCCGCAGCGCGCGGACCAGCTCGTTCGTGGTGGTCGACTTGCCGACCCCGGGGGAACCGGTCAGCCCGACCACCTGGGCCTGCCCCGCGTACGGGGCCAGCGCCGCGGCGATCGCCGGCAACAGCGCGTCACCGTTCTCCACCAGCGTGATCAGCCGGGCCACCGCGCGGGGGTCACCCGCGCGGGCCCGCTCGACCAACTGCGGTACGTCCCGACTGCGGCGCACCGACGTGGTGCCCGCCGCCGGGACGTGCTCGGCCGCCTCGCTCACTGGCTCGCCGCGGCAGTTTCCGGCACGTGGATGATCAACGCGTCGCCCTGACCACCGCCGCCACACAGCGCCGCCGCGCCGGTGCCGCCACCGCGCCGCTTCAGCTCCAGGGCGAGGGAGAGTACGAGACGCGCGCCGGACATGCCGATCGGGTGCCCCAGCGCGATCGCGCCGCCGTTGACGTTGACCTTGTCCGGGCTGACCCCCAGGTCCCGGGTGGACTGGATGCCGACCTGCGCGAACGCCTCGTTGATCTCGATGAGGTCGAGGTCCGCCACGCTCAGGCCACCCTTCTTCAGGGCGTGGTTGATCGCGTTGGACGGCTGCGAGTGCAGGGAGTTGTCCGGGCCGGCCACGTTGCCGTGCGCGCCGATCTCGGCCAGCCAGGTCAGCCCCAGTTCCTTGGCCTTGGCCTTGCTCATGACCAGAACCGCGGCGGCGCCGTCGGAGATCGGCGACGAGCTGCCGGCGGTGATGGTGCCGTCCTTGGTGAAGGCGGGGCGCAGCTTCGCCAACGACTCGACGGTGGTGTCCGGTCGGATGCCCTCGTCCTCGCTGATCACCAACGGGTCACCCTTGCGCTGCGGGATGACCACCGGGGTGATCTCGTCGGCGAAGTGGCCGTTCTTCTGCGCGGCGGCGGCCCGTTGGTGGCTGGCGGCGGCGAAGGCGTCCTGCTCCGCGCGGGAGATGCCGTGCTTGGTGCCGAGACGTTCGGTCGACTCGCCCATCGAGCAGCAGTCCCAGGCGTCGCTGAGCCCGTCGTGCGCCATGTGGTCCTTGACCACCACGTCGCCGTACTTGTAGCCGGTGCGCTGGCCCATCAACAGGTGCGGGGCGTTGGTCATCGACTCCATGCCGCCGGCCACCACGATGTCGAACTCACCGGCGCGGATCAGCTGGTCGGCCAGGGCGATCGCGTCCAGGCCCGAGAGGCAGACCTTGTTGATCGTCAGCGCCGGGACAGACATCGGCACACCGGCCTCGACCGCCGCCTGCCGAGCCGGGATCTGACCGGCGCCGGCCTGCAACACCTGCCCCATGATCACGTACTGGACCTGGTCCGGGCTGACACCGGCACGCTCCAGCGCCGCCTTGATGGCGATTCCGCCGAGCTTCGTGGCCGGAAGGTCCTTGAGGTTACCCAGCAGCCGGCCCATGGGGGTCCGCGCGCCGCTGACGATCACCGAAGCCATGCCTGCCTCCGAGGGGGGTGCCGAGCTGTACGCCTGAACGATGGTTCGGCCAGACTAGCGCCATGGCAGAGAACTCCCCCGCCGAGCCCGGTGCGGACTACGTCACAGACATCGGCCTTCGCAAGATTGACCACGTCGGGATCGCCGTGGCCGACCTGGACGCCGCGATCGACTTCTACCAGCGGACGTTCGGGATGCGCTGCGTACACGTGGAGACCAACGCCGAGCAGGGCGTACGGGAAGCGATGCTTGCCGTCGGGCCGACCACCGAGGGGGGCTGCGTGCAGTTGCTCGCCCCACTCACCCCGGAGTCGACGATCGCCAAGTTCCTGGACCGCAACGGGCCGGGCGTGCAGCAGGTCGCGTACACCGTGGTGGACATCGACGCGGCCTGCGCGGCGCTGCGCGAGCGCGGGATGCGGCTGCTGTACGACACCCCCCGACGCGGCACCGCGGACAGCCGGATCAACTTCGTGCACCCCAAGGACGCCGGCGGCGTCCTGATCGAACTGGTCCAGCCCGCCCCCACCGCCCACTGACCGACCTTCCCACGCGACGCCACGCGACGCCACGCCACGCCACGCCACGCCACGTCGCGTCGCGTCGCGTCGCGTCGCGTCCAGCCTCGCCTCGCGTCGCGTCGCGCCCCGCCTCGGCCGCGCGCCTCCGCGGCCCGACGGGCACCGCCGTCCGCCTCGGCCGCGCACGTCAATGCGCGGTTGGCGGGGGCGCCGGACATCTTCACGCATCGGCGGATGCAGTTTTTCACAGAGCCTTCCCGGCCTAGCTACCGTTCAGTAACGTCCGGCCCCACAGGAGCGCGACCGGTGCCGGATGTGTCGAATGCCGACATGGCGGTCGTGCCCACCGGCGCCGACGATGGCAGCACCCGGCCCGTGCGGGTGCGGACGAACCGGAGGTCACCGTGCAGGACATCCTCGAAGCGATCATGGCGGCGGAGGAATCGAACGACCCCGACCGCGAACTCGCCGGCGTCGCCGGGCTGCCCGTACCGGAGAGCTACCGGGGCGTGGTGGTCCGCGCCGAGGAGGCCCGGATGTTCGACGGCATGGCCACCCGGGACAAGGACCCGCGCAAGGCGTTGCACGTGCAGGAGGTGCCGACGCCCGAGCTGGCGCCGGGCGAGGCGCTGGTGGCCGTGATGGCCAGCGCGATCAACTACAACACGGTGTGGACGAGCATCTTCGAGCCGGTGTCCACCTTCAAGTTCCTCCAGCGCTACGGCCGCGTCTCCGAGCTGACCCGCCGGCACGACCTGCCGTACCACGTGGTCGGCTCGGACGCGGCGGGCGTGGTGCTGCGCACCGGCCCCGGGGTGACCCGCTGGGCGCCCGGCGACGAGGTGGTCGCGCACTGCCTCTCGGTCGAGTTGGAGGACGCGGCCGGGCACGACGACACCATGCTCGACCCGCAGCAGCGGATCTGGGGCTTCGAGACCAACTTCGGTGGGCTGGCCGAACTCGCCGTGGTCAAGGCCAACCAGCTGATGCCCAAGCCGCGGCACCTGAGCTGGGAGGAGGCGGCCAGCCCCGGGCTGGTCAACTCCACCGCGTACCGGCAGCTCGTCTCGCACCATGGGGCGAACATGAAGCAGGGCGACGTGGTGCTGATCTGGGGCGCCTCCGGCGGTCTGGGCGGCTACGCCACGCAGATGGCGCTCAACGGCGGCGCGATCCCGGTCTGCGTGGTGTCCTCACCGGAGAAGGCCGAGCTGTGCCGCAGGATGGGCGCGGAGCTGGTCATCGACCGGGCCGCCGAAGGCTTCCGCTTCTGGAAGGACGAGGAGACCCAGGACCCGGACGAGTGGCGCCGCTTCGGCGAGCGGATCCGCGAGCTGACCGGCGGCGAGGACCCGGACATCGTGTTCGAGCACCCGGGCCGGGAGACGTTCGGCGCGAGCGTCTACGTGGCCCGGCGCGGTGGCACCATCGTCACCTGCGCCTCCACCAGCGGCTTCCAGCACCAGTACGACAACCGGTACCTGTGGATGCACCTCAAGCGGATCGTCGGCAGCCACTTCGCCAACTATCACGAGGCGTGGCAGGCCAACCGCCTGGTCTCGCTCGGCAAGGTGCACCCGACGGTGTCCCGCACCTATTCGTTGGAGCAGACCGGCCAGGCCGCGTACGAGGTGCACCGCAACGCGCACCAGGGCAAGGTCGGTGTGCGGTGTCTGGCGCCCACCGACGGACTGGGCGTACGCGACGGGGAGTTACGGGCCCGGCACGAGGACGCGATCAACCGCTTCCGTGGTCACTGAGCGGCACGGTCAGTCCCGGAGCCACCGACCGCACCGCCGGGCCGGGCACCGGCCGGACGGTTGAACGCCGGATGGCCAATGCGACGATCGGTCATTGTTCTTCCGCTCCCATTAGCGGAAACCCCATCCGGATCGAACAAAGGGCCTCGGGGGTAACCCCGGGGCCCTTTTCCGCGTCACGCTGCGTGGCCTCCGACAGGCCGGGACCTGCCAAGATCGCCGATTGGTCCAACGTCGCCGATCGTGGGAGTTGACCATGTAAAGAGGGCACGAAAGCTTCGCACCGCTCTTGCGAAGCACCCTGGGGCGTCTGCCAGTATGTCCCAATGCCCCAGCAGCAGTCCTCCCCTCTCGCGTTCTTCGATAACGCGAACTCGCAGCCAGATTTCACCGTTGGCCTGCGCGGATACAACACCCATCAGGTCGACGACTTCCTCGGCCGGATGACCGCCGCGCTGACCCAGTCCGAGCAGGCCCGTGCCGAGGCCGAGCAGCGGATGAACGACGCCCAGCGTCGGCTCCGCCAGGCCGAGCAGCGCATGAGTGCGCTGGAGCAGAAGCTCACCGACACGAACAAGCAGCTCGAAGAGAACAGCCGGCCCACCCTCTCCGGGCTCGGCACCCGCGTCGAGCAGATCCTCCGGCTCGCCGAGGAGCAGGCCAACGACCACCGCAACGAGGCCAAGCGCGAGTCGGAGGGCATCCTCTCCGCCGCCCGCCTCGAGGCCCGCGAGATCACCGACAAGGCCCGCGCCGAGGCCGCGGCCATGAAGGCCAGCGCCGAGCGCGAGGCGGGCAACCTGCGCACGGCCGCCGAGCGCGAGGCCGCCGAGGTTCGGGTGCAGGCTCGCCGCGAGGCTGACACGCTGCGCGCGGACGCCGACCGGGAGACCAAGCAGCTGCGTACGGTCACCGCGCACGAGGTGGCCGAGCTGAAGTCGACCGTCGAGCGTGAGGTCGCCACCCTCCGGGCCACCGCCGAGCGGGAGATCACCCAGCAGCGGGCGAAGGCCGCCCGCGAGGCTGAGGAGAAGCGCGCCGAGGCGACCAAGCTGCTCACCGACGCACGGGACAAGCGCGACAAGGACCTGCAGGCCCTGGAGCTCCAGTTGGCCGAGCGGCGGGAGAAGGCGGAGCGCGAGGAGTCCGAGCGCCACGCCGCCCAGGTCGCGCAGACCCAGAAGATGGTCAGCGAGGCCGAGCAGCGTGCCCGGGCCGCGCAGGAGCGGGCCAAGGAGATCGAGCAGCGCGCCGAGGCGCGCCGGGTCGAGTCGGAGCGCAACGCCGCCGAGACGGTCGACAAGGCCAAGGCGCACTCCGAGAAGACGCTCAACGAGGCGAAGGCCGAGTCGCAGCGCCTGCTCACCGAGGCCCGCACCGAGGCCGAGCTGACCACGCAGGCCGCCCGCCGCGAGGTCGAGGACCTCACCCGGCAGAAGGACGCGGTCACCTCGCAGCTGGGTCAGATGCTCTCCGGTCTCGCCGGCATCGTCCCGGGGATGCCGGGGCAGGCAGCTCCGGCCGCCAAGCCGGACGCCAAGAAGACCGATGGCGATCAGGAGCGGGTGCCCGCGGAGACCGCCGGCTGACGCGAGGCGTCAGGTCGGGGCATCGACGGCGCGAGGTGACACCGGGTAACCGGTGTCACCTCGCGCCGTGTGCGTTTCCCAGCTCGTGGTATCCCCCGCCGGCAACCGAGTGAAGTAGCTCCCACAAGGCCCGTCCGTATCGCCCCAGCAGGGCCCGTTGCGTGTGAGGATGGGGGCATGTCGCACGGCGAGGAACTGTTCGCTCTCGGCGGGGACGTGACGACGGAGCCCAGCTTCGAGTCCGCTCTGCGGGGGTACGAGAAGAAACAGGTTGACCGGTATGTCGCGCGTGCTGAGCACGAGATCGCGACCCTCGCCTCGGAACGCGAACAGGCGTACACACAGATCCACAAGCTCGCCGGCCAGGTCGAGGTTCTCCAGCGCGACCTGACCCAGGTGCGCAAGCAGATGAACGTGGTCGACCGGGCGTCGTTCCGGCATCTCGGTCCGCGGGTCGAGTCGATCCTCACGCTCGCGGAGGAGCAGGCCGAGCAGATCCTCACCGACGCGAATGGGGAGATCGAGGCTCGTCGTGCCGCCGCCGAGCACATCATCGAGGAGGCCCGCGAGCAGGCCGCGCGGGCACTGAAGGACTTCGAGATCGCCCTCGCCGCCCGGCGCGCGGAGGAGGAGCGGCACAGCGCCGCGAAACGGGCCGAGGCGGACGCGACCCTGCGGTCGGCCAAGGACGAGTCGGCGCAGTTGCGCAAGGCCGCGCAGGACGCGCTGGCGAAGGCCCAGCAGGAGGCCACCCAGCTGCGGGACACCGCCAAGGAGATTCACACCCGGGCCCAGCAGGAGGCCACCAAGCTGCGCGAGACGGCCCGCGAGACGCTGGCCACCGCCCAGCAGGAGGCCGGCGATCTGCGCGATGCCGCCAAGGAGGTGCATGCCAAGGCCCTCCAGGAGGCCAAACGGCTCACCGACACCGCGACCGAGGCCGGTCGGGCCACCCACGCCAAGGCACAGCAGGAGGCCAAGCAGATCATCGACGACGCGTCGATGGCCGGGCGGGCCACCCGCGCCAAGGCGCAACAGGAGGCCGAGCGGCTCACCACGCAGGCCACCGAGTCGGCCAAGCGCAGCCGTGCCGAAACTGAGGCGTACGTGCAGCGGATGCGCACCGAGACCGAGGCGTACGTGCAGCACACCCGGGCGCAGACCCAGCAGGAGTTGGGCGCGTGGCGGGCCGGGGTGGAGCAGGAGGTCAACTCCCGTCGGGAGGCGGCCGACCGGGAGCTGGCGCAGCGACGGTCCACCGCCGAGCAGGAGTTCGCCAAGCGACGCGACGAGCTGGACAAGCAGCACACGTCGCGCCAGCAGGAGCTGGAGAACGGGTTCACCAGCCGTCAGCAGGAGCTGGAGTCGGGGTTCACGACTCGCCGGGACGAGCTGGAGGCCGAATACTCCACCCGTAAGAACGAGCTGGAGACCGAGTACACCACTCGCAAGAACGAGATCGAGCAGGGCGCGGCCGGCGTCCGCCAGGCGGCCGAGCAGGACGCGGCGGCTCTGCGCCAGCGGGCCGAGAAGGAGGCCGCCGAGCTGTTGAGCCAGGCCGAGAAGGAGGCCGGCGACAAGCGCCGCAAGGCCGACGAGCACGTCGCGGCGTCGCGGCGGCAGTTCGAGGAGTACGCGGCCACCACGCAGCAGCACCTGGCCACCACCCAGCAGCACCTGGCGGCGACCCAGCAGGAGTCCGCCGCGGGTCGGCAGCAGTTGGCCCAGGTCATGCTGGAGATCGCCCAGGCTCAGCAGCAGCTCGCGGATCTGCGGCAGGAGACCTGGAAGGCCCGGCAGGAGTCCGACGAGCTCCAGCGGCAGATGTCCGAGCTGCGGTTGCAGAGCGTCGCCGGTCCGATCGACGGCCCGACCGCACCGACCGCACCGGCCGGGTCGAGCGGCGCGAGCGACGGCGGGCCCGATGGTGGTGACGACGGTGTGAGCGTTGTCGCCGGCGCGGCTCCCGAATCGGGTACGGACACCGGGGTGAAGGCCGAGCCCGCCGAGGTCAAGCAGCCGGTGAACGCGGGCGCAGAGGAGGCCGGGCAGTTCACGACGCGGCCGGTGGCCGAGCCGGTGACCACCGTGGACGGCGGAACGGCGAGCGCCGGGGTGGACGGGGAGCCGACTGTGGCCGCTGTTCCGGGCGAGGGTGGCCGGGGCGCCAAGCCCACCAAGATCACCAGCACCGGTGAGAACGGCAAGCGACCCACCAAGCCGACCACCGACGAACGCAGCACCAAGCCCAGCAAGGTCACCCTCGACAAGGAGTGACACCACCCGCCCAAGCTTCGAGATCTTGGACACTTTCCGTCAGCACCTGACGGAAAGTGTCCAAGATTCACTTCTGCGTCGGGTGGTGCACGGGCGGGGTGGGGGTCCAGCCGGCCGCTACGAGAGCACGGCGGACGGTGTCGGCGACCTCGTCCGGGCGGGCGCGGACCAGCCAGGCCGGAAAGCGCAGGATCCGGTCCCCGCTGGTCCAGACGTCGTTCTGCCGACGCATGTCGGCGGCCCACTGCTTGGCGTCCAGGTGGTGCGCCCCGTCGATCTCCACCTGCACCCGCCACGTCCGCCAGTACGCGTCCAGCCAGCGGTGTCGACCCGCCGCGTCGACCCGATGTTCCTGAAGGTCGGGGGCCGGCAGCCGGTGCCGGCGGCACAGTCGCAGAAAGTCGATCTCGGATAGCGCCTGCGCGCCGCCCGCGATGTCGTCGACCGCCTGCCCAATCAGGTGCCGACGCGGAGCCCGGGGCAGCACGTCGAGCACCGCCCGCAACTCCTCGGGCAGCACCCGGCGTTGCTGGCAACCGGCGGCCAGCACCGCCTGCGCCTCGTCCACACCGGCCGCCCAGCCCGCCGCGTCCACCAAAGCCCGCGCCGTCGTGGTGCGCGGCGGACGGGCGACTTGGCGGTGCGACTCGGGTAGCACCGTCGTGCGATGCACCAGGACCGCGGGCATGTCGATCGGCAGGCGACGCAGGGTGGTCCGCGCCGCACGGCGGGCGGCCGGCACCAGCACGTGCAGTGGTTCGCGCCGCAACCCTCGTACCCCGGCCTCGGCGGCGGCGGTCACCCCGGCCAGCATCGCCCCCGGTCCGGCTGCCAGCACCGCGACCCAGAGCTGCTGGTCGCGGGTGAGGCGACCGTTGCCGGTCAGCAGGATTCCCCGACAGATCGACCGCCATCGGCCGGTGCGGATCCGGCCCCGCATCGCCCCCTCGCTGAGCAGCCCGGACACCTGCGCGGTGGTCAGCACACCCGCCTGCTCGAAGGCGAGCCAGTCGAGTGCGTCGGCGTCATCATCGGGCAGCATCCGAACAGCCTTCACCGCCAGCAAGCCGCCGCACCACCAGATCTTGGACACTTACCGTTAGCGCGGAACGGAAACTGTCCAAGATCTGCCGGCCTAGCCAATGGTCGAGCAGCTCACCCACCTCGTCGCCAGCCTGGAGCGACCACACGTCAGCCTGCACATCGTTCCGGCCGAGACCGGGCTGCACGTCGGCCTTTCCGGACCGTTCAATCTGGCCCGAGGCGCCGACGGTGGTTGGGTGGGGCACATGGAGCACCAGATTGACGGTCTCGTGGTCGATGGCGACCATGAGGTGGCTACGCTGCTGGCGCGCTGGGAGATGATCAGAAACGGCGCGTTGTCCCGCCGCCAGTCGATCGAACTGATGAAGGAAGTTGTGACCTCATGGACCTGACCGGCGCGCTCTGGCGCACGTCCAGCCGCAGCGGCAACGGTGAGTGTGTCGAGGTGGCGGACAACCTGCCTGGGGTCGTGGGGGTGCGGGACAGCAAGGACCCGACCGGCCCGGTGCTGGTCTTCGCGCCGGCCGCGTGGCGGGCGTTCGTGGCCGTCGCCCGTCGTCCGACCGCCTGAACCGGGAGGTCCCTGGTGCCGCAGCACAACCCGTCCGGCGACGACCCGGACCTGACCCCCGCTCCCCTGCCGGCGGAGACGCCACCGCCGGCGCCGGTGCCCGCCCCCGCGATCGACCCGGAGGAGCCGCCGGCGGTGCCGTCCGGGAAGTTCGGTACGCCGGGGCGACCTCTGCGCCGCAGCAGTTTCCTGATCGGCTTCACCGGTGCGCTGGGCGTGCTGCTGGCGTACACCCTCTATCTGGGGATTCGCAATGCCGGCGGCATCCTCGTGCTGGTGGTGATCGCGCTCTTTCTCGCGGTCGGCCTCAACCCGGCGGTGGTCCGGCTACGCCGCTGGGGTGTGCCGCACGGCCTGGCGGTGGCGGGCGTCGCCCTGACGGTGGCGCTGCTGCTCTGCGGCGTCGTGGTGGCGCTGGTGCCGCCGATCGTCACCCAGTCGGGGCAGTTCATCGACCAGATCCCGAGCCTGCTCGAAGAGCTGCGCCGCAACCCGACGGTCAACGACCTGGTGGAGCGGTACGACGTGGTGGAGCGGGTGCAGGGGGCCGCCAACGCGGAAACGGTCGGACGGGCGCTCGGCGGGGTGCTGGGCGGCGCACAACTGATCTTCGGCACGGTGTTCCGGACGCTGACCGTGCTGGTGCTGACCATCTACTTCCTGGCCTACTTCGACAAGCTGCGCTCGCTGGGCTACTCGCTGATCCCCCGGTCCCGGCGGGAGCGGGTGCAACTGATCGGCGACGAGATCCTGGCCAAGGTGGGCGCGTACATGGTGGGCGCGCTGAGCATCGCGGTGCTGGCCGGCGCGACCACCTTCGTGTTCGCGCTGATCGTCGACCTGCCGTACCCGTTCGCGTTGGCCGTGGTGGTCGCGGTGACCGACCTGATCCCGCAGATCGGCGCGACCCTGGGCGCGGTGATCGTGAGTCTGGTCGGCTTCGCGGCGGACCTGCCCACCGGCATCGCCTGCGCGGTCTTCTTCCTGATCTACCAGCAGGTGGAGAACTACCTCATCTACCCGAAGGTGATGCGGCGCTCGGTGGAGGTCAACGAGGTGGCCGCCCTGCTGGCCGCGCTGCTCGGGGTGGCGCTGCTGGGCGTGGTGGGCGCGCTGATCGCCATCCCCACCGTGGCCGCGCTGCAACTGATCCTGCGCGAGGTGGTGCTGCCCCGCCAGGAGCGCCGCTGACGGTCAGTCGCCCGGCTTCGGGACGGGCGTGTCGGCGAAGGCGGCCACCGTGCGGTCGGCGTATGCGCTGACGTCGCCGGCCTCCATCGGGCCGTCCCAGGTCGTCGGCAGCGGCACCTCGACGGCCGGGTTGACCCGCCGGACGATCTCGTCGAGCACCGTCTCCGCGTCGCCCACCCAGAGGTGCTTGGCGCCCGGCACCCCGACCACCTCGGCCTGCGGCACGGCGGCGAACCGCTCCCGCGCCTCGGCCGGGCGCAGGTAGTCGTCGAACTCCGGCACCAGCGCCACCAGCGGACGACCCGAGCTGGCCCAGGTGGCCAGATCGTTCGGGGCGGAGAAGCGTAGCGGCGGGGAGAGCAGGATCGCCCCGGCGATCGTCGGGTCACAGCCGTACTTCAGCGCCAGGTCGGTGCCGAACGACCAGCCGACGAGCCAGATGTTGGGCAGCTCGGCGAACTCCGCGTACTCGATGGCGGCGGCCACGTCGTAGCGCTCGCCCACCGCGCCGTCGAAGGCGCCCTCGCTGGTGCCGCGCACGCTGCTGGTGCCCCGGGTGTTGAACCGGAGCACGGCCAGGTCGGCCAGCGCGGGCAGCCGCCAGGCCGCCTTGCGGAACACGTGGCTGTCCATCATGCCGCCGTGGGTGGGCAGCGGGTGCAGGCAGACCAGGGTGGCCACCGGCGGCCGGTCGGCCGGCAGGGCCAGCTCACCGACCAGCCGCAGACCGTCGGCGGTGTGCAGCTCGATGTCCTCCCGGCGGCCGGGCAGGATCGACGACGCGCGGATCGCTGTGCTCACCGCCCAAGTCTGTCGCGAAGTCGCCGCCGCCGCCCGCCCAGGCGCCGACAGGGTGACCCAGGTCGCTCAGCGGTGCCGCGCAGCCGCGGCCGGGGTCGTTCAGGGCCGGGATCACGAGGCGTCCCGCCTCGCCCGGTCAGTAGCGGGGAGTGCCCCGGCCCCGCTGTACCGCCGGGCCGCGCCGCTCCCGGGCCCGCCAGCAGCCGCTGTGCCAGTGCCGCCGGTCGGTGAGGTCACCGAGGCCGTCCGCCGGCCAGGCCACCAGGTGCGCCACCCCGGGTCGGATCTCCTGGTCGCAACCGGGGCAGCGGTACGTCTTGACCGACGCGCCGGCGCCGATGCCGCGTACCTGCCAGGCGCCGTCGGTCCACTGCTGCACCGAGGCGACGCCCTGCCGGACCCGGTCGGCGTCCAGGTTGGCGTTCTCGTCCCGGCGAGGGCGATTGCGACGGGGGCTCACAGTCACCAAGGGTACGTCTGGCGGGCGGGGCTGATCGGGGCGGTCACCAGGTCGGACGCGTCGATCGGGTCAGCGGTGCGAGTGGTCGCGGAAGCCGCGGCGGGTCTTGCGGCCGAGGTAGCCGGCGGTTACCAGGTGCTCCAGCAGCGGCGCGGGCGCGAAACCCGGCTCGCGCAGCTCCAGGTACAGCTCGCGCTGGATGGCCAGGGCGACGTCCAGCCCGACGACGTCGAGCAGCTCGAACGGGCCCATCGGGTAGCCGCAGCCCAGCTTCATCGCGTGGTCGATGTCGTCGGTCGTCGAGTAGCTGGCCTCCAGCATCTTCACCGCGTCGTTCAGGTACGGGAAGAGCAGCGCGTTGACGATGAACCCGGACCGGTCGCCGCAGACCACGCCGGTCTTGCCGAGCGCCGCGCAGACGGCGCGGGCGGTGGCGGTGGCCTCCGGGGAGGTACGGATGGTGCGGACGACCTCGACCAGCGGCATGACCGGCGCCGGGTTGAAGAAGTGCAGCCCCACCACGTCGGCCGGCCGCTGGGTGGCCATCGCCACGTCGATCACCGGCAGCGACGAGGTGGTGGTGGCCAGGACCACGCCCGGCTTGCAGATCTCGTCGAGGCTGGCGAAGAGGGCCTTCTTGACGCTCAGCTCCTCGACGACCGCCTCGACCACCAGGTCGACGTCGGCGAGGTGGTCGAGCGTGGCGGACCAGCTGATCCGGCCGAGGGCGGCGTCCCGGTCGGTCTCGGCGAGCTTGCCCCGCACCACGCCCTTGTTCAGCGAGGTCTTCACCGCCTCGCAGACCGTCGCGGACTTCTCCATGCCGCGGGTCACCGAGACGACCTCGTAGCCGGCCTTCGCGAAGACCTCGATGATGCCGGTGGCCATCGTCCCGGAGCCCACCACGCCCACCTTGGTGATGGCGCGGGCGCCGTCGGCGAGCGCGGCGTCCGTGGCCAGCGGCGTCGTCTCGTCCGGTACGACCACCGGGGAGCCGGGCCGCTCGTAGGTGTAGAAACCCCGACCGGACTTCCGGCCGAGCAGCCCCGCCGTCACCATCTGCTTGAGCAGCGGCACCGGGGCGTGCCGGCGGTCCCGCCCGCCGCGCCGGTACATGGTGTCCAGGATCTCGTACGCGGTGTCCAGGCCGATCAGGTCCATCAGCGCCAGCGGGCCCATCGGCAGGCCGCAGCCGAGCTTCATGGCGGCGTCGATGTCTTCCCGGGTCGCGTAGTGCGACTCGACCATGCCGACCGCGTGGTTGAGGTAGCCGAACAGCAGCGCGTTGGCGATGAAGCCGGCCCGGTCGTTGATGGTGACGTCGACCTTGCCGAGTCGGGCGCAGAGCGCCTCCACGTCAGCGACCACGTCGGGTGCGGTGACGACGGTGCGGACCACCTCGACCAGTTTCATCACCGGGGCCGGGTTGAAGAAGTGGATGCCGATCACCTGGTTGGGCCGGCTGGTGGCCACCGAGATCTCGGTGACGCTCAGCGACGAGGTGTTGGTGGCCAGGATGGCCTCCGGTCGGCAGACCCGGTCCAGCTCCGCGAAGATCCGCTGCTTGAGGTCCAGGTGCTCGGGCACCGCCTCGATGACCAGGTCGACGGAGTGCAGCGCGTCCAGCCCGACCGCGAAGTGCACCCGCTCGTGCAGGGCGTCGCGGTCCGCCTCGGCGAGTTTGCCCTTGGCGACGGCCCGGTCGGTGGAGCCGGTGAGGGTGGCCCGGCCCCGCTCTAGCGCCGGCGCGGAGATCTCGACGGCCACCACGTCGATGCCGTTGCGGGCGAAGACCTCGACGATGCCGGCACCCATGGTGCCCAGCCCCACCACGCCCACGGTGCTGAACTCGCGCGCCACGACCGGCCTCCCCAGAGACTCCGCACGGCCACTGAACGGCCGCTAAGGCTATGCGCGCGAGTCTGCCACGTGACGGTGGGTTGTCGAGACGCCGTGGCATATTTCACCCACGGCGCAGCCGCGCCGCTAGGCGGCGGACACGCCGGTCAGGGCCAGCAGCTCCGCGACGAATTCCGCCGGGCGCTCCAGGTGCGGGCTGTGACCACAACCGGGCAACACCACCTCGTGGTACGCGCCGCCGGCCGCCGCGTACCGCTCCAGCACCGCCCGGGTCTGGCCGATCATCGGCTGGGGCGGGCACGCCTCCGCACCGGGCCAGCCGGGCACCAGATCCAGCGAACCCAGGTACGCCAGGTCGAACAGCGACGTGTCCGAGACGATGACGTCGGCGTCCCCGCGTACCCACGCGATCGGGGGTTTCTCGGCGACGGCCACCAGCTCGTCGGCGAGCCGGAACCAGGTCGGCGCGAGCGCGTTGAGCACGCCGCGCTCCCCCGGCGCGGTGCCCGGCCAGTTCTCCGACGGCACCGCCGTGCCCGGGTAGTTGTCGTCCCCGGTGGCGGTGGAGAGCACGGTGTCCAGCAGCAGGTCCTCGTCCGCCCCCAACGAGGCCGGATCGGCCACATAGGTGGCCCGCAGGACGGCCCGCGGGCTGGCCGGGGCGTCCGCGCTCCGGTCGGCGGCCGCGAGTCGGGCGACGAAGTCCGGGTTCGCGGTGCCGGCGCCGGTGCCGGCGAAGTCGGGGGTGGTCGGGGTGCCGATCAGGTCGCGGGTGCCACCGAAGCCGTACGGGGAGACCGGCGCCGCGAGCAGCAACGCCCCGACCCGGTCCGGGTGGTCGACCAGCAGTCGCATCGCCACTCCGCCGCCGAGCGAGTGCCCGACCACCACCGGGCGGGCGTCGGTGTGGAACAGCGTCGGATCGTCCAGCAGGGCGGCCACGTCGTCGGCGAAGTCGCGAAGGCCCCGGGTGGCGTCCACCGGGGCGGTCTCGGAGTCGCCGTACCCCCGCAGGTCGGGGGCGACCACCCGCAGCGTCGGTGGCAGCCGCCGGACCAGCGGCTCCCAGAAGAGCGCGGACGAGCAGTTGCCGTGGATCAGCAGCATCGGCGTGCCGTCCGGCGGACCGGCCACCCGTACCGCCTGGGTGATGCCGTTCGCCGTCACGCTCCGCTGCTCGGTCTCCATCCGCGGCATGCTGCCACGCCCCTCCCCGCCGGTCCAGGTGTCGGACCGCCACCTGGCGGCGTCGGCCGGTGTGGCCCACCGCCAGGCGGTCAACCGCTCGGCTTCGGCTGATCGCAGGCGGTCAGCCGCTCGGCTTCGGCTGATCGCAGGCGCTCAGCGACGCGTGCCGGGCGGCGCGGCCAGCGGCAGCGGCAGCGTCGGTCGGACGTCCCGCCGGGACGGGCCGAAGCTGAGCCCCACCGGATCGGTGTGTGCCACCCCGGGGTCGAACAGGCGCAGCTCGGTACGGCCGAGCCGGATCACGTCACCGTCGGAGAGTAGTTCCACCCCGGTGATCCGTCGGTCGTTGAGCCAGGTGCCGTTGGTGGAGCCGAGGTCCCGCAGGGACGGGCCCTCCCGCGCCAGCCACACCTCGGCGTGACGACGACTCAGGTGTGGGTCGTTGATGACCACCTGACCGGTCGGCGCACGGCCGATCACCTGCGGTTCGGCACCCATGCGAAAGCTCGCGCCGCGCATCGGTCCACCCGCGACCGTCAATAGCGGCAGTAGTTCCGGATGATCCTCCATGGACAGTCAGCCCTCCACCCCACACCGTCACTCCGCGCGTCAGCCTGCCATCAGACGGTAGTCGTCAATACCGACCGGCCGGTCAGCCTCTCGTCACCTCCCGGCCATCTGCCGTTCGACGATTCGGCGGGCCGCGTCCATCATCAACGCCCTGACCTGCACTGATCAACGATCGGTTTGGCGGGTGCGACGCCGGTCCGTCCGCCTCGAATCGGAGACCTACCGACGAGTAATCTTCGGGTCTAGACTTCCGCCATGACGGCTGTGCATGTCCCGGGGGTTCCGGTCATCGAGGCGGGCCGGCTGGTCTCCACCAGCCCGGCGACCGGCGCCGAGGCCGGTCGCCTCCCGGTCGCCACGGACGCCGACGTGCGGCGGGCCGTCGACCGCGCCCGCGCCGCCGGCGAGTGGTGGGCCGGTCTCGGCTTCACCGGCCGCCGCGAGCGGATGCTGCGGTGGCGCGGCCTGCTCGCCAAGCGGATCGAGGAGTTGGCCGAGCTGGCGCACATCGAGAGCGGCAAGCCGGTCGCCGACGCCATCGTCGAGATCGTCTGCGCGATCGAGCACATCGACTGGGCCGCCCGCAACGCCGGCCGCGTGCTCGGCCCACGTCGGGTGCGGTCCCGGCTCATCCTCGCCGAGTTCTCCGCACACCTCGAATACCAGCCGTACGGCGTGGTCGGCGTGATCGGGCCGTGGAACTATCCGGTCTTCACCCCGATCGGCTCCGCCGCGTACGCCCTCGCCGCCGGTAACGGCGTGGTGCTCAAGCCGAGCGAGTACACGCCCGCCGTCGGCCAGTGGCTGGTGGACAGCTTCGCCGAGGTGGTACCCGAACAGCCGGTGTTCACCGCCGTGCACGGGCTGGGCGACGTGGGCGCCGCCCTGTGCCGCTCCGGGGTCGACAAGCTCGCCTTCACCGGCTCGACCGCCACCGCCCGGAAGGTGATGGCCGCCTGCGCCGAGACGCTGACGCCGGTGCTCATCGAGGGCGGCGGCAAGGACGCCATGATCGTCGACAGCGACGCCGACCTGGACGCGGCCGCCGAGGCGTGTGTCTGGGGTGGCATGACCAACGCGGGCCAGACCTGCATCGGCATCGAGCGGGTGTACGCAGTCGACTCCGTCTTCGACACCTTCGTCGACAGGGTGGTGGCCCGTGCCGGTCAGCTGACCGTGGGGCCGGAGGGCACCGACATCGGCCCGATCACCATGCCCAGGCAGATCGACGTGATCCGCCGGCACATCGACGCCGCGATCGCCTCCGGCGGGCGCGCCGTCCTCGGCGGTCCGGACGCCGTGCAGCCGCCCTACGTCCACCCCACCGTGCTCGTGGACGTGCCGGAGGAGTCCGCCGCCGTCCGCGAGGAGACCTTCGGCCCCACGCTGACCATCAGCCGGGTCCGCGACGCCGACGAGGCCGTCGCCCGCGCCAACGCCCTGTCGTACGGCCTCGGGGGTTCGGTCTTCGGCCGGCGGCGCGCGGTGGCCATCGCCCGGCGGCTCCGCTCCGGAATGGCCTCGATCAACTCCACGCTGACCTTCGCCGGCATGTCCACGCTGCCGTTCGGTGGTGTCGGCGACTCCGGCTTCGGGCGGATCCACGGGGAGGACGGGCTGCGCGAGTTCGGCCGGGCCAAGGCGATCACCCGTCGGCGCGCCCGGTCGCTGCTGCCCTCGATGACGTTCGAGCGGACCCCGACCGACGTGGCCCGGCTCGTCAAGGCCATCAAGGTCATGTACGGCAGGTGAGTGTCGGCACCGGCCAGGGCTGCGGTCAGAAGAGAGTCAGCTCGTCCTTGACGATGCCGCGCAGCTTGTCGTAGTCGACCACCACACACCGGATGCCCCGGTCGGTGGCGAGCACCCGGGCCTGCGGCTTGATCTCCTGTGCGGCGAAGACGCCGGCGACCGGGCTGAGCAGCGGGTCGCGGTTCATCAACTCGAGATAGCGGGTCAGCTGCTCCACGCCGTCGATGTCGCCCCGCCGCTTGACCTCGACGGCGACCGCGCCCGCGTTGGCATCGCGGCACAGCAGGTCGACCGGGCCGATCGCCGTCATGTACTCGCGGCGGACCAGCGTGAACCCCTCACCCAGGACACCCGGGTTGGCGGCCAGCAACTCCTGCAGGTGCGCCTCCACCCCGTCCTTGCGCAGGCCCGGATCCACCCCCAGCTCGTACGAGGTGTCCTGGAAGATCTCTTCCAGGGTGATCCGCAACTCCTCGCCGGCCTTGTTGACGACCCGCCACACACCGGGGGCCTCCTCCAACCGGCACGGCGGGCTCATCCAGTTCAACGGCTTGTACGCCCGGTCGTCGGCGTGAATGGACACCGACCCGTCCGCCTTCACCATCAGCAACCGGGTGGCCAGCGGCAGGTGAGCCGAGAGCCGTCCGACGTAGTCCACCGAGCACTTCGCAATGACCAACCGCACCCGACGAGGGTAGCCGAGCACCCCCCGGTCGCCAGCGAGCGGCACTGGCGCGTCGATGCGATGCTGAGATCGTGTTCGAAGTCCTCACCGGCACCGGTCTCGCCGCCTCGGCGGGTCTGAACGCCTACATACCCCTGCTCATCCTCGGTCTGCTCGGCCGTTACACCGATCTGATCGACCTGCCCAGCGGCTGGGCCTGGCTCGGCAACGGCTGGGTCATCGCCATCATGGCCGTGCTGCTCGCCGTGGAGATGGTGGCGGACAAGGTGCCCGTGGTCGACCACGTCAACGACGTGGTGCAGACCGTGGTCCGGCCCACCGCCGGTGGCCTGGCCTTCGGCGCCGGCTCGTCGTCGGAGACGGTGACGGTCAGCGACCCGGGAAGCTTCTTCTCGTCCCACCAGTGGGTGCCGGTGGTCACCGGCGTGCTGCTGGCACTGGGTGTGCATCTGCTCAAGTCCGCCGCCCGCCCGGTGATCAACGCGACCACCGCCGGTTTCGGCGCCCCGGTCGCCAGCACCGCCGAGGACGCCACCAGCGTGGTGGTGTCCCTGGCGGCGATCATCCTGCCGGTGTTGGTGCTCGTCTTCCTGGTCGGTCTGGTCTTCTTCATCTTCTGGTTCGTCCGCCGCCGTTCCGAGCGACGCCGCGAACGGGCGGCGGCCCGCGCCGCCGGCTTCCGCGTCTGACGCTTGATCGACTCGGGTTCCTGGAAACCGGGCCATCCCCGCAGCTGGACCCCGCCTTCCTGAAACCCGAGTCGATCATGCTGGGCGGCGGGGTGCCCATACCGGGGTTCCGCGGGCCGGCAAAGCCTAGTATCGGGGCAAGAGCCCTGAGGAGGTCGGCATGACCGCTGCGGTGGAGATGCCCCGGGTCCAGGAATGCGTGGTCGCCGCGTGCGCGTACAACCAGTCGGGTGACTGCCACGCCTTCGCGATCACGATCGGCAGCTTGGATCACGCGCACTGCCACACCTTCGTCGAGTCGCCCGTCCGGGGCGGCGTGGAGAGTCTGATCGCGCAGGTGGGCGCCTGCCAGCGCGCCGACTGCCGGCACAACGAGCGGCTGGAGTGCCACGCGACGTCCATCCGGGTCGGCCCGGACAACGACATGGCCGACTGCATGACCTACGCCGGCCGCTGACCTAGGCCGGCCGGCGACCCGCCGGGGCAGCGCCGATCAGGGCAGGTCGTTGGCGCGCCGGATGACGGTCACCAGGTCGTCGATGATGCCGGTGAGGGCGAAGTCCTTCGGAGTGAAGACCCGGGCGACCCCGGCGGCCCGGAGGGTGTCCGCGTCCCCGGCCGGGATGATGCCGCCCACCACCACCGGCAGGTCCGCCCGGCCGGCGGCACGCAGTCCGTCGAGCACCGCGGGCACGGCGGCCAGGTGCGAGCCGGAGAGCACGGACAACCCGACCAGGTCCACGTCCTCCTCCACGGCGGCCGCCACGATCTGCCCGGCGGTCAACCGGATGCCCTGATAGACGACCTCGAAGCCGGCGTCCCGCGCGCGTACCGCGATCTGCTCCGCGCCGTTGGAGTGCCCGTCCAGGCCGGGCTTGCCGACCAGCAGCCGCAACCGGCCACTGCCCAGCTCCCGCGCGGTGGCGGTGACCCGCTCACGGACCGCCGCGAGGCCCGGCTCGCCGCCGCTGCCGGTGGCGCCGGCCAGACCGGTCGGCGCCCGGTACTCGCCGAAGACCTGGCGCAGCGCGCCGGCCCACTCGCCGGTGGTCACGCCGGCCCGCACGCACGCCAGGGTGGCCGGCATCAGGTTGGTGGTGGTCGCGGCGTCCGCGCGGAGCCGGGCCAGCGCCGCGTCCACGGCGTCCGCGTCCCGGTCGGCCCGCCACCGGCGTACGCCGTCCGCGGCGGCGGCCTCCACCTCGGGATCGACCTGCTCGACGGCGCCCGCACCGGCGGCGGTCAGCGGGGAGGGCTCGGTCTCGGTGTACCGGTTGACCCCGACCACCACGTCGGCGCCGGACTCCAGCCGACGACGCCGTTCGGCGAGCGACGCGACCAGCGCGCTCTTGAGGTAGCCGGTCTCCACGGCGGCGACGACGCCGCCCAGCTCCAGCACCTTGTCCAGCTCGGCCCGCGCACCGGTCACCACCTCGTCGACCAGCGCGGTCATCACGTGCGAGCCGGTGAAGAGGTCGGGATATTCGAGCAGATCCGACTCGTACGCGAGGACCTGCTGCATCCGCAGCGACCACTGCTGGTCCCACGGGCGGGGCAGGCCGAGCGCCTCGTTCCAGGCGGGCAGTTGGACCGCGCGGGCCCGGGCGTCGCGGGACATCGTCACGCCGAGCATCTCCAGCACGATGCGCTGGATGTTGTTCTCCGGCTGCGCCTCGGTGAGGCCGAGCGAGTTGACCTGCACGCCGTAGCGGAACCGCCGTTGCCTGGCCTCGGCGACCGCGTACCGGTCTCGGGTGATCTCGTCCCAGAGCACGCCGAACGCGCGCATCTTGGCGATCTCCTCGACGAAGCGCACCCCGGCGTTGACGAAGAACGAGATCCGCTGCACCACGTCGCCCATCCGCTCGGCCGGCACCTGGCCGGAGTCACGGACCGCGTCGAGCACGGCGACCGCGGTGGCCAGCGCGAAGCCGACCTCCTGCACGGGCGTCGCGCCGGCCTCCTGGAGGTGGTACGAGCAGATGTTGACCGGGTTCCACCGGGGCATCTCGCGCAGCGTGTACGCCACCACGTCGGCGGTGAGCCGCAGCGACGCCGCCGGCGGAAAGATGTACGTGCCGCGGGACAGGTACTCCTTGATGATGTCGTTCTGGGTGGTGCCGGCGCAGCGGGCCAGGTCGGCCCCCTGCTCCAACCCGACGGTGCCGTACAGGGCGAGCAGCCACATCGCCGGGGCGTTGATGGTCATCGAGGTGTTCGTGTCGGCGAGCGGGAGCCCGTCGAAGAGCGCCCGCATGTCGCCGAGGTGGGCCACCGGCACACCCACCCGTCCGACCTCGCCGGTGGCGAGTTCGTGGTCCGGGTCGTACCCGGTCTGGGTGGGCAGGTCGAAGGCGACCGAGAGGCCGGTCTGCCCCTTCGCCAGGTTGCGGCGGAAGAGGGCGTTGGTCGCCGCGGCCGACGAGTGGCCGGCGTAGGTGCGCATCACCCACGGGCGGTCCCGCTCGGGCAGTCGCCCGGGGAATGCCATCTCATCCATGGCCGGAGTCTAAGTTACCGTTCAGTAAAAGGTGCTGTGGAAAACCACACAGGTCCATGTCGGGGACGTCCGGGTGGCAAGCGCCCGCGATGGCGCGGACCGCCACACCCCGGGCACCTGCCGATTGCCACCAGGACGCACACTGGACGTCATGGATGATGAGCTGGCCATCTCCGTCCGGGGGCTGCGCAAGGCGTACGGCGACAACGTGGCCGTGGCGGGCGTGGATCTGGACGTCCACCGGGGCGAGGTGTTCGCCCTGCTCGGCCCGAACGGCGCCGGCAAGACCACCACGGTGGAGATCCTGGAGGGCTACCGCCACCGGGATGCCGGCGAGGTCACCGTGCTCGGCGCGGACCCGGCCAACCCGGACGCGGACTGGCGCTCCCGGGTCGGCATCGTGCTCCAGGGCACCGGCGAGTTCGACGAACTGACCGTGGCCGAGGTGATCCGGCACTTCTCCGGCTTCTACCCGGACGCGGACGACCCGGCCAAGGTGATCGAGCGGGTCGGTCTGGCCGGCAAGGCGAAGGCCCGTACGCACACCCTCTCCGGTGGCCAGAAGCGCCGGCTGGACGTGGCCCTGGGCATCATCGGCCGCCCCGAGCTGCTCTTCCTCGACGAGCCGACCACGGGCTTCGACCCGGAGGCGCGTCGCGAGTTCTGGGAGCTGATCCGCGATCTCGCCGCGGCCGGCACCACCATCGTGCTGACCACCCACTACCTGGACGAGGCCGAGGCGCTCGCCGACCGGGTCGGCGTCATCGCCGGCGGTCGGCTGGTCGAGGTCGCCGCGCCCAACCGGCTGGGCAATCGCCAGGAGGCCCTCGCGACGGTCTCCTGGCGTACCCCGGAAGGGACGTTGGAAAGTGCGCAGAGCGCGACGCCGACGGCCCTCGTGGCCGACCTGGCCGCGCGTCACGGCGGCGAGGTCCCCGGGCTCACGGTGACCCGGCCGACCCTGGAGGACGTCTACCTCACCATGATCGGACACGCGCGATGACGACCACGACGAAGCCGGCGACGCCGGTCCCCGCGACCCGCAGCCGCCGGCCGGGCGCCGGCGCGCTCGCCCTGCGTCAGGGCCGACTGGAGATCACCCAGTTCCTGCGCAGCCGGGAGTCCGTGGTCTTCACGATGGGCTTCCCCATCATCATGATCCTGATCTTCGCGTCGATCTTCGATGGCACGATCGGCGGCGGCGTCAAGTTCACCCAGTACTTCATCACCGGCATGATCGCGACCGGCCTGATGACGGTGAGCTTCCAGAACCTCGGCATCTGGATCCCGATCGAGCGCGACCGGGGCGTGCTCAAGCGCTACCGGGGCACGCCGATGCCGAAGTGGGTCTGGTTCGCCGGCAAGGTGATCATGGTGGTGGCGATCGGCATCGCCGAGACGGCGCTGTTGCTGGCCGTCGCGGTGGCGCTGTTCGACCTCGACCTGCCCGGCACCGCCGCGAAGTGGCTCACCTTCGGCTGGGTCTCCGTGCTCGGGGTGACCGCGTGCACCCTGTGCGGCATCGCGATCTCGTCGCTGGCCCGCACCGCCCGCAGCGGCTCGGCGGTGGTCACCCCGGTCGCCCTGGTGCTCCAGTTCATCTCCGGGGTGTTCTTCGTCTTCACCGACCTGCCCACCTGGATGCAGCAGGTGGCGGCGCTGTTCCCGCTGAAGTGGATGTGCCAGGGGCTGCGGTCGGTGTTCCTGCCGGAGAGCTTCGGCGCGCAGGAGCCGGGCGGCTCGTTCGAACTGGGCCGGGTGGCGATCGTGCTGGTCCTGTGGTGCGTGATCGGTGTGGTGCTCTGCCTGACCACGTTCCGCTGGACCACCAAGCGCGACGGCTGAGCGGCCGGCCGGGGCGGCCTCCCGCCCCGGCCGCCACACCTCAGTACGTGTAGAAGCCCTTGCCGGTCTTGCGGCCCAGGTCGCCGGCGGTGACCATCCGCTGGAGCAACTCCGGCGGGAAGAACTTCTCGTCGGCGGTGTCGGTGTAGATGTTCTTCGAGGCGTGCAGCAGCACGTCCACGCCGGTCAGGTCGGTGGTGGCCAGCGGACCCATCGCGTGCCCGAAGCCCAGCCGGCAGGCGGTGTCCAGGTCCTCCGCCGACACCACACCGGCCTCGACCAGTTTGACCGCCTCCATCACCAGGGCGGAGATAAGCCGGGTCGTGACGAAACCGGCGATGTCCCGGTTGACCACCACGACCGTCTTGCCGATCTCCTCGGCGAAGGCCCGCGCCGTGTCCAGCGTGGCGTCGTTGGTCTTGTAACCGCGAACCAACTCGCAGAGCTGCATCATCGGCACCGGCGAGAAGAAGTGGGTGCCGACGACCGCCTCGGGTCGCTCGGTCACCGCGGCGATCTGGGTGACCGGGATGGCCGAGGTGTTGGTGGCCAGCACCGCGTCCGACTTGCAGATCTTGTCCAGGGCGCGGAACACCTCGTGCTTGATCTCCAGCCGCTCGAAGACCGCCTCGACCACGATGTCCGCGTCCGCCGCCGCCTCCAGGTCGGTGGTCGGGGTGATCCGGGCCAGCGTCGCCTCGACCTCGGACGCCTCGATCCGACCCTTCTCGGCGAACTTCTCCAGTGACTTCCGGATGCCGCTGAGCCCCCGGGTGGTGGCCGCGTCGTCCAGGTCGCGCAGCGTCACCTGCCAGCCAGCCTGCGCCGCCACCTGGGCGATGCCGGAACCCATCAACCCGGCCCCGACGACCGCGAGTCGACCCGCCATCTACTTCTCCCTCGCTGCGATTGAGTGCCTGCCTGCACCCTAGTCGGCGAGCCTGAACGATGGCTAAGTGGCGGTCGGGCCGGGTCGGGTCGGGTCGGGCCGGGCCGGGCCGGGCCGGGTCGGGTCGGGCCGGGTCGGGTCGGGCCGGGTCGGGTCGGGCCGGGTCGGGTCGGGTCGGGCCGATGGAGGAAGCAGCGCCCGCCCGGTCGGGCCGGACGAGGACGCCTGCGCCGTCAAATCTCCAGTGCCGGCTCCTCCGGCGTGGTACCCCGCTCGACCGTCACCCCGAGCGCGCGCAGGTCGGCCACGAAATCCGGGTAGCCCCGGTCGACGTGGTGCACGTGGGAGACCTCGGTGACCCCCTGCGCGCAGAGCCCGGCGATGATCAGCCCCGCGCCGGCACGGATGTCGGTGGCCCGCACCGGGGCGCCGGAGAGTCGATCCCGGCCACGGACCACCGCGTGGTGCCCGTCGGTCTTGATGTCCGCACCGAGCCGCATCATCTCGTTGGCGAACATGAACCGGCCGTCGAAGATGTTCTCGGTGATCAGGGAGGCGCCGTCGCTGACGGCGGCCAGCCCGATCGCCATCGGTAGCAGGTCGGTGGCGAAGCCGGGGTACGGCAGCGTCACCACGTCCACCGCCCGGGGCCGCTCGTCCATCCGGACCCGGAAGCCGTCCCCCCGCGTCTCCACCAGGCCGCCGGCGGCCACCACCTTGTCCAGCGCGACCTCCAGGAAGGCCGGATCAAGCCCGGTCACCGTCACGTCCCCCCGGGTCATCGCCGCGCCGAACGCCCAGGTGCCGGCGACGATCCGATCCCCCACCGTGGCGTGCCGCACCGGGCGCAGACCGGACACTCCGGTGATCCGCAACGTGGACGTGCCCGCGCCGGCGATACGCGCGCCCATCTGGTTGAGCATCGTGCAGATGTCGACGATCTCCGGCTCCCGGGCCGCGTTGTCGATCATCGTGGCGCCCTGGGCCAGCACCGCCGCCATCACCAGGTTCTCGGTCGCGCCGACGCTGGGAAAGTCCAACACGATGTCCGCGCCACGCAGGCCGTGCGGGGCGGACGCGATGACGAACCCGTGCTCACCGGAGATCTCCGCGCCCATCCGGGTCAGCCCGGAGATGTGCATGTCCAACCCCCGCGACCCGATCGCGTCGCCGCCGGGATGGGCCACCCGGACGTACCCCCGACGGGCCAACAGCGGACCGAGCACACAGATCGAGGCGCGCAACCGGCGGACCAGGTCGTAGTCGGCGTCCGCCCCCGGCTGCTCGGGCACGTCGATTGTCACCGACCGGGACCGGGCCACCCCGCCGCGAGCGACCATCGGGTCGACCGGATCGTCCGCGTCGAACTGGACGTCGCAGCCCAGCCGACGCAACACCTCTCCCATGATCGCGATGTCGGTGATCCGGGGGACGTTGGTGATCACGCTACGGCCGGGCGCGAGCAGCGCGGCGGCCATCAGCTTCAACGCGGAGTTCTTGGCGCCGACCACGTGCACGGTGCCGGCCAGCCGGGCGTCACCGTGCACCCGGATGACGTCGACATCGTTGACCGCCGAATCGCCGCCGTCGCCGGGGCCCACCACCACCGGCCAGCCGGCGGTGCTGTCCGGCCGCGCCGGGATCGTCAGGTCGGGAATCCGTAGGCTGTGCGTCATGGCCGTCCACCTCACGCGCATCTACACCAAGGCCGGCGACGCCGGCATGACCAGGCTGAGCAACAACGAGCAGGTGCCGAAGACCGATCCCCGGATCGCCGCGTACGCGGATGTCGACGAGTGCAACGCGGCGATCGGTGTCGCGCTCGCGCTGGGGAACCTCGACGAGGAGCTACGCGGGGTGCTGGGGTCGGTGCAGAACGACCTGTTCGACGTCGGCGCCGACCTGTCCACCCCGGTCGAGCCGGAGCCGAAGTACCCGCCGCTGCGGGTGACCGAGGAGTACGTCGAGCGCCTGGAGGGCTGGTGCGACGAGTACAACGCGCGCCTGAGCAAGCTCGACTCCTTCATCCTCCCCGGCGGCACCGCGGGCGCGGCGCTGCTGCACGTGGCGCGGACCGTCGTCCGGCGTGCCGAACGGGCGGCGTGGGCGCTGGTCAGCCATGATCCGGAACGAACCAGCACGCTCCCGGCAAAGTATCTCAACCGGCTCTCCGATCTGCTCTTTATCCTGTCAAGAACGGCAAATCCGGCAGGAGATGTGCTATGGGTGCCAGGCGGCAACCGCTGACCGTCGGTGCTCCGCACCACGTCGAAGGGTGGGTTCCCACTCTGGCCGCCACCACGCGTCACCGGAGGTGGCTACCCCGCGAGTTGGGGGCGGAACTGGTCGGGGCGCCCGCCTGACCCGCTTCAGCGGCCGGAGTCGTCCAGCGCACCGCGCCGGCTGCGCACGCCCCGCCCCGGACCTGGCCGCCGGGAGCCGCGTGCCCAGCCGCCCGGCCCGCCCTGACGGCGCAGTCCCGCACAGGACCTGCTGGCGGTCACCCGGCGGCGGGCCCTGGCCCGCCGCACGCGGCGGACCAACGACACACCCGCGGCCACCACGACCAGCAGCGCGCCGCCGCCGGCCAGTGCCCCGGTGGGCACCGCCCCGATGGTGTAGCCGACCAGCACGGTGCCCGGCACCCAGATCAGCACACCGAGGGCGTTGAAGGCCACGAACCGCCGGTACGGCAGCCCGACCGCACCGGCCACCCGGGGCACCAGGGTCCGGACGAAGGCAGTCCACCGGCCAAGGAGGACAGCCAGGCCGCCCCGGGCAGACACCAGCGACTCGGCCCGCTGCCAGCGCTCCGGCCCGATCCGCCGGCCCATCCGGCCGGTCCGCAGCCGGGCACCGAGGAGGCGACCCTCCAGGTAGCCGGCCTGGTCGCCGGCGAAGGCCGCCAGCGTCGTGACCACCAGCGCGACCACGAGGTCCACCTGACCGTCACGGGCCAGCAGGCCCACGGTGAGCATGGTGGTGGCCGCCGGCAGCACGAGACCGGCAAGCAGGCCGACCTCCGCCGCCAACACCGCGGCGGCGACCAGCAGCACGTACCCGGGTGGTAGGCGGGTAAGCAGATCGAGAAGGGGTTCGAAGGTCACCGACCGACTGTCCCGCGCGGGCCGCACGTCGACGCCCCTCCCGCCGGCCGGCCCGCATCCTCCGGGTGGCCGCCGGTATCCCTAGGTGTCCCCCGGGTGGCGCTCAGGGGCGTCCAGTTCGAGCACCGGATTGAAGTCGTCGTCGACCAGCCCCAGCCGGTGTGCCACCACCGCGGCCTGCACCCGGTTGCGCAGGTGGAGCTTCTCCATCGCGGCCGAGACGTGTGTCTTGACGGTGGTGACGCCCAGGTGCAGCCGAGCGCCGATCTCGGCGTTGGACAGCCCGGCGCCAACCAACGCGAGCGCCTCCCGCTCCCGCCGGCTGAGGAGTCGCAGTCTCGGCCCGAGCCGGTCCGGCTCCCGCTGGCGCTCCCGCTCGTGCACGGCGATCGCCCGCTGGACGATCCGCGCCAGCACCGGCGGGGCGAGCAGCGGCTCACCCCCGGCGGCCCGGCGCACCGCATCAATCAGCTCTTCCGGCTCGCCATCCTTGACCAGGTAGCCGAGCGCGCCAGCCCCCAGCGCGCCGTAGACGTTCGCGTCGTCGGCGAAGGTGGTGAGCACCAGCACCCGGGCGGCTGGCTGGCGGTCCAGGATGCGGCGGGTCGCTTCGATGCCGTCCATCCGGGGCATCCGCAGGTCCATCAACACCACGTCCGGGCGCAGCCGCTCGGCGAGCCGGACCGCCTCCAGCCCGTCCCCAGCCTCCCCCACGACCTCGAACTCGCCGGCCGTCCGCAGCAGCAGCCCCACGCCCGCCCGGACCAGCGCCTGGTCGTCCACCACGAGCACCCTGATCACGCGTTCTCCCTGATCGGCAACCGTGCCTGCACCAGCCATCCGCCGTCCTCGGTCGCCGCCGCGCTCAGCGTGCCACCGAGCAGCCCGACCCGCTCCCGCATCCCGCCGAGCCCGTACCCGGACGGCGGCAGCACCGGTCGGGGCCGGACCGGTCCGCTGTCGCGCACCTCGACCACCAGACCTCCCGCGTAGGACCGCACCTCGACCGAGACGCTCGCTCCAGGGCCGGCGTGCTTGAGAGCGTTGGTCAGCGCCTCCTGCACCACCCGGGCGGCGGTCGTGCCGACCACAAGTGGGGCGTCGGCCAGCGCGCCGGACACGGTCACCCGCAGCGCCACCCCGGCCTCCCGGACCCGGCGGGCGGCATCGGCGATCAACTGCTCCGGCTCCACCTGAGGGGCAGCCGACTCGACAGCGTCCGGGTCACGCAGCACCTCCAGCAGCTCCCGCAGCTCGTCCAACACGTGGCCGGCGGTGTCCCGCAGCTCGCCCAGCGCCAGCACGGCCTCGTCGGCGTTGCCGGTGCGCGCGACCGCGTACCGGGCGGAGCCCGCGCGCAGGGCGATCGCGGCGATGTGGTGCGCCACGATGTCGTGCAGGTCCCGCGCTATGCCAGCACGCTCGGCCAATCGGGCGGCCCGGGTTTCCACCGCCTGGCGGAACTCGGCCTCCCGAGCCCGCTCCTCGGCGACCAACGTCCCGTGGCGGACACCGCGCAGGTAACGGCCGAAGGCGACGGGCGCGGCGGCGATGCCGGTCAACGTGATGAATCGGAGCACGCCCTGGGCGCCGGTGACCACCACGGCGTTGCCCGGGTCGACGACGTTCACCAGGGTCGCGGAGTAGAACAGGGCGAAGGCCGCAGCAGTCGCCGGCCAGTTCGCCCGATAGGCGACGAACCCGAGCGCGACCGCCGCCGCGAGCTGCGCCGTGTCGGTGCCGGTCACAGTGGTGGCGTCGGCGACGAGCACCAGCGCACACTCGGCGACGAGCACCAGCCAGGGCAGTCGGCGCACGCCGACCAGAACCAACCCGGCGAACACGGCGAAGACGCCGGCCCACGTCTCGCGCGGCAGCCCCGGCGCGATCAGTCGGGTGGTCGCCAGGCCCAATCCGGCCGCGACCAGCCCGAGCAGTAGCTCGGGCCACCAACTGCGTCGACCGGCCCCCACCCGGCCACCATACGGAGCCACCGGCCGGGCTCCGGTCCTCCCACTGGCCGGGTCCCCTCCTCCGGGTGGCCGGCAGGCCAGCCCGCGGCACGATCCAGTCCGGGCGGCGTCGGGGCCACCTCGACCGACATGGTCAACGACAGCGGAATGATTCCGGCAGGATCCCGGCTTCGCCGTGCAGGGCGAGGGCCGCACGCCGACTGCTCGCCGAGCAGTTCGAGGAGATGCGCCCCGGTCAGGCGGCAGGCCAGTCCTGGGAGGCCATACGCGGCGAGACCGCCCCCGGAGGGGCGGCCTCGAGCCAGGAGAGGAAACCGGTAACGGTCGATCGCGCCATGGCGATCTCCACCGGTGCGTGGTGACTGGTACAGCGGAGGATCACCCAGTCGGCCGGCATGGAGAGCCGTTCCTGGCCTTCGGGCAACCGGCGGCGCTCCACCGCCAGGCCCTTGCGGGAGAGCACCCGCTTGGGCCGGATCGCGAAGCTGAACATCCGGTACCAGCGCAACTCGTCACCGGCGAACCGACCGAAGCCGGGCGACCAGCCACGGCCGTCGAGCATGGTGGAGACGCGGACGCTAAGCCGGATGATGCCACCGCTGCGGGTGACCAGCGCTCGCCGGCCGAACAGGATCAGTAGCGCGCAGAGGATGACGACAACGCCGATTCCGAGTCCTTCGACGATCTCCATCCCCGGTGTGGCTCAGCGGCTCTGTGCGGAGACCGGGGTCGCGCTCTCGGCCAGCACGGTGACGCCGTCGGCGCTCACCGAGAGGAAGCCGCCGGACACCTCGTAGGACACCTGCTCGCCACCGGCCAGCTTGATGCGCACCTGACCCGGCTCGGCCAGCTGGCCGAGCAGCGGCGCGTGCCCCGGCAGGACACCCAGCTCGCCCTCGGTCGTCCGGGCGACGACCATCTCGGCGTCACCGGACCAGACCTTCTCCTCGACGGCGACGAGCTCGACGTGAAGCTGCTGTGCCACGCTGTCTCCTTGCTGCGGCTACGGATTGCCGAAAGTCTAGCCTGACGATGAGGCGCGCCCAACGCGGGTGCGGACAACGGCGTCCCGACTACTTGGCCTTGTTCACAAATTCCGGGTGCTCGAGCAGGAACGGGTCGAGTTGCTCGTTGTGCAGGGCGGTGAAGAAGTCCGGCACCCCCGGCTGGAACTGCTCGCCCAGATACCTCTTACCGTCGAAGACGCCCCCACCGGGCAGCTTAATCATCTCGATCGTGTTCGGGCGGATGTCCTTCAGGGCGAGCCCGAAGTCGACCACACTGTTGCCCCGACCGTTGAAGATCAGTGATTGGCCGGCGGCGCGGAGCACCTTGTCGAGCTTGATCGGGTTGGACACCACGTCGGCGCTGAACGCCTGGCCGACCATGGCCTTGACGAACTGCTGCTGGTGGCGCTGCCGGCCGTAGTCGGAATCCGGAACGCCGTTCTTCGGGTAGCGCTGCCGGACGTAGTCCAGCGCCTGCCACCCACTCAGGTGCCGGTTGCCCTTCTTGTAGATCGCCTGCGGGCCGACGTAGCCCTCACCGCGGGTGTTGCCCGGCCGAGGCTTGCCGTCCGGCTGCTTGTGCTCGGACTTCACGTCGCGCTCGATGTACATGTCGACACCGCCCATGGCGTCGACGATCTTCTGGAAGCCGGTGAAGTTGATGATCGCGCCGGCGTCGAACCGCTTGATGCCGGTCACCTTCTGCACGGTGGTGGCCAGCAGCTCGAAGCCCCGGGCCGCGTCGGGGTTGGCCCCCGGCACCTTGCTGCCGAACGACATCGCGGCGTTGATCTTCGTGGTCTCGCCCGGGAATTCGGCCTTCTTGAACGGCGGGATGTCCACGTAGAGGTCGCGTGGCAGCGAGAACAGGTAGGCCCGGTCCATCGAGGCCGGCACGTGCAGCACCATGATCGAGTCGGCCAGGGGCGCGGCCGTCGGCGTACGTGGGTCGATGCCGACGAGCAGGATGTTGAGCGGACCCTTGATCTCGCTCTTCTTCGCCTGGGCGCCGGCCGCCTGGTCACCGAAGAGATCGGCCTTGCCGACGGCCCCCTCGTAGCGGGCCATGAGCACCTCGGTGCCGACCAGCACGGCCCCACTGAGCACGGTCAGCACGGTGCCGAACACCGTGCAGATCCGGGCCCACCGTGGCACGCCTCGCCAGATGGACGGCTTGCGGCCACTCTTGCCGGCCTTACCCACGAGCATCTCCGTTCGTTACGCCCACGATGAGGAAGACGGGCGCACGTCGCCGAAAGGTTGCACAGATCAACGCTCGTTCAGGTGAGCGCGCGGAACGAACCGTATCTCGGGAGCCTCGAAAGTGACGACCGCGAGTAACGGACCGCGACGATGGTAAGGCGCGAACATGAACAAAAGACTGCCCCGGCGTTGCCGGGGCAGTCTTTTTGTTACGGGTCCGACGGGGGCTGGTCAGCCCTTCATCAGCTCCTCAGCCTTCTTCTCCAGGTCCTCGAGACCGCCGCACATGAAGAACGCCTGCTCGGGGAAGTGGTCGTACTCACCCTCGCTGATCTTCCGGAACGCCTCAATGGTCTCCTTGATCGGGACCGTCGAGCCCGGCACGCCGGTGAACTGCTCCGCCGCGTAGGTGTTCTGCGACAGGAAGCGCTCGATCCGCCGGGCCCGAGCCACGGTGATCTTGTCTTCCTCGGAGAGCTCCTCGATACCGAGGATGGCGATGATGTCCTGCAGGTCGCGGTAGCGCTGCAGGATCCGCTTCACCTCGGTGGCGACCTGGAAGTGGTCGTTGCCGACGAACTCCGGGGCGAGGATCCGGGACGAGGACGCCAGCGGGTCCACGGCCGGGTAGATGCCCTTGTCGGAGATCGACCGCTCCAGGTTGGTGGTCGCGTCCAGGTGGGCGAACGTGGTGGCCGGGGCGGGGTCGGTGTAGTCGTCCGCCGGCACGTAGATCGCCTGCATCGAGGTGATGGCCTGGCCCCGGACGGAGGTGATCCGCTCCTGGAGCTCGCCCATCTCGTCGGCCAGGGTCGGCTGGTAACCCACGGCGCTCGGCATCCGGCCGAGCAGGGTGGACACCTCCGAACCGGCCTGCGTGAAGCGGAAGATGTTGTCGATGAAGAGCAGCACCTCCTGCTTCTTCACGTCCCGGAAGTACTCCGCCATGGTCAGCGCGGAGAGCGCCACCCGCAGCCGGGTGCCCGGCGGCTCGTCCATCTGGCCGTAGACCAGCGCGGTCTTGTCGATGACGCCGGACTCGGTCATCTCGGCGATGAGGTCGTTGCCCTCACGGGTGCGCTCACCCACGCCGGCGAACACCGAGGTACCACCGAAGTTGCGGGCAACCCGGGTGATCATCTCCTGGATGAGCACCGTCTTGCCCACACCCGCGCCGCCGAACAGGCCGATCTTGCCGCCCTTGACGTACGGGGCGAGCAGGTCGATGACCTTGATGCCGGTCTCCAGCATCTCGGTCTTCGGCTCCAGGTCCGCGAAGGCCGGAGCCTTGCGGTGGATGCCCCACCGGTCGTCGGCCTCGAACGTCTCGCCCTCGGTGAGGTTGAGCACCTCGCCGATCGCGTTGAACACCTTGCCCTTGACCGCGTCGCCCACCGGCACCGTGATCGGCTCGCCGCGGTCGCGCACCTCGGCGCCACGGACCAGGCCGTCGGTCGGCTGCATCGAGATGGCACGGACCAGGTTGTCACCCAGGTGCTGGGCGACCTCCAGGGTCAGCGTCTTCTCACCGCCGGACAGGTTCACCTTGACGTTGAGAGCGTTGAACAGGGCCGGCATGGCGTCGCGCGGGAATTCGGCGTCGACGACCGGGCCGATGACCCGGACCACGCGACCCGTGGCCGTCTTGGTCTCTACTGGTGCAGTCATCACACTTCACTTCCCGACGCGGCCAGCGCGTTGGCGCCGCCGACGATCTCGCTGATCTCCTGGGTGATCCCGGCCTGGCGAGCCGAGTTCATCTCGCGCGTGTACTTCTCGATCATCTCTTCGGCGTTGTCGGTGGCGCTCTTCATCGCCCGCCGCCGTGCCGCCGACTCACTCGCCGCCGACTCGATCAACGCCGCGTAGATCCGCGTGTTGATGTACCTCGGCAGGAGCGCGTCGAGCAGCGCCTCCGCCTCCGGCTCGAACTCGTACGCCGGCAGCAACCCCTCGGAGCGCGGCCGGTCCTCCACCTGCATCGGACCGATGACCTTGGTCACCGGGTTCTGCGTCATGAGCGAGTGGAACTCGGTGTAGACGATGTGCAACTCGTCGACGCCGAGCACCCCGTCGGCTCCGGCGCCGCCGTCGACGTCGTCCGCACCGGCCGTGAACGCCTTGATCAGCGTCTCACCGACGGTACGCGCGTCCTCGAACGACGGCTGTTCGCTGAAACCGGTCCAGTTCGCCTCGATCGGCCGCTCGCGGAACCGGTAGAACCCGACGCCCTTACGCCCGATGACGTAGAGCACCGGCTCCTTGCCGTCCTCCTTGAGCCGCGCGATCAGCGACTCCGCCATCCTGATCGCGTTGGAGCTGTAACCGCCGGCCAGGCCACGGTCGCTGGTGACCAACAGGACGCCCGCCCGCCGCACCCGCTCGCGCGGGGTGAGCAGCGGGTGGTCGATCCGCGCGTTGGACGCCAGCGCCGTGAGCACACCGGTGATGGCCTGGGCGTACGGCAGGGACGCCTGCACCCGGGCCTGAGCCTTGGCGATCCGGCTCGTCGCCACGAGCTCCATCGCCTTGGTGATCTTCTTCATCGACTTCGCCGAGCGGATCCGTTGACGAAGAACGCGTACCTGGGCCGCCATCAGATCAGCTCTCGGCCGGGCGGTCGGTCGCGCCGTCGCGGAAGCGGGTCACCGTCTCGCGGTTCTCGTCGCCCTCCAGCGGCGCGGCCGGCGCGTCGTTGACCTTGCGCTCGTCCTCCTTGCCGAGGAAGACCTGCTTGAACTCGCTGATCGCGCTGTCCAGGGAGCCGATGATGTCGTCGTTCCACTGGTTGTCGGCGATCCCGGCCAGCACGCCCTGGTGCTTGTGCCGCAGGTACTGGAGGAACTCCGACTCGAAGCGCCGGACCTCGCCCACCGGGATGTCGTCCAGCTTGCCCTCGGTGCCGGCCCAGACGGAGACGACCTGCTCCTGCACCGGGAACGGCGAGTAGTTCGGCTGCTTGAGCAGCTCGACCAGACGCGAACCGCGGTCCAGCTGGGCCCGGGAGGCCCGGTCCAGGTCGGAGGCGAAGGCGGCGAACGCCTCCAGCTCGCGGTACTGCGCGAGGTTGAGCCGCAGCGAACCGGCGACCTTCTTCATCGGCTTGACCTGCGCGGCGCCACCGACCCGGGAAACCGAGGTGCCGACGTTGATCGCCGGACGAACGCCCTGGTTGAACAGGTCGGTCTCCAGGAAGATCTGACCGTCGGTGATCGAGATGACGTTGGTCGGGATGAAGGCCGAGATGTCGTTGGCCTTCGTCTCGATGATCGGCAGACCGGTCATCGAGCCGCCACCCAGCTCGTCGGAGAGCTTCGCGCAGCGCTCCAGCAGGCGGGAGTGCAGGTAGAAGACGTCACCCGGGTACGCCTCACGGCCCGGCGGGCGACGCAGCAGCAGCGACACGGCGCGGTACGCCTCGGCCTGCTTGCTCAGGTCGTCGAAGACGATCAGAACGTGCTTGCCGCCGTACATCCAGTGCTGCCCGATGGACGAGCCGGTGTACGGAGCGAGGTACTTGAAGCCGGCCGGGTCGGAGGCCGGGGAGGCGACGATGGTGGTGTACTCCATCGCGCCCGCCTCCTCCAACTGCCCCTTGATGGAGGCGATGGTGGAGGCCTTCTGGCCGATGGCGACGTAGATGCAGCGAACCTGCTTCTTCGGGTCGCCGGTGCGCCAGTTGTCCCGCTGGTTGAGGATGGCGTCCAGGGCGACCGTGGTCTTACCGGTCTTCCGGTCACCGATGATCAGCTGCCGCTGGCCCCGACCGATCGGGGTCATCGCGTCGATGGCCTTGATGCCGGTCTGCAGCGGCTCGTCGACGGACTGCCGGGACATCACGTTCGGAGCCTGTAGCTCCAGCTCGCGGAAGCCCTCGTTGGCGATGTCGCCAAGCCCGTCGATCGGGTCGCCCAGCGCGTTGACGACGCGGCCGAGGAAGGCGTCGCCGACCGGAACGGAGAGAACCCGCTCGGTGCGCTTGACCCGCTGCCCCTCCTCCAGCTTGGCGGAGTCACCGAGAACGACGACGCCGATCTCCCGGACGTCGAGGTTCAACGCCACGCCGAGCGTGCCGTCCTCGAACTCCAGGAGCTCGTTGGTCATGGTCGAGGGCAGGCCCTCGACGTGGGCGATGCCGTCGCCGGTGTCGGCGACGGTGCCGACCTCCTCGCGGGAGACGTCGGACGAGTAGGAGGAGACGTAGCGCTCCAGGGCGCCGCGGATCTCCTCCGTCGAGATGGTCAGCTCGGCCATCCTCTGCTTCCTTAAAATTCAGGGGCCCGGGATACCTAGTACCAACCGGTCCGAATGGCGTCTGTCAATCCGGGCGCTGGGCGGCTGAACCGCCCCGACGCCAAGCGGCGGACTGGGCGGCGAGGCCGATCAGCGCTTCGCGAGCGCGTTGCGGGTCTCGTTGAGGCGGCGCAGGATGGTGCCGTCGTACAGGTCGGAACCGACCCGGACGCTCACGCCACCGAGGACGGCGGGGTCGACCGTCTGCTTGACGGAGACCTCTCGACCGTATATCGCGGTGAGGCTCGCACCCAGCCGACGCTCGTCCTCGTCACTCAACGGGGCCGCGACGGTCACGTACGCCACCTGCCGGTCACGCCGGTCGGCGGCGAGCTCGACCAGCCGGGTGAGCGCCCCGGCGAAGGAGCGTCCCCCGAACCCGCCGAGCGCCGCCTCGACGAGGCGGACGGTGACCGGGCGGGCCTTGTCGGCGAGCAGCTCACGGGCCAGGGTGGCCCGCTGCTCGACCGGGGCGACCGGGTCGGCGAACGCGTTGCTCAGCGCCGACTGACCCGACACGACCTGACCGAAGCGGAACAGCTCGTCCTCGACCTCGCCCAGCTCACCGGCCTTGTCGGCGCTGGCCAGCAGCGCCTCCACGCCGAGGCGCTCGGTGCCGTCGAGCAGCTCCGACGGTGCCGACCAGCGGCCGGAGACCAGCGAGACGAGCAGGTCGAGCGCGTCCGCGCCGATCCGCCCACCCAGCATGTCGCCGAGCAGCGCGCCGCGGTCCTCGCCGGAACGGGCCGGCTCGGAGAGCGCCCGGCGCAGCCGCGGCTCACGCCGCAGCAGGGTCGCCACGGAGAGGATGGCGTCGGCGGTGGAGGCCACCGCCGACGGCTCCGCGCCGCGGACGTACGCGTCGAGGCGCTCGGCCGCGACCTTGTACGACTCCCGGCTGGCGGCCTGCATCAGCGGGCCCCCGTGCTCTCGAGACCGCTCAGGAACCGGTCGACGGTGCCCTTGCGCCGCGCCTCGTCGGCCAGCGACTCGCCAACGATCTTGCTGGCCAGGTCCACCGCGATCGTGCCGACCTCCGCGCGCAGCTCGCGCACGATGGTGGCCCGCTCGGCGGCGAGCGCGTCCTTGCCCGCCTGGATCACCCGGTCGGACTCTTCCCGCGCCTTGGCGAGGATGTCCTGCCGGATGCCCTCGGCGTCGGCCCGCGCGTCGTCACGGATCTTGGCGGCGTCGGTCCGGGCCTCAGCGAGCTGGGCACGGTACTGCTCGAGCAGCTGGTTCGCCTCGGCCTGGGCGGCCTCGGCGCGCTTGATGCCGCCCTCGATCGCGTCGACCCGGGCCTGGAACGTCTGCTCCATGCGCGGGAAGACGAACTTCATCAACACGAAGCAGAGCACGGCGAAGGCAACCGAGCCGACCACGATCTCCTGCCAAAGCGGGATGATCGGGTTGTGCTCTGACTCACCACCCTCGGCGGCGAGGAGGAACAACATGGGTGACCTCCCGGTCGGAAGGGGCGGGATCAGCCGGCCCAGATGAAGCCGAAGGCGATGCCGAGCAGCGCGAGCGCCTCGATGACGGCGAAGCCGATCCAGACGTACGGAAGGGTCATCCGCGACGACTCCGGCTGCCGGGCGGTCGACTGGATGTAGGCAGCGAAGACCAGGCCAACGCCGATGCCCGGGCCGATGGCGGCGAGACCGTAGCCGATGGCAGCGGTGCTACCGGTGACCTCGGCGAGAACGCTAGCGTCCATTGGTGTGGTTCCTCCTGGTTATCACGCGTGACTCTCACGCGGGACGACAACGGATGGTGCGGTGGATCAGTGCTCTTCGGCGAGCGCGCCCTGCACGTAGCTGGCGGTGAGGACGGTGAAGACGTATGCCTGCAGGCAGATCACCAGGAACTCGAGGAAGGTGAGCGCGATGGTCATCACCCAGGAGAGCACCGACACGGGGGCCAGCCAGGCGTTGGTGCTCAGCATCGCGAAGCCGCCGAGCGTGAAGACCAGCAGGAGCATGTGACCGGCGAACATGTTCGCGAAGAGACGAACCGCGAGCGAGAACGGCCGGACGATGAAGGTGGAGAAGAGCTCGATCGGGATCAGCAGCGGCAGGATGTACCAGGGTGCCGGCGGGATCAGCGAGTTCTTGAAGTACTTGACGAAGCCGTGCTTCTTGATGCCGACGTAGTTGAACAGCACATAGCTGATGATCGCGAGGATCGCCGGGAAGGCGATGTGCGAGTTCGGCGAGATCTGGAAGAACGGGATGATCGCGAACGCGTTCGTCAGCAGCACGAAGCAGAACAGCGTCGTGAAGTAGGGGGCGAACCGCACGCCCTGGTGGCCGATCATGTCGACCGCGATGTTGTTACGCACGAAGCCGTAGATCGACTCGGCGAACCACTGCTTCTTGGTCGGCACCAACTGCGGGTTCCGGTAGGTCGCCAGGAAGAAGATGATCAGGACGCCGACCGCGATCCAGACCATCGCCGTGATCTTGGTGAACCAGTACGAGTTCTCCACACCCCAGGGCAGGATGCTGGGCAGGTAGAAGTCGTCCACCGTGGGTGGGAATCCCGCCTGGCCCGCTGCCAGAACGTTCGCCTGTCCGAACACCGCGTCCCTTCCTAAGTAGGCGTGCCGAGTCGGCGGACGACCAGGATGATGCCCCCAGCCATACCGAGCACGACGCCGATCCCGGTGGCGACGCCGCCGGTGTCGAGCCACTGGTCAACCAGCCAACCGATGAAACCCCACACGAGCATGCCTCCGATGAGGTAGCTGAGCGCGGTCCAACCCTGACCGGCGCCGGACGGATAGTCGTCCGGTTCGCCGGCGGGACGGGGGGTTTGGTCACCAGCCATGACGGGGCGAACGATATCAGCCGGGAAGACGAGGCTGTGCCTCACCCCCCGCACAACCGTCGTTGTGTGGGCTTCTCGTGGGCGCCGTCGTCTGTGGGCACGCTACTCCCCTTCCGCCCGTCGGAAAATGACCGGAGGCCGACACATTGCGGCGCGTCCGAAAGGTGGGACGCCCGTCGGGTCAGCTGGACGACCGACGGGCGTGCACCGTGGTCAGCCACCAGATGTGCACCGCCGTCCACACTGCCACCCCGGCGACGATGCCGAGGCAGAGCGGGACCAATCCGGCCCAACCGGTCGACGCTACCGCCACCATCACCACCCCCAGAAGGGTGAATTTCAGCGCATAGAGGCCCAGGCCGAGCGGCAGCAGCAACTGTGGGTTGATCTGGTCGGCCCAGGCCAGCACCACTGTGGTGAGGGTGTAACTGAGCACCGTGACGCCCACACCGGCCGCCGCGCCGAACGCGGCGGTCGCGCCGCCGGTCACGCCGCCCACCACCGCGGCGACCGCGGCCAGCGCCAGCGACGCCGCCAGCAACACCGGCAGGTGCCGCAACCGCCACCGCCGGTCGCTGTCCGGTTGGACCACCCCGGGCTCAGCCACGGGGGTACGCCGGGAACGCCGCGACCAGCTCGGTCACCTCGGCACCGAGTCGGGTCAGCTCGTCCGCCCCGCCCGGGGCGCCGGGATCGGTGCGCACCGCACGGGCGATCAGCGTCGCCACCTGCCGCAGCTCCCCCTCACGCATCCCCTGGGTGGTGACGCTCGGTGTGCCCACCCGGATGCCGGAGGCCACCATCGGCGGCTGCGGATCGTACGGGATGGCGTTCTTGTTCAGGGTGATCGAGGCGGCGTCGCAGCGGCGCTCGGCGTCGGCGCCGGTAACCCCCAGCTCGCGCAGGTCGATCAGGGCGAGGTGGGTGTCGGTGCCACCGGACACCGGACGCATCCCCTCGTCGGCCAGCCCCGCGGCGAGCGCCTGCGCGTTGCTGACCACCTGCCGGGCGTACGTCTGGAACTCCGGCTGGGCGGCCTCGCGCAGCGCGACCGCCTTGGCCGCGACCGCGTGCATCAGCGGGCCGCCCTGGGTGAACGGGAAGACCGCCTTGTCGATCCGCTGGGCCAGCGACTCGCGGCACAGGATCATGCCGCCGCGCGGGCCGCGCAGCACCTTGTGGGTGGTGGCGCAGACGACGTCGGCGTACGGCACCGGGGACGGAATCGCCCGGCCGGCGACCAGACCGATGAAGTGCGCCGCGTCCACCATCAGGTACGCGCCGGCCTCGTCGGCGATCTCGCGGAACCGCGCGAAGTCGATCAGGCGTGGGTACGCGGTGGCCCCACAGATGATCAGCTTGGGTCGGTGCGCCCGCGCCAGGTCCCGTACCTCGTCGTAGTCGATCTGCTCGGTGTCCGGCCGGACCGGGTAGCCGACCGGGTGGAACCACTTACCGGAGAAGTTCACCCGGCTGCCGTGGGTGAGGTGCCCGCCGTGCGGCAGGTCCATCGCCAGCACCGTGTCCCCCGGCTGCACCAACGCGGCGTACGCGGCCAGGTTGGCGCTCGCCCCGGAGTGCGGCTGGAGGTTGGCGTGCTCGGCCCCGAAGAGTTCCTTGGCGCGGGCGATGCCGATCTCCTCGGCCCGGTCCACCTCGGCGCAGCCGCCGTAGTAGCGCCGGCCCGGATAACCCTCGGCGTACTTGTTGGTCAGCGTCGAGCCGAGCGCCGCCAGCACGGCCGGCGAGGTCAGGTTCTCGCTGGCGATGAGCTGCAGGCCACCGCGCAACCGGTCCAGCTCGCCCAGGACCACCCCGGCGATCTCCGGGTCGGTGGCCCTGAGCTGCGCGAAATCCGGCCCCCAGAAGGTGCTCGTCTCGGTCTCCACAGCGAACGAGTCTAGGGGGCCGCACACTGGGACCTGTGAGATGCCTCGTCACCGGAGCCACCGGATACATCGGCGGGCGGCTGACACCGCTGCTGCTCGCCGACGGGCACACCGTGCGCTGCCTCGCCCGCAGGGCGGTGCGGCTGCGCGACGTGCCCTGGGCCTCGGCGGCCGAGATCGTCGAGGGGGACCTGAGCCGGCCGGAGACGCTGGCCGCCGCGTTCGCCGACGTGGACGTCGCGTACTTCCTGGTGCACTCGCTGGGCCGCCCCGACTTCGAGGCGGCCGACCGCACGGCGGCGACCAACTTCGCGACGGCGGCGCGCACGGCCGGCGTACGCCGGATCGTCTACCTGGGCGGCCCGGAGCCGGCGTCCGACGCGGAGGTGCCCTCCCCGCACCTGCGCTCCCGCGCCGAGGTGGGCCGGATCCTGCTGGACAGCGGGGTGCCCACGGCGGTGCTCCGCGCCGCGGTGATCATCGGGTCCGGCTCGGCGTCGTTCGAGATGCTGCGCTACCTGACCGAGCGGCTGCCGGCCATGGTCACCCCACGCTGGGTCCGTAACCGGATCCAGCCGATCGCCGTCCGCGACGTGCTGCGCTATCTGGCCGGCTGCGTCGAACTGCCGGCGGAGGTCAACCGGGGCTTCGACATCGGTGGCCCGGACGTGCTGACCTTCCAGGACATGATGCAGCGCTACGCCCGGGTGGCGGGGCTGCGTCGGCGGGTCATCGTGCCGGTTCGTCCGCTCACCCCGTCGCTCTCCTCGCACTGGGTCGGTCTGATCACCCCGGTGCCCAACAAGATCGCCCGCCCGCTGGTGGAGAGCCTGGTCCACGAGGCGGTCGCCCACGAACACGACATCGCCCGGTACGTCCCGGACCCGCCGGAGGGGCTGACCAGCTTCGACGAGGCGGTGGCGCTGGCACTGGCCAAGGTGCGCGACGCCCAGGTGGAGACCCGCTGGTCCACCGCGAGCGGCCCGGACGCGCCCGCCGAGCCGCTGCCCAGCGACCCGGACTGGTCCGGCGGCACCGCGTACACCGACGTCCGGGAGAGGGCGGTGGACGCGCCACCCGCGGCGCTGTGGCGGGTCGTCGAGGGCGTCGGTGGCGAACACGGCTGGTACTCGTTCCCGCTGGCCTGGTCGATCCGGGGCTGGCTGGACCGGCTGGTCGGCGGGGTCGGGTTGCGGCGGGGTCGACGCGACCCGCACCGCCTCCAGGTCGGTGAGGCGCTGGACTTCTGGCGGGTCGAGGAGATCGTCCCGGGTGAGTTGCTGCGACTGCGCGCCGAGATGCGGCTGCCCGGTCGGGCCTGGCTGGAGATGCGGGTGCTGCCGGCCGACGGTGGCCGCAGCCGTTACCAGCAGCGCGCCGTCTTCCTGCCCCGCGGCCTGGCCGGCCACGCCTACTGGGGCTCGGTGGCCCCCTTCCACGCGGTGGTCTTCGGCGGAATGGCCCGCAACATAGCCCGCAACGCCGAGCAAACCCCCTAACCGCCCCGCGCCCCGCGCCCGCGCCCCGCGATCTTGCACTTTGTGTTGCCGATTTAGAGGTATGAGCACCCTTTTGTCACGACAGAAAGTGCAAGATCGCGGGGATGCTTGGGGTGAGTGAGGGCCGGGGGTGGTTAGTTGCCGGCCTGGGGTTGGGGTTGGAAGGCGGTTCGTTCGCTGGGCGGGACGAAGTCGCGGACCGGTTGGTCGCGCAGGGCGAAGGCGAGCACCTCGCCGACCGCGTTCACCAGCTGGGCCTGCACCGCCTGACCGACCGCGTCCCGCGGATCGTCCGGGTTCGCGGCCATCGAGGCGACTGCGAGCTGCGGCGTGAACGCCACCACCGTCTCCGTCTCGTACCGCTCCGAGCTGCCGGTCTTGCCCGCGACCGGACGGCCGAGCTTCGCCCGCAGCCCGGGGGCGGTGGCACCGTCGCAGCGTCCGTACATCGACTGGTCGCCGACCGGACAGCGCGCCGCGTCGGTGGCCGCCCGCGCCACATCGGCGTCGAGCACCTGCCGGCAGTCCGGCTTGGCGGCGTCGACCGGCCGCCCGCCCGCGTCGGTGATCGACACCACCGGCAGCGGCGCGCACCAGGTGCCCTCCGCCGCCACCGTGGCGTACGCGGTGGCCAGGTCCAACGGGGTGGTCGCGGCGACACCCAGGGTGAACGGACCCCAGTCCTTCGCGCCGTACCGGGCCAGTTTGGCGTCGGAGTCGGCCCGCAGAACGATGCCGAGCCGCTCGGCCATCTCCACCACCCGGTCGGCGCCGACCTTCTCGGTGAGCCAGGCGAAGTACGTGTTCACCGAGCGACCGAACGCGCTCCACATGGTGCGGGGCCCGTCCATCGACGACGGGCTGGCGTTCGCCGGGCACCAGCGACCGTCGCAGCTCGCCTCCCCGGTCACCGGGAAGCGGGTGAGCAGTTGGGTCGGCGCCACGAAGTCGGTCGACAGCGGCAGGCCGGACTCCAGCGCGGCCAGCATGGTGAAGAGCTTGAACGTCGAGCCGCCCTGGTACCCCTCGATCGCGCCGCCGCCGGCGATCAGCTGGTTGACCGTGTTCGGGCGGTTCTTCTGCCCGACCGGGTTGTCCGCCACGCTGTAGGCGCGGTTGACCGACATCGCCAGCACCCGCCCGGTGCCCGGCTGCACCACCGCGGTCGGCAGCGCGTCGGCGTGCGTCGTCGGATAGATCCTCAGCACCTGCTCGGTGGTGGCCCGCTGCACCCCCGGGTCCAGGGACGAGACGATGGAGAACCCGCCCCGACGCAGCGTGCGCTGCCGCTCCTCGGCGGTCGACCCGAACGCGGACTGGCTGCTCCACCAGCGGGTGAACCAGTCGCAGAAGAAGCCCCAGTCGTTGTGCGCGTCGGGCACGCCGGTGCAGTCGTTCGGGGTCTCGCTGGGCCGCAGCTGCAACGGCTCGGCGCGCGCCGCCGCTGCCACGTCCGCCGGCACCTGCCCCGACTCCACCAGCCGCTCCAACACGTACGACCGTCGGGCCACCGCGCTGTCGGCGTCCCCGTTGATCGGGTCGTCGCTGTCCGGCGAACGCACCAGACCGGCGAGCAGGGCCGCCTGGGCCAGCGTCAGCTCGGCCGGGGACCGGGAGAAGTACCGTTTGCTGGCCGCCGCGATGCCGTACGCCCCGGCGCCGAAGTAGGCGATGTTGAGGTAGCGGGTGAGGATCTCGTCCTTGTCGAGCTCCCGCTCCAACGCCAACGCGTACCGCATCTCCTGGAGCTTGCGGACGGTGGTGAGTTCGGTGGCCGCGTCCCGCTGCGCCTCGGTCAGTCGGGGGTCGTTGCTGAGCACGTTGCGGACGTACTGCATGGTCAACGTGGAGGCGCCCTGCCGGGTCCGGCCGTCCCGCTTGTTGACGGTGAACGCCCGCACGACGCCCCGCAGGTCCACCCCGCTGTGCTGGTAGAACCGCACGTCCTCGGCGGCCACGATCGCCTGGCGCATCACCGGGGCCACCTCGTGCAGCGGCACGTCCACCCGGTCCTCCTGGTAGAAGGAGGTGATCAGGGTGGTGCCGTCGTTGGCGTAGAGGTTGGAGCGCTGCGCGGTGGGCGGCGTGCGGAGCGTGTTCGGCAGCTCCGAGTACGGCGTCGACAGGGCGCTGAAGCCGATCCCGAAGACCAGGGCCGCGGGCAGGGCGGCGGCCGCCAGCGCCAACCCGGCCAGCACTCCGGCGATCACCACGGTCAGCAGTTTGTCGAGTCGGGCCCGGATCATCAGCTCTCCCCGCAGGAGCCGGTCACGCTAGGACCCGTTCAGAATGACCCGGAACACCCCGTTCGCCCCCGGTTTTCCCCAAACCCGGAGGAAATTCGCACCGCGCTCAGGGCAGCAGCACGCCGGCCAGCGGGTGGACCGTCTCCTCGATCTCGTCGGCGACCCGGCTGAAGCACTGGTCGCCGCGACCCCACGGGTCGTCCAGATCGTCGGTGGACAGCGCGGACGCGCCCAACCGCGCGTCGTGTGCCGCCGCCACCAGGGCCACCCCCCGGGCGTACACGGCCTCCGGGGTGGCGTCACCCGCCGGCAGCGCGGCGGCGTCCACCGCGGCCAGCAGCCGGCCGAACTCACCCAGCACGAACGTGCGGGCCGCCGCGTCCGGGCGCAACGCCACCACGTACTCCTGCTGGTCGGCGGTGGCGGTCAGGACCAGGTCGGCGGCGTCGATGTGGTCCGAGCGCAGCTTGCGCGCGGCGAACCCCGCCACGTCCCCACCACGGCCGGTGACCTGCCGCGCCGCCGGCGGGTTCATCTCCTCGCCCGCGTGCCAGCCACCCGTGCCGGCGCTGTGGCTGTGCACCAGCTCCTCGGCCCGAGCCGGGTCCTGCGCACGCCGGGTCAGCCGCTCCCGCACCGCGCGGGCGAGCAGCCGCTCCGCCATCGGTGAGCGGCAGATGTTGCCCATGCACACGTGCAGAACCGTGAACGGGGGCACTCAGACCGCCCGACCGTCGACGAGATCCGGAACGACGTCGCGCAGCTTCTCCAGGGGGATCGCCCCGGCCCGCAACAGCTGCGGCACCTCACCGGTCAGATCCACGATCGTGCTGGGCACCGGATCCGGGCAGGGCCCGGCCTCCAGATAGGCCCGCACCGAGTAGCTGAGCTGGTCACGCGCCTCCTCGGCGGTGACCGCGGCCGGCTGGCCGGTCTTGTTGGCCGACGAGACCGCCATCGGGCCGGTCTCGCGCAGCACCTCCAACGCCACCGGGTGCAGCGGCATCCGCACCGCCACCGTGCCGGTCTTGTCGCCCAGATCCCACTGCAGGCTCGGCGAGTGCTCGACCACGATCGTCAGCGCACCCGGCCAGAACGCCTCCACCAGGTCCCGGGCGGCCGTGGGCAGCGAGAAGACCAACCCGTCCAGGGTGTGCCGCGAGCCGATCAGCACCGGCGGCGGCATCTGCCGACCCCGGCCCTTGGCGTCCAGCAGCGCCTTCACGGCGTACGGGGTGAAGGCGTCCGCGCCGATCCCGTAGACGGTGTCCGTCGGAAGGACGACCAGCTCGCCGTTCTTGACCGCCTCGATCGCCGCAGCGATGCCGCGGTCCCGGTCGGCGGGTGACCGACAGTCGTAGAGCATCACGAGGAGTCAGTCTGCCACGCCGCCCCGATCGGGGCGTGCTGGCCGTCCGCCCGTCGGGACGCGGTCGCGTAGCGCGGGCGCCCGGTCAGGTCCAGATGCGCGACGACAGCGGTGAAGCCGCCTTCCTCGGCGAGCAGCCCGGGCACCGCCGCGCCGTGGGTGTCGTCGTGCTCCACGCCGAACACGCCGCCCGGGCGCAGCAGCACCGCCGCGCGGGCGATGACCGGCCGGATCACCGCCAGGCCGTCCGCTCCGCCGAAGACGGCTTCCGCCGGATCGTGCCCGGCCACGTCCGGTGGCACCACCACGTCGTCCGGCACGTACGGCGGGTTGCAGAGCAGCACGTCCACCCGCCCCACCAGGCCAGCCAGCAGGTCCGGCGCGGTCACGTCGGCCTCGACCACCTCGATCGGCCGGTCCCCCGCCGCGGCCCGCTCCGCCGCGTTACGCCGCAACCAGGCCAGCGCCGCCGGGGACCGCTCGACCGCGATCACCCGCGCCCCCGGCAGCTCCTGGGCCACCGCCAACGCGATCGCGCCCGAGCCGCTGCACAGGTCCACCACCACCGGGTCGGTTCGCCCCTGGGCCTGCTCGACGCCCCAACCGGCCAACAGCTCGGTCTCCGGGCGGGGAACGAAGACACCCGGGCCGACCGACAGCTCCAGATGCCGGAACCCGGCCCGACCGGTGAGGTGCTGCAACGGCTCGTGCGCGGCCCGGCGCCGGGTCAGGTCGTCGAGTCGCGCCAACTGGTCGTCGTCAAGGTCGTCGGCGAGTGCCAGCCGACCCCGGGGAACCCCGAGCACGTGCGCCGCCAGCACCTCGGCCTCCACCCGGGCGGGGCCGACCCCGGCGGCGGCGAGCGCACGCGCCGCTCGGGCCACCGCGGCAGATGGCCGGATGGGCCCTGTCCCTTCGGGGGGGTGTTGCGGCAAAGTACTCACGACATAATCATGAAGCGTCGCGGGCGACGTGACGAACGGGTGCGCCAGGCGCGCACGACAGGAGGTTGGCGGGTGGGCTGGCTCGACCGGGTCGATGACCAGGTTGACGCCCTCACGCACGCCCGTGCGTTGCAGGAGGCCAGCCGCTCTGCGGAGTCGTACGTTCTGCTGGAGCGTGTGATCCGCACCACGACGGACCCGGCGGCACGAGCGGACGCGATGGTGCAGCGGCTCTCCGCGCTGATCAATCTCGGTCGGACGGCGGAGTTCACCCGAGCGATCGAAGAGGCGTCCGCGGCGGTCCGCGACCTCGCCGAGCCCTACCTGCACGGACACCTCAACGCGCTCGCCGCGCTCGCCGCGCACCACCAGGGCGCACTGGACCGCTGTGTCATGCACCTCGTCCGGGCCGCCCGGGCGCTGGGCGCGGTGACCGACCCGGACCGGGACACCGCCTGGGGCTGGCACGACCTGGCCATGGCCTACAGCTACCTCAGCTTCCACGGGTACGCCCTGGGCGCCATCGAGCGGGCCCGGCAGCTCGGTCTGACCGCCGGGATCCCGGAGGAGACGTTCGCCGCGCCGGGCATCCGGCTACGCAACGCCGTGGCCCTGGACCACAATGGCGACAGCGACGGTTGCCTGCGGGTGCTCCGGGACGTGGCCGCCGACCTGGCCCGCTTCGTCCGCGCCGGGCGGGCCAGTCAGCTGCGCCCGAGCAGTCTCGCCGCGTACGGGTACGCGGCGGCCCGACAGGCCGCGCTCGGCGACCTGGTGGCGACCGAGGGCACCGAGCCGGCCCGGTTGATCAGTCACGGTGGGGACAGCGCGCGCGCCCGGGACATGCGTCAGCTCGGGCAGGTGTGCCTCGCCGTCGCCGACGGGCGGCCGATCGAGGCGGTCGCCCGCCTGGACACCGTCCAGGTGTCCAACGAGACGCTCGGGGCGGCGGAGCCCGCCCGGCTGCGCAGCATCGCGCTGACCCGCGCCGGGGACCACCTGGCGGCGCACCGGGCCGACCGGCTGGCGTTCCGGCTCGCCGCGCAGCGCAACGACCGGCTGCGTGACGTCTACATCGACGGCATCGCCGCCCGCATCGACCACGAGGAGATGCGTCGCGAGGCGGCGCGTTTCGAGGGCGAGGCGTTGACCGACCCGCTCACCGGGTTGCCCAACCGTCGGCGGCTGGAGCGGTACATCACCGCCGTGGTCACCCGTGGCGAACGGGTGGTGATCGGCGTCTGCGACCTGGACGGCTTCAAGGCGGTCAACACCCGGCACGGGCACCACTCCGGCGACCTGGTGTTGCAACGCATCGCCGGCGTGATCAACCGGGTGATGCGCCGAGGTGACTTCGTGGCCCGCTACGGCGGTGACGAATTCGTGGTGGTGCTGCCGGACACCGGCATGGCCGAGGCCGCCGAGGTGGCCCGCCGGATCGAGGCCGCGGTCCGCCTGGAGGACTGGGAGTCGCTGGTGCCTGGCACGCCGGTCGGGGTCAGCATCGGCTTCGCCGAGGTCTCCGGCGGCAGCGGGTTACGCGACGCGCTCAGCGTCGCCTTCGAGCAGGCCGACCGCGAGATGCTCCGCGCCAAGTCCCGCCCCCGCGCAAGCTGACCACCCTCGCCCCTCCCGCCTCGCCCCTCGCGGCTCGCCGCTCGCGGCTCGCCCCTCGCACGAGTCGATCAAGGAGTTGTGGTGCCTGACAAAAGCCCCACAACGCGACAATAGCCCCACCACAACTCCATGATCGACCCGTTCAAGGGTGGGCAGGGGGTGGGCGGGGGCGGGGGTGGGGGTTAGCGGCGGGTCAGCTCGGTGTCGCCGGCCAGGCGGGCGGCCCGGTCGGCCTCGGTGAGCGCGTCCAGCACCCCGTCCAGGTCACCGGCGAGCGCCAGGTCGAGGTTGTACGCGGTGTAGCCGATCCGGTGGTCGGTGATCCGGTTCTGCGGGAAGTTGTAGGTGCGGATCCGCTCCGAGCGGTCCACGGTGCGCACCTGCGCCTTGCGCGCGTCCGAGGCGGCGGCGTCGGCCTGCTCCTGGGCGGCGGCGAGCAGCCGGGCCCGCAGGATCCGCATCGCCTGCTCCCGGTTCTGCAACTGGGACTTCTCGTTCTGGCAGGAGACGACGATGCCTGTCGGCAGGTGGGTGATCCGCACCGCCGAGTCGGTGGTGTTCACCGACTGGCCGCCCGGGCCGGACGAGCGGAACACGTCGATGCGCAGGTCGTTCTGGTCGATCGTGACGTCGACGTCCTCGGCCTCCGGCAGCACCAGCACCCCGGCGGCGCTGGTGTGGATCCGGCCCTGCGACTCGGTAACCGGGACCCGCTGCACCCGGTGCACGCCGCCCTCCCACTTGAGTCGCGACCAGACACCGTTGCCGCCGTCCGGCACACCCTTGGTCTTGATCGACAGGGAGACGTCCTTGACCCCACCGAGGTCGGAATCCTGTGCGTCGATCACCTCGGTCACCCAGCCGTGCCGCTCGGCGTAGCGGGTGTACATCCGCAGCAGATCACCGGCGAACAGCGCGGACTCCTCGCCACCCTCACCGGCCTTGATCTCGACGATCACGTCCTTGGCGTCGTGCGGGTCGCGCGGAATGAGCAACTCGGCGAGACGCTCCTCCAGCACTGGCAGGGTCCCGGCGATGGACTCCGCCTCACCCGCGAAGGACGGGTCCTCGGCGGCCAGCTCGCGAGCGGCGGCCAGATCGGCGCGCGCCTGCTCCAACTCGCCGGCGGCCTTGTGCAGCGGCACCAGCTCGGCGTACCGGCGGCCGACCCGGCGCGCGGTGGCCTGGTCGGCGTGGATCGCCGGATCCGCCAGCCGCTTCTCCAGCTCCGCGTACTCGTCGAGAAGGCCGGCCAGACGCTCGCTGCTCATGCTGCGGATGCTCCTTCGACGGTGCGCGACGACCGGGCCGGGCCAGAAGGCCGACGGCCGGGCGGAAAGGGAGGGAAACGCGGACGGCGCCCGCGTCCGGTGCGAAACCGGACACGGGCGCCGAACGATGAGCTACTTGGCCTTCTTGGCCTGAACCTTGGCGTACTTCTGCTGGAACTTCGCGACCCGGCCGGCGGTGTCGAGAACGCGCTGCTTACCGGTGTAGAACGGGTGGCAGGCGCTGCAGGTCTCGACGTGGATCGCCCCGCCCTTGGCGGTGCTGCGGGTCGTGAACGTGTTGCCACAGGAGCAGCTGACCTCGGTGGTCACGTACTCCGGGTGGGTGTTTGCCTTCATCTCGCCTCGGTCCTCTCGTTGGTGGTCGCCGGGTCGCCGTCATCGCTCGTCGCGCCGTACGCGACGGGCTCGGGCGTGAACCGGAACCGGTAGCCGATTGACCAGTGTGCCATGGGCCTGAGCCCACCCGATAATCGGGCCGCACACCTCGTCCGGCATCGTCAACACGTGCCCACCCGTCCGCATTCCCGCCGCCCGACGGGGCATTCGCGCACCCGGCGGGCCGCCACCGGGTGCCCCGCCTGGGGTACGACAGCCGAGCCGGAGGTGCGCCGATGACCCGCCTGATCGTCACCCGGGGACTACCCGCCTCGGGCAAGACGACGTTCGCCCGTACGCTCCAGCCGTCCGTTGCGCGGGTGAACCGGGACGATCTGCGCCGAATGTTGCACGGCGAGCGACTGTTCACCCAGTGGGCCGAGGCGCAGGTGACCGCCGTACAGCAGGCGCAGGTCGAGGCGCTGCTGCGGGTCCGGGCGGACGTCTGCGTTGACGACACCAACCTGCGCGCGCGGACCCTGCGGGGCTGGGCCGACCTGGCCGCCCGGCACGGCGCGGAGTTCGAGGTGCACGACTTCACCGACGTGCCGCTGGACGAGTGCCTGCGTCGCGACGCCGCCCGCCCGGCCACCGACCAGGTCGGCGCGGACGCGATCCGCCGGCTGCACGAGCGGTACCTGGAGGGGCGGACGCTGCCGTTGCCGGTGCCGCAGGCCCGCATCGGACGCCCCGCCGTGACGCACCCGCCGTCGACCGAACCACCGGAGATCGTTCTGGTGGACATCGACGGCACCGTCGCGCTGGCCGTCTCACGCAGCCCCTACGACATGACCCGGGTGGGCGAGGACCAGCCGAACACGGCGGTGATCGCGGCGGTCCGGGCGATGCACGCCGCCGGGTACGGGGTGGTCTTCTGCTCCGGGCGGGACGCCTCCGCGCGCGCGGCCACGGAGGCGTGGCTGGCCCGGCACGTCCGGGTGCCCTACCTCGGCCTGCATCTGCGGGCCGTCGGCGACACCCGCAAGGACTCGATCGTCAAGCGGGAGATCTACGACCGGGAGATCCGCGACCGGTACCGGGTGGCCGGCGTCTTCGACGACCGTGTTCAGGTGGTCCAGATGTGGCGGGCCCTCGGCCTCACCGTCTTCCAGGTGGCCGAAGGCGACTTCTGAGCGGACGGAGGGCCCTCCCGGCTGGAGGGCCCTGCGTCCGCTCAGCGGGTGAGGTCGATGGTGGCTTCGGCGCGGAGCGAGTTGACGGTAACGGTGAGGCGTACCGGTGTGCCGGCGCGCAGCGCCGTCAGGGTGCCGGTGGCCGGTTCGAAGCGGGCCGTGTGCCACGGGCGCACCCCGGCCGCCGAGCCGACGTGTACGCCCGGCGACGCGGACCAGTCCGCGCTGACCGGCGCCACGACCGGCACCGTACGCCCGCCGGGCTGGGTCAGCGTGGCGGTGACCGACGCCGGGGTGCCCACCGCGACACTGGCCGGGGCGGTCACCGTGAGCTGGTCGACGTGCGCGTGGAACTCCGCGTCCACCCAGGCCGGTGCCTGAGCGAGCGGGTCACGGCGGGCGCGGTCGGCCTCGGCCGGGGTGACCGGGTCCACGCCGAACTCGGTCCAGCCGGTGAATCCGCCCTGGTCGGCGGGGGTGGATGGCGTCTTGCCCGCGTTGCCGTTGATCACGTAGGGCACGCCGTCCACCCGGTCGGCGTGGAAGGTGCCGACGTGCCCGCCCACGAACAGCGCGCCCTTGCCGGTGCGGTCCTGGAAGTCGGCCAGCCACTGTTCCAGCAGCGCCGCCTCCTTGCGGTCGCCGAGCTGGCTGGCCTGCGCCGGGCTGGGGTCGCGCGCCGGGTGGTGGTGCAGGACGACGACGGAGCCCACCCGCGGGTCGGTGGCCGCCGCGTCCAGCGTCTCCCGCAGCATCCGCACCTGGTCGAAGCCACCGCCGCGCAGCGTGCCGGTGGACGAGTTCAGCGTGACGAACCGGGTGCCGTTGTGGTCGAACACCCGCGAGGTGGCGCCGAACGCGGCCTCGAAGTTGCTGATCGGGGCGCCCATGATCTCGTGGTTGCCGGGGACGTAGTACCAGGGCAGGGCCGTACCCAACTCCTCGTCGAGGATCCGCCGGGCCAACGCGAAGTCGGCCGGGTAGGCGGTGTCCACGAAGTCCCCGTTGATCAGGAGGAAGTCCGGCTTGGCGGCCTTCACCTCGCGCAGCGTCCGCCGGGCCTGGGCGACCAGGTCACTGTCCGGGTCGGCGGCGACGAACTGGGCGTCGGAGAGCACCGCGAACCGCCAGGGCGCGCCGTCGACGGTGCCGTCGCGCACCACCACCCGATCGGTACGCGGCGGCGCCGACGGCACGTCGACCGTCGGTGGCACCTTCGCCACCAGGTCGTCGATGACCACCTCGCTGGAGTACTGGGCGGCGGCGTTCGTCTCGGCCACGTAGAACCGGCGCACCCGCACCGGATACTGCACCCCGGCCGGCACCGCGAACTCGACGTACCGCCAGCCCGTCCAGGTGATCAGCGGTCCGCGCAGCACGTGCTGGGTGTCCTGGGCGTCGTGCAGGTGCAGGCTGGGCCACTCCCCGGTGCCGTTGCCGTGGATCCACATCCCGAACGCCTGCGGCTGGCCGGGCACCTCGATCCAGGCGGGCGGGTCGGCGTACGCGGCCCGCGTGCCGGTGGACTGACCGAAGTCGTACGTCATCCGCAGGCCGGTGCCGGTGTGCCCCGGCGCTGGCGCGACCGACCCGCTGGCGCGGGCCTGGCTGAACCGCCAGGACGCGGCGTCGTCGAAACCGGCCACCGGCACGTCGGTCAGCCCGACGGTGACCGGCAGAACGGTGCTGACGCGCCCGACGTGAATGGTGACCAGTGCGGCGCCGGTGTCCCGCAGCGCGGTGACCGCGAGGTTGCCGTCCCCGGTCGGGGTGATCCGCAGCAGGTCACGGTCGTAGTCGAGGGTCAGGTCGGCCGGCTCGATCGGCGCGGTGTTGCCGTCGCCGTCGTAGCCGACCACGCCGACCAGGGCTTTGCCGTCCCGCCCGGTCAGCCCGACCCGCGGTGTGGTGGAGCCGATCCGGGTCAGTGGGCCGAGCACGGTGAGACCCAGCGAGCCGGTGGCCCGGCCCCGTGCCGCGGTGACCGTGCTGGCCCCCGGTGCGCCGGCGTGGAACACCCCGGCACGGTCGACCCGGCCGCGTACCGCCGGGCTCACCCGCCAGCTGGGCGCGCCGGCCGCCGGGCCGTACGTCTCGTCGTAGCCGGCGGCGGTGAGGGCGCGGGTCAGCCCGGGGAAAACCCGGTCGGGCCGACCGCCACGCACCGGAGAGACACCCGGGGCGGCGGTGGGGTCACTTGCCGTCTCGACCCAGTAGCCGGTGAGCCGGCCGCTGCCCTTCGGCGCGTAGATGGCCAGACCGTTGGGCACGGCCCGCTCGCTGCCGTCCGAGGGGGCGTTCTCCACCTGCACGGCGGGCGCGCCCGGCTCCCGGGCCAACAGGGTGGAGGAACCGCCACCGTCCAGGTTGAGCGCGTGCTGGGCACCCAGTTCGGCCATCATCCGGCCCATCTCGGTCTGCGTCACTCCGCGGCTGTCCACCTGCCGGCCGTCCACCGTTAACATGATCATTTTGCGACCGTCGGCGCTGAAGCCGACGGCGGTGCGCGGTGCCAGCGTCGGGTCGGCGATGCTCTGGACGACGCCGTCGCGGACCAGGACGTTGCCGCCTCCGACGGCCGCGTGCAGGCTGCTGCCGTCGGACGCTTTCGGGTGCCAGGCCACCGTCACCGGATCACCGGCACGAAGTCCCGCCAGCGCGTCGGCGCCGGCGTCGCGACCGAGCAGTACGGTGCTGCCGGCGGTGATCGGGCCACTGCCGGCCACGTCGCTCACCCCGGCCACCCGGCCGCCGGTCACGGTGACCTCGACCACCCGGGCCGCGCCCTCCACCGCCCGCTGCCGGGAGTACGTCCCCCACAGCTCGGTGAACGCGCCGATGCCACCGGCCTGCACCAGGTTGTTGAACTGGGTCAGCGACACCCGCCCGGTGGGCAGCGTGGCGTTGCCGTCGAAGTTCACCTCGATCACCCGGCCGAGCCCGTTCGTGGTGACCGCCACCGCGTTGCGGTGGCCCCCGACCGCCGACTGGATCAACTCGCCGTCGCGGATGCCGACGCCCTGGGCGGCACCGGAGTTGTTGATGTCGAAGAAGTCGCCGTTGACCGCGGCGACGGCCCGCGTGGCGTCCACCGCCGTTCGCAACGGCTCGGCCCGGCTGACCGCCCCGGAGTTGACGTAGTCGACGGTCGACCCGCCGGCGAGGTCGGTGGTGAGCGCGTCGGCCCGCAGCCAGCCCTCGGCGTCGTACCGGTCGAAGGAGGTGAGCTGCACGCCCGGCGCGACCGGCCGGGTCGCCTTCGTGGTCTCCAGGCCGCCGGCCGGCTCCAGAGCGCCGGCGGCGGGCGCGGTGGTCGCGGCGGGATCGGCGGTCAGGCTGACCGAGTGGGCCGGCCCTGACGACGCGGGCGGTGCGTCCTCGGCGACGGTGGACGGGGCGACGACGGTCGGGGCCGAGGCGGTGGCAGTGGCGGGCAGCGGCGCGGCCAGGGAGAGCAGCGGCGTCAGCAGCAGGATGCCGGTGCGCCGGGCGGATCGTCTGCGGGTACGCATGGACGACAGTCAACCCGGTCATGAATAGAAGTTTCAAGACCTGTGCGCTGAAGCGAAGGAAAACTCCACATCGCCGTCCGAGGACAGGGGCGCGGACATGCCGGGCGAGGACAGGGGCGCGGACGTGCCGAAGGGGCACGGCCACCGCGGCCGTGCCCCTTCGTCGTGGTCACCCGGGGAGGGTCACTCCCCCGGCGTCGACTTCGCGATCTGCATCAGGAACTCGATGTTGGTGCGGGACTGCTTGAGCCGGTCCAGCAGGAGATCCATCGCGGCCTGCGAGTCCAGCGAGTGCAGCACCTTCCGGAGCTTGTGGATGATGGCCAGCTCCTCCGGTGCGAGCAGGACCTCTTCCTTACGCGTACCGGACGGGTTGATGTCGATGGCCGGGAAGGTCCGCTTGTCGGCGATCTTCCGGTCCAGCTTCAACTCGGCGTTACCGGTGCCCTTGAACTCCTCGAAGATGACCGTGTCCGCCATGGACCCGGTCTCCACCAGCGCCGTGGCGATGATGGTCAGCGACCCGCCGTTCTCGATGTTGCGGGCCGCGCCGAGGAAGCGCTTCGGCGGGTAGAGCGCGGTGGAGTCGATACCACCCGACATGATCCGGCCGCTGGCCGGCGCCGCCAGGTTGTACGACCGGCCGAGTCGGGTCACCGAGTCGAGCAGCACGACCACGTCGTGCCCGAGCTCGACCAGGCGCTTGGCCCGCTCGATCGCCAGCTCCGCCACCGTGGTGTGGTCCTGCGGCGGACGGTCGAACGTGGCCGCGATGACCTCGCCCTTGATCGACCGCTGCATGTCGGTGACCTCTTCGGGCCGCTCGTCCACCAGCACCACCATCAGGTGGCACTCCGGGTTGTTGCGGGTGATCGCGTTCGCGATCGCCTGCAGCACCATCGTCTTACCCGCCTTCGGCGGAGACTGGATGAGTGCCCGCTGGCCCTTGCCGATCGGCATGACCAGGTCGATGACCCGGGTGGTCAGGATGTGCGGCTCGGTCTCCAGACGCAGGCGCTCCTGCGGGTAGAGCGGAGTGAGCTTGTAGAACTCCGGACGACGCCGCGCCTCCTCCGGCTCCATCCCGTTGATCGTGTCCAGCCGCATCAGCGGGTTGTACTTGTCGCGCCGCTGGTCGCCGCTGTTGCCGCCCTCGCGGGCCGCCCGCACCGCGCCGGTGATCGCGTCACCGCGACGCAGGCCGTACTTCTTGATCTGGGACATCGAGACGTACACGTCGTTCGGGCCGGCCAGGTAGCCGGTCGTCCGCACGAAGGCGTAGTTGTCCAGCACGTCGATGATGCCGGCCACCGGGACGAGCACGTCGTCCTCGCTGACCTGCGGCTCACGGCCACCGGTGTCGGCACCGGTCTCGGTGCGCTCGCCGCGGCCACGGCGACGGTCCCGGAAGCGGCTGCGCCGGCCGCGCCGGCCGCCACCCTCGTCGTCGTCGTCGGTGTCCCGCTCGACACGCTGACCACGGTCGTTGCGGTCGTTGCGGTCACCGCGGTCGGTGCGCTCCGGACGGTCGTTACGCTCGGCCCGCTCACCCCGGTCGGAACGCTCCGTGCGGTCGTTGCGCTCGCCCCGGTCGTTGCGCTCCGCGCGCTCGCTCCGGTCGTTGCGCTCGGCCCGCTCGCCCCGCTCGGCACGCTCGCCCCGCTCGGCACGCTCGCCCCGCTCGGCACGGTCGCCCCGGTCGGCACGCTCGCCGCCCCGGTCGGCACGGTCGCCCCGCTCGTTGCGCTCGCCCCGGTCGGCACGCTCGGCGCCCCGGTCGGTCCGCTCGGCACGCTCGCCGCCCCGGTCGGCACGCTCCGGACGCTCGGCCCGGTCGCGGCGGTTCTCGCCACGGTCGGCCCGCTCGCCGGCTTCCGCCTCGTCGGCACGCGCCTCGGTCGGACGCGCCTCGGTCGGACGCGCCTCAGCGGGACGGGCCTCGGTGGCACGGGCCTCCGTCGCCGTGGTCCGGCTCCGCCGGGTACGGCTGCGGCCCTCGGTCTCGGCGGCCGGCTCGGCCGCCGCCTGCTCGGCGCCACGACCCTCGGCGGCCGGCCGGTCGGCGGTCTCCCGCACCTCGGCACGCACCCCCTCACGGGTCGGGGCGGCCGCGGCCGCGACCTCGGCCCGTGGTCGAGGGGTCCCGGCGGCGTTGCCGCCCTGCCGCTCGGAAATCGCGGCGATCAGCTCGCCCTTGCGCATGCGAGCCGTGCCGGAGATGCCGAGCGACGCAGCCAGGCTCTGCAGCTCTGGCAGCAGCATCGCCGACAGACCGGTGCCGCTACGCCGACGACGGGCGGGAGCGGCGGTGGTGGCATCGCCAGCGACGTTGGAAACATCCGACGTCACGTCGGTGGTGTCGCTCAATGGATTCCTTCCCTCGATAAGGCCGGGACTGCCCGGAGTCGGAGCTCAGGTGGCCGGGCGGCCTCGGTGCACCCGCCTCGCAAGGACGCGTCGCGGGAGTCTGTGACACAGCAGCCGGTCGGTATCCCGACTCACCAACGTCGGTGAGCAGGTCTCGCCGTCTGCGGCGACCTGTGGAAACTGCGGCGCGGCGTGGGCCTTGGCAGGGGTAGACGGGCTGACCGCCGAGAGCTTCGGGGGTGCGCCGCCCCGCAGGAGATCGCGTGCTTCGCGGCTGTGCTAGGTCTAGAGCGTAATCAACTCTTCCGACCTGCGGCAACAGGGTCCCGCTCGGCGTGTCCAAGTCTACCCCGCGCGACCCGCGCCCCGCTGACGTCTATCGGCAACTGCCAGATCTCCCAGTCTGTTCCCACCGGGAAGCCCGGTGGCGGCTCGCTGAGCGCCAGGACAGTGGGCCCCGCCCCACTGACCACAGCTGCCACACCAGCCGCTCGCAACGCGTTGACCAGGGAAGACGTGCCCGGCATCCCGGCTGCCCGGTAATCCTGGTGGAGCCGGTCGACGGTGGCCGGCAGCAGCAGGGTCGGGTCCGTGGTGAGCGCGTGCACCAGCAAGGCCGCCCGGCCGGCGGTCAGCGCGGCGTCGCCGTGCGGCACAGTGGCCGGCAGAGCCGCCCGCGCGGTCGCGGTCAGGCCACGTTCCGCAGGAACGAAGACGGTGGGCCGCACGGTGTCGGCGACCGGCAGGGACACCGCCCGGGAACCGCCCGGCTCGGTCCAGGCCAGTGTGAAACCGCCGAGCAGGCACGGTGCGACGTTGTCGGGGTGGCCCTCGATCTCGGCGGCCAGTCGGAGCGCGCCGGCGTCGTCCAGTCGGTGCTCACCATCGGTGACCAGGGCGCGGGCCAGCAGCACCCCGGCGACGATCGCGGCGGACGAGGAGCCCAGCCCCCGCGCCTGGGGGATCCGGTTGACGCACTCCACCCTCAGCCCCTCGGGATGGGCCCCGAGCACGTCGAACGCGGCGCGCATGGCCCGCACCACCAGGTGTCGGTCGTCGTCGGGCAGCTCGCCGGCACCCTGCCCGGCCACCGTCACCCGGACACCGCCCGAGGCGACCTCGGCGGACACGTCGTCGTAGAGCCCGAGGGCGAGACCCAGTGCGTCGAAGCCTGGGCCCAGGTTGGCGCTGGTCGCGGGAGTCCGGACGCGGACCGGCCCGGCGGTGAAGTTCGTCGGCACGCGCTCATGCTAGGGCTCGGCAGCGACGACCCGGCTCCACGCCCGCTGCCTGGGACCGCCGAACTCAGCCGGCCGGGTCGGGGACCGGCTCGGTGGCCGGGTCGGTGAGCGAGAGCCGGCGGGTGGCGATCCGCCAGCCGACCGCGTACACGAGGGTGATCAGCCCACACCCGGCGAGCACGACCCGCTCGTCCACCGAGTCCACCACCAGGGCCACCGCCAGTTGGCTCACCGAGATCGCCAGCGTCGCGAGCATCATGTCGGTGGCGAAGACGCGACCACGCAACCGGTCCGGGACCTCACCCTGCAAAGCGAAGTTCGACATCACCCAGTTGCTGCCGCCCGCGAAGTGCGCCACGAAGACCAGCAGCAGCACCAGTGGGAACCAGCGCACCACCGAGGTGCCCAGGTAGGACAGGCCGTAGAGCGACATGGACAGCGCGAGCCCGGGCAGCAGCCAGGCCCGGTTGGTGAGCACCCGGCGCATCAGGATCGGCCCCACCAGGGCCCCCGCGCCGCGCACCGCGAAGAGCAGGCCGGCGCCGAGCGGGCCGACTCCGTACACGCCGGCCAGCAGCGGGAACACCGTCAGCACACCGTTGCCCAGGCCCACCGCCGACTTGACCGTGACCAGCGCGAGCACCCGCGGGCGGTGACCGATGTAGCCGAGCGCCTCGCGGACAGCCGACCAGGTCCGCTGGGCTGGTTGGTCCGCGTCCCGGGGCGCCTGCAACGGCCGGCGGATCCGGGTGGCGAGGCCCGCGGCCACCGCCAGGCCCGCCGCCGCCACCCAGAAGCAGGCGTACGGTCCGGCGGCGGTGCTGAGCACGCCGCCGAGCGAGGCGCCGACCACGGTCATGGTGCCCCAGGCCGAGCCGGCGACGGCGTTTCCGGCGGCGAGCTCGTGCGGCTCCAGCACGTTGGGCAGCGCGGCCTGGGCGGCCGGCGAGTAGAACGCCTTGGCGACCGCCACCACGCCGATCGCGACCAACGCGAGCCACGCCGTTCCGGCGTTCCGCACGCCGAGCAGCAGCAGGACGCCCGCCAGCGCGGCAACGTTGGCCGCGATCATGATCTTCCGGCGGTCGAAGCGGTCGGCGATGGTGCCGGTGTACGGCAGCAGCAACGCCACGATGCCGGTGTCCACCGCCAGGACCAGCGCGCCCCAGACCCCGCTGCCGGTGAGGTGCGGCAGCAGCACCAGCAGCGGAACCATGACGAACCAGTCGGCACCGAAGACCACCAACTCGGCGAGGAACAGGTTGCGGAAGCTCCGGTTGCCGGTCAGAACCGAGAAGGTGGACGCCACGGAGCGCGACCCTACCCGGTCGGTGTAGAAGTCACACCCGCTCCCAGCAGCGCGGAGACCGTGACGAATGTGTATCCGCGCGACCGTAGTCCGTTGATCATGTCGGTCAGACCGCGCAGTGCGACCAGCCGCCGCCGCGCCCCCACATCGTGGCCGAGCACGATCGTTCCCGGTCGCACGCCGGCGACGATCCGCCGGGCGTGGCCGGCCGGATCGTCCGGGAACTCACGCTCCACCATCTGCAACGACCAGAGCACCAACCGGTAGTCCAGCCGGGCCGCGGCGTGCAGCACCGCCCCGCCCAGGTGGCCGTACGGCGGGCGGAGGAGCACCGGCTGGGTGCCGGTCGCGTCGGCGATGGCGTCGTGGCTGCGGCGCAGGTCGTCGTACGCCTCGGCGGCGTCCATCTCGGCCAGGTCCCGGTGGGCCCAGCTGTGGTTGCCCACCTCGTGCTCGGCGAGACGGTCGCGGACGACATCGGCGTGTCGGCGGACCTGCGCCCCGACCATGAAGAACGTCGCCGGCACCCGGTGCTGGGCCAGGGTGTCGAGCACCATCGGGGTCCACTGTGGCGCGGGACCGTCGTCGAAGGTGAGGGCCACCAGGCGTTGGCTGGTCCGCACCGACCAGACGACCTCCAGCGCGCCGGAGCCGACGACCTGCTGGCCGTTGCCGAGGGTGGCGCTCGCGGGACCGCCGGCGATCGGCAACCGGCGCTGGGTCATCCACCACGCCTCGGACGTCCCCGCGCCGACGGCCACACCACCCACGACCAGCAGGCCACGGCGCAGCAGGTCGCGTCGCCCCCACCCGCGCGCGCCCTCGGCCGTCCGCTCGCCCCGCTCCACCCGCACCCCCCACCCATCTACGAGGAGTATGCAAGAAGTAACAGAAGGTGTGGGGGCGGTCGGATCGGAGTGTTTCGGCCGGAGGAAGGCAGGAACGCCCCCGGCGGGATCCCGCCGGGGGCGTTGCGAGCTGTGCTGCCGACCTACTCGGTCGGCTCCGACGGAGGCAGTGGCGAGGTACGGCTACGGGGCAGCCGCAGCACCTCGAACTGGTCGGTTCCCTCCACCAGCGCGGCCGACGGCGCCGGTCGCCCGGACGGCTGCGCACCCCCGGCCGGTGCCGCCGCGCCGCTCGGCACCGCGACCTGGTTCGGGGCGGTCACCTCGGCGGCCTCCGTCGGGGTCGTCGACGGCTCGCCGGAGCGCCGCCGAGCACGCCGGTTCCGCAGCGACTCCTTGGTGTGTTCCACCATCGTGTACAGCGTCGGCACCAGGATCAGCGTGAGCAGCGTCGAGCTGAGCAGGCCACCGATCACCACGACCGCCAGCGGCTGGGAGATGAACCCGCCCTCACCGGTCAGACCGAACGCCATCGGCAGCAGCGCGAAGATGGTCGCCACCGCCGTCATCAGGATCGGACGCAGCCGACGACGGCCGCCCTCGACCACCGCCTCCCGGACACCCATGCCCTGCGCCCGGTACTGGTTGATCAGGTCGAGCAACACGATCGCGTTGGTCACCACGATGCCGACCAGCATCAGCACACCGATCAGCGCCGGCACGCCGAGCGGCGTCCCGGTGACCAGCAGCAGGCCGATCGCGCCGGTCGCCGCGAACGGGATGGAGATCAGCAGGATCAGCGCCTGGGTGAGGCTGCGGAAGGTGGCCACCATGATCAGGAAGACGATCGCGATCGCGGCCAGCACCGCCAAGCCCAGATCCGCGAAGGCATCCGCCTGATCCGCGCTGACCCCACCCACGGTGAAGGTCGCACCCGGCACGTCGATGCCGTCCAGCCGCTTCTGCAGCTCCGCGGTGGTCGCGCCCAGGTTCGAGCCCGTCGCCGCACCGGTCACCGACACGCTGCGCTCACCGTCGATCCGGGTGACCTGCTGCGGTCCCTCGCCCTGCGTGACGTCCGCGATGTCGTCCAGCTTGACCGGACCCACCGGCAGCGCCCGCAGCTCCTGCACGGTCATCGGCGGCTGCGTCCCCAGCCGCAGCACCACGTTCTGCTGCTGGCCGTCGAGCGCGACCTGACCCAGCGGCGCGCCGCGGAACGCCTGCGACACGATCTGCCCCACGGCGGCCTCGGTGAGGCCGGCCTTACCCGCGGCGACCCGGTCGACAGTCACGTCCACCCGCGGCACCCGCTCGGCGAGGCTGCTGGAGACGTCCTCGACGTCCGGGACACCGGCCATCGCCGCCCGCGCCTCTTCGGCGGCCCGGGTCAACACCTCCGGGTCGCTGGCCTGGACGATCACCTCCAGCTGGCTGGTCGACGCCTCCTGCCCGCCACCGAAGCTGATCTCACCGACGCCGGCGCCAAGCTTGTCGAACTCCTTGCGCAGCACCTCACGCATCTGCTTCGCGTCGCTGTCGCCGTCGAGGGCCAGCGACCAACTGGCGACATTGTTGCCGCCGCCGCCCGCCCACGGGTTGTCCCCGCCACCCGCCGTCACCTGGTACGTCTCGACGCCCTCAGTACGGGACAGCACCGACTCGACCTGCTTGGCCGCCGCGTCGGTGGCCGCCAAACCGCTGCCGGCCGGCAACTCCTGGCTCATGTTGAGGGTGTCCTGGCCGGAGTCGTCCAGGAAGTTGGTCTCCAACTTCTGCGCCAGACCGAAGGTGCCGAAGAGCACCAGCAGGCCGAGCCCGACCGTGATCCAGCGGGTCGACCGCTTGCGGGTGGCGAACCCGATCACCGGCAGGTACGCCCGCTGCAACGGGCTGCGCAGCTCCTTCTCCTCCGCGGCGCGCCGCACCGCCTCGTCGTCCGCGGTGCCCCCACGCGGCTTGAGGAACCAGTACGCGAGGATCGGGATCACGGTCAGCGACACCAGCAGCGAGGCGAGCAGCGCCACCGTCACGGTGATGGCGAACGGCGCGAAGAGCTGACCCACGAAACCGCCGACCAGTGCGATCGGCGCGAACACCGCCACCGTGGTGAGGGTGGACGCGGTCACCGCGCCGGCCACCTCACGGACGCCGGTGATGATGGCGTGCCGCTTCTCCTCGCCGTACTCCAGGTGTCGTTTGATGTTCTCCAACACCACGATCGAGTCGTCCACCACCCGGCCGACCGCGATGGTCAGCGCGCCGAGGGTGAGCAGGTTGAGCGAGTAGTCACCGATCCACAGGGCGATCAGCGCCACCAGCACGGAGAGCGGGATGGAGACCGCGGTGACCACCGTCGAGCGCACCGACAGCAGGAAGATCAGGATGACGATGACCGCCATCACCAGGCCCAGCAGACCCTCGGTGGTCAGCGACTCGATCGACTTCTCCACGAACGGCGCCTGGTCGAAGACCACGGTCAACTCCGCGCCGGAGGCGTCCTTCAGGTCGTCGAGCCGGTCGCGGATCTCGTGCGAGATCTCGACCGCGTTGCCGTCCGGCGCCGCGGTGACCGCGATGCCGAGGCTGTCCCTGCCGTTGGTCCGGGTGATCGCCGTGGCCGGCGCGAGCTGCTGTTCGACCGTCGCCACGTCAGCGAGGCGGACGGGCGTCGCGCCCGGGGAGACCACGATGCCGCGCAACTCCTCCACGGTGGCGATCGGCGTGCCGACCTGCACCGGAAGGGCCAACGCGCCGTCGGTCACCGCGCCGGCCGGAACCGCCACGCCGTTGGTCTTCAGCGCCGCGCCGAGTGCCGTCGGCTGGATCTTCGCGGCGGCCAGCTTCGCCGGGTCCGGGGTGACCACCACGATGTTGTCGCGGGTGCCGGTCACCTCGACCGTGCGTACCCCCTCGATGCTCTCCAGCTCCGGCACCACCGTCGCGCGCAGCTTCTCGGCGAGCGCCCGCTCGTCGGCCGCGCCGGCCGCAGCCAGCACCACCGCCGGGAGGTCGTCGGTGCTACCCGCGATGACCTGCGGGTCGACGTTCTCCGGCAGCTGGGCGTCGATGCGGCTCAACGCGGTCTGCATCTTGTTGACCACGTCGTCGAGGTCGGTGCCGAACTCGTACGTCACCTGGACGGTGGCCGCCCCCTCGCGGGACGTGGAGGTGATCTTGTCCAACCCGGGGATGCCCTGGAGGGCATTCTCGATCGGCTCGGTCACCTGCGACTCGACGATCTCGGGGCCGGCACCGGGGTAGGGGGCCACGATGAACGCGGCCGGGAACTCGAGCGACGGCAGCAGTTGCTGCTTCAGCGACGGTACGGCGAACGCTCCGAACACCGTGGTCACCACCGCGATGAGGGCGATCAGCCCTCGGTTGGCGAGGCTGAATCTGGCGAGCAGCGACATCGGCCTGGCTCACTCCTGAACGAGAATGCGGGCGGGGATACCCGAAAGTGTGCCGGACTCGCCTACCCCGACCCCCGCCGCCCCCGTGCCGCCTGCCCGCTGCGGATCAGCACCCGGACGGGTGGCGCGCTCAGGCCAGGTCGAGGGCGCGGGCCGCGGCCAGCGGGTCGTTCGCGATGGTCACCGGCGCGGGTGCGGTGGAGATCGCCCACTCCGGGTCCTTCAACCCGTGACCGGTCACCGTGCAGACCACCGTGGAACCGGGCGGCACCGCGCCCGCCGCGCCCTGCTGCAGCAGGCCGGCCACGCTGGCCGCGCTGCCCAACTCGACGAAGACCCCCACCTCGCGGGCGAGCAGCCGGTACGCGGAGAGGATCTCCCGGTCGGACACCGCCTCGATCAGGCCACCGGAGGCGTCCCGGGCATCCAGGGCCTTGGTCCAGCTCGCCGGGTTGCCGATCCGGATCGCGGTGGCGATGGTCGACGGCTCCGGCACCACCTTGCCGGTCACGATCGGGGCCGCGCCGGCGGCCTGGAAGCCGTACATCTTCGGCGTCCGGGTGGTGGCGCCGGCGGCCGACTCCTCCGAATAACCCATCCAGTACGCGGCGATGTTGCCGGCGTTGCCGACCGGCAGGCAGTGGATGTCGGGCGCGTCACCGAGCGCCTCGACGATCTCGAAGGCGGCGGTCTTCTGGCCGTGCAGCCGGTCGACGTTGACCGAGTTGACCAACGCGACCGGGTAGTCCTGGGCGAGCTTGGCGGCCGTCGCGAGGCAGTCGTCGAAGTTGCCGTTCACCTGGAGCAGCTTCGCGCCGTGCACCAGCGCCTGGGCCAGCTTGCCCAGCGCGATCTTGCCCTGCGGCACCAACACCGCACAGGTCAACCCGGCGCGAGCGGCGTACGCGGCGGCGGAGGCGCTGGTGTTGCCGGTGGAGGCGCAGATGATGGCCTTGTTACCGGCCTCGACCGCCTTGGACACCGCCAGGGTCATCCCCCGGTCCTTGAATGAGCCGGTCGGGTTGGCGCCCTCCACCTTGAGGTACACGTCGCAGCCGAGCCGGGCCGACAGCACCGGCGCCGGCAACAGCGGCGTGTTCCCCTCGTGCAGCGTGACGACCGGCGTGGCCGCGGTGACCGGCAGCCGATCCCGGTACGCCTCGATCAGACCCCGCCACATGTCGTTCTCCTCGCCTCTACCGCCGCACCGGCCCGAGTATCAGGGCCACCTTGGACCAACCTGCCGGAGCGGTCGATGCCACACCCCGGCCTACCCACCTGGCGGGACGCGCGAGCCCTCCCGTCGATGGTGCAACGACTCAGGCGTCGCCCTCGACCCGCAGCACACTGGTCACCGACCGGACGATGTCCAGACCGCGCAGCTCACCGACGGTCGCGGCGAGCGCGGCATCCGGCGCCACATGCGTGACGATGACCAGCTCGGCGTCGCCGTCGCGGCCCGCCGGGCCACCCGCCGAGCCCTGCCGGACAGTGGCGATCGACACGTCGTGCCGGGCGAACACGCTCGCCACCGAGGCCAGCACACCCGGGCGGTCGGCCACGTCGAGGCTCACGTGGTAGCGGGTCAACGCCTCGCCCATCGGCCGGACCGCCAGGTCCGCGTACGCGCTCTCGCTCGCCGCGCGCACCCCGGCGAGCCGGTTGCGGGACACCGCGACCACGTCGCCGAGCACGGCGCTGGCGGTGGGCGCGCCACCGGCGCCCCGGCCGTAGAACATCAGTTGACCGGCCGCGTCCGCCTCCACGAAGACCGCGTTGAACGCGTCGCCCACGCTGGCCAGCGGGTGACTGCGCGGGATCATCGCCGGGTGCACCCGGACGCTGACCGTCTCCCGGCCGGTGGAGTCGACGCCCCGGGCCGCGATGCAGAGCAGTTTGATCGTGCAGCCCATCGCCTGGGCGCTGGCCACGTCCGCGGCGGTCACCTCGGTGATGCCCTCGCGGTGCACGTCGGCGGCGCCGACCCGGGTGTGGAACGCCAGCGAGGCGAGGATCGCCGCCTTGGCCGCCGCGTCGAAGCCCTCCACGTCGGCGGTCGGGTCGGCCTCCGCGTACCCCAGTGCGGTGGCCTGCTCCAGGGCCTCGGCGAAGCCTGCGCCGGTGGCGTCCATGGCGGAGAGGATGAAGTTGGTGGTGCCGTTGACGATGCCGGTGACCCGGTTGATCCGGTCACCGTGCAGTGACTCGCGCAGCGGGCGCAGCAGCGGGATGGCCCCGGCCACGGACGCCTCGTAGTAGAGGTCGCCGCCGCCCTCGGCCGCCGCCTCGTGCAGGGCCACGCCGTCCTCGGCGAGCAGCGCCTTGTTGGCGGTGACGACGCTCTTGCCGGCGCGCAGCGCCTCGACCAGCCAGCCCCGGGCCGGCTCGATGCCGCCGACCACCTCGATCACCACGTCCACGTCGTCGCGCTTGATCAGGCTGAGCGCGTCGGTGGTGAACAGGTCCTCGGCGACCGGCAGGTCACCCCGGTCCCGGCCGAGCCGACGGACGGCGATGCCGGCGATCTCCAACGGAGCGCCGATCCGGGCGGCCAGGTCGGCCGACTGCTCGTGCAGGAGCCGGACCACCTCCTGACCGACCGTGCCGCAGCCGAGCAGCGCCAAGCGCACAGGTGACGTCATCCAACATCCAATGCGAGCAGGTCATCTTCGGTTTCCCGGCGGACGATCAGGCGCGCCTGGCCGTCGCGCACCGCGACCACCGGTGGCCGGGGCACATGGTTGTAGTTGCTGGCCATGCTCCGGCAGTACGCACCGGTGCCGGGCACCGCGACAAGATCTCCGGGCTGCACGTCGGCGGGCAGGAATTCATCCTTCACCACGATGTCCCCGGACTCACAGTGCTTTCCCACCACGCGGGCGAGCAACGGCTGTGCGCCCGAGGCCCGCGAGGCCAAGGTGGCCGAGTACGACGCGTCGTAGAGGGCGGTGCGGATGTTGTCGCTCATCCCGCCGTCGACGCTGACGTACGTCCGGATGCCGTCGAGGTCCTTGACCGTGCCGACCTCGTAGAGGGTGAACACGGCGGGCCCGACGATGGCCCGGCCCGGCTCGATCGACAGGTGCGGCACGGCCAGGTTCTCCGCCGCGCACTCCGAATCGACGATCTTGCGAAGTCGCTTGGCCAGGTCCTGCGGTGTCGCCGGGTCGTCCTGGGTGGTGTACGCGATGCCGAAGCCGCCGCCGAGGTCCAGCTCGGGCAGCTCCACCCCGCGCGCGTCGCGGATCTGCGCCTGGAGGGCGAGCACCCGACGGGCCGAGACCTCGAAACCGCTGGCGTCGAAGATCTGCGAGCCGATGTGCGAGTGCAGACCGCGCAGCTCCAGCACACCCTCGTCGAGGATCTTGAACGCGGCGTTCGCGGCGGCGCCGCCGGCCAGCGAGAAGCCGAACTTCTGGTCCTCGTGCGCGGTGGCGATGAACTCGTGGGTGTGCGCCTCGACGCCGACCGTGACCCGGACCAGCACCCGGGGCCGGACCCCGCGCTCGCGGGCCAGCGCGGTGAGCCGGTCGATCTCGGTGAACGAGTCGACGATGATCCGGCCCACCCCGGCGTCCAGCGCCCGGCCCAGCTCGGCGACCGACTTGTTGTTGCCGTGGAAGCCGATCCGCTCCGGCGGCATTCCGGCCGACAGCGCGGTGGCCAGCTCGCCGCCCGTGCAGACGTCCAGGTGCAGGCCCTCCTCGGCGATCATCCGGACCACCGCCCGGCAGAGGAACGCCTTGCCCGCGTAGAAGACGTCCTCGGTCGGGAAGGCCGCCCGGAAGTCGCGGCAGCGCGAACGCAGGTCGGCCTCGTCCAGGACGTACACCGGGGTGCCGAACTCGGCCGCGATGTCCCGGACGCTCAGGCCCGCGACGGCGACCGCGCCGTCCGCGCCGCGCGACACGCTGCGCGGCCACAGCGCCGGCACGAGGGCGTTGACGTCGGCCGGGGTACGCAGCCAGGCCGGCCCCTGGTTGCTGATGTCCGCGTGCAGCGCACCAGCCTCGTGAGCCCTCATGTCACATCCTCTCGGGTGCGGAGACGCCGAGCAGGTACAGGCCGTTGGCGATCACCGTGCGGGTGGCGTTGTTGAGCCAGAGGCGGGCACGGTGCAGGTCGGTGATCTCCTCGTCGCCCAACGGCAGCACCCGGCAGTTGTCGTAGAACCGGTGGAAGGAGGCGGCGACGCTCTCCTCCAGGTAACGGGCCACCCGGTGCGGCTCCCGCAGCTCGGCGGCCGTGGCCACCACGGCGGGGAACTCGGCGAGCGCCTTCAGCAGCTCGTTCTCCTTCTCGTGTTCGAGAAGTTCGGGCCGGAAGGCGGCAGCGTCACCCGGGACCAGTCCCACCTCGGCGGCGTTGCGGGCCACGCCCGCCGTCCGGGCGGCGACGTACTGCACGTAGTAGACCGGGTTGTCGCGGGTCGCCCGGGTCCACAGCTCGATGTCGATGTCGATCGGGGAGTCGCTGGAGTAGCGGGCCAACGCGTACCGGGAGGCGTCCACGCCGATCGCGTCGACCAGGTCCTCCAGGGTGATCACGGTGCCGGCCCGCTTGCTCATCCGCATCGGGGCGCCGTCGCGCAGCAGGTTGACCAGCTGCCCGATGAGGATCTCCAGGTTGCGCTCCGGGTCGTCGCCGAAGCAGGCGGCCATCGCCTTCATCCGACCGATGTAACCGTGGTGGTCGGCACCCAGCATGATCACGACCCGCTCGAAGCCGCGCTCGCGCTTGTCCAGGTAGTAGGCGCAGTCCGCGGCGAAGTACGTCCATTCTCCGTTGGACTTGCGCAGCACCCGGTCCTTGTCGTCACCGAAGTCGGTGGTGCGCAGCCAGGTCGCGCCCTCGGACTCGTAGAGGTGCCCCTGCTGACGCAGCCGGTTCAACGCCAGGTCCAGCTCACCCCGGTCGTGCAGGTCCTTCTCGTTGAAGTAGGTGTCGAACTCCACCCCGAAGTCGCGCAGCGAGGAGCGGATCTCGTCGAACATCAACGCGACACCCTCGACCCGGAAGACCTCCTGGGCGGCGTCGTCGTCGAGCGAGCGCACCTCCGGCCGACGGGCCTGCACCTCGGTGGCGATCTCGGCGATGTACGCGCCGCCGTACCCGTCCTCCGGCGCGGCCTCACCCTTCGCGGCGGCCAGCAGCGACCGGGCGAACCGGTCGATCTGCGAACCGGCGTCGTTGAAGTAGTACTCCGTGCCGACCTCGGCGCCGGTGGCCCGCAGCAGCCGGCTCAGCGCGTCACCGACGGCCGCCCAGCGGACCCCGCCGATGTGCACCGGCCCGGTCGGGTTGGCCGAGACGAACTCCAGGTTGATCTTCTCGCCGGCGAGCCGGTCGCTGCGGCCATACTCGGCGCCGGCCTCGACGATCACCCGGGCCAGCTGACCGGCCGCGGCGGCGTCGAGCCGAATGTTCAGGAAGCCCGGACCGGCGATTTCCACCGATTTGACACCCGCCGCCCGGCCCAGTTCGTCGGCCAGGGCCGTCGCCAGCTCCCGGGGCGGGACGCCCACCTTCTTGCTCAACTGCAGCGCGAGCGTCGAGGCGTAGTCGCCGTGCTCGGGGTTGCGCGGTCGCTCCACCACCGTGCTCGCCGGCAGCGCGGCGCGGTCGAGCCCACGCTGCTCGAAGACGGCGTGGGCGGCGGCAAGGACGACCGAGGCTAGTTCTGCAGGAGTCACCCAACCATGTTATCGGGGGTAGACTCGGGCACTCGGCGGCTCCCCTGCGCGTCATCCGGCCCGCCACTCCCCTGACCGACCGACTTGACGAGGCACGATGAGCATCAGCACCCCGGGTGGCCCTGAGCGCCGCCCGACCGTGGTCAGCACCGGCAAGAAGCCGGCCGCGGGCCGGCCGCCGTCCGGCGCCAAGGCCGGTTCCGGAAAGCCGACGGGCTCCCCCCGGGCCGGTGGCAAGGGTCCGCGCAAGCCGGTCACCCCGGTCAAGGTGAGCCAGGGCCGCGCCTGGGGCCCGATCGCGCTCTTCGTCGCGGTGGGCGTGCTGGTCGCCGGCATCATCGGGTACGGCGCCTGGGCGTCGTTCCAGGGCTCCAAGCCGTGGGACAAGCGGGCCGACGCCATCGACGGCATCGTCAACATCCGCAAGACCGACAAGGCGAGCCTCGAGTACGAGTCGCACAAGTCGGGCCCGCTGACCTACAAGTACTCGCCGCCGGTGGGTGGGGTGCACAACGCCGCCTGGCAGAACTGCATGGGCGACGTCTACGACGCCCCGATCGCCAGCGAGCACGCGGTGCACAGCCTGGAGCACGGCGCGGTGTGGATCACCTACCGCCCGGACCTGCCGAAGGACCAGGTCGACAAGCTCGCCGGCAAGGTGCGCGGTGTCGAGAAGATGCTGATGAGCCCGTACGAGGGTCTGGACAAGCCGATCTCGCTACAGGCGTGGGGCTACCAGCTCAAGGTCGACAACGCCGACGACTCGCGGATCGACGAGTTCATCAAGGACCTGCGGGTGAACGCCTCCGTCGAGGGCCCGACGGCGCTGTGCAACACCGGCATCACCGCCACCGGCACCACGCCGCGTGAGCTCCAGCAGCAGCAGCCCACCCAGTAAGGACGGCAATGACCGCTCCGGCGACCACCGACAGCGAGTACGACGACGACATCCCGGCCGCCCCGGACGAGGGCGGCCGGGCCCCGGCGTCGCGTTACGGCGTGCTGGCGCTTGCCGTCATGCTGGTGGTGGGGCTCCTTCTCGGGTACGCGGGCGGTCTGCTCACCCCGCGGCTCACCCGTCCCGGTGACGCCTCGGTCGAGGCGGGCTTCGCCCGGGACATGACGACCCACCACGCGCAGGCGGTGGAGATGAGCCTGATCGCGTACCGGTCGGCGACCCTCCCCGAGGTGCGGCAGATCGCCGTCGACATCGCCACCGGGCAGCAGGGCGAGATCGGCGCGATGCAGACCTGGCTGCGCGAGTGGGATCTGAGCCCGACCGGGTCGAAGCCGCCGATGTCGTGGATGTCCGACGGGGCTGCCGTCAAGGACGGCCTGATGCCGGGCATGGCCACGCCGGCGCAGATGACCGCCCTGCGCAACGCACAGGGCATCGAGGTCGACCGGCAGTTCCTGACCCTGATGTACGCCCACCACCTGGGCGGCATCCACATGATCGACGCGGCCCTCGACGAGACGGACAACGCCGAGGTCGTGCGGGTGGCACAGATCATGAAGAACACCCAGCAGACCGAGCTGAACAATCTCCGGCAACTCCAGGCGCAGGCCAAGGGCTGACCGGCTCGCAGGTAGGCACCCGGCCCGCGTCACCGTCACACCTCGACGGGGGCGCGGGCCGTACCACGTCCCCACAACGCCTCCGCTGCCCGGCGCCCTGCCGATGATCGACTCAGTTTTCAGGAAACCGGGCGGTCGACGTGGCCGGGATGCCGCGACTTTCAGGAAGGCGAGTCGATCAAGGCCGCCTGAAGCGCGTCGTGCACCGAACACCCCGCGATGCGCCCTTTGGGCGTTTTGCGCGGCACAGGCGATTCCGTTGCTTAGAGAGTTTTCTCCCCACATATCGTGACCAGTTGCGATTCGGGCTCGTTGCCCAAGACGTGGGGGTTGCACTCAGAGACGCACGGCGTTCGGTCACCAGTTGGTGCCGACGCCACACCATCGGTGGTGACGGGGCGGTGGCAGCCGTCCGTCGCGGACAGCGGCAGGGCGAGCCGGGAATGCTCAGCCGCGAACAGGAACTCGAACTGATCGACACACTGCGGGGCGTCCACCCCGACGAGTTCGGCCTGGACGAGGAGTTGTGGACGCGGCAGAGCCTCACCACGCTCATCCAGCGACGATTCGACCTGCCGTTGGACGCCGGAGCGGTCGGGGCGTACCTGCGGGCCTGGGGGTTGGGTCCGCGGGAGCCGCGCGAGCGGGCCTGCGGTCTCTGCGTCAGCGCGGTCGAGCGTTGGGTCCGCAGCGAGTACCCGGCGATCACCCGGGCCGCCCAGGAGCACCTCGCCGAGGTCTACTGGATCGGTCGGGTCCGGCTGCGCGGCACGATGCCGGCCGCCGACGTGATCTCCGCCGTCTCGTCCCGTGGGCGGGTCCGCTTCATGATCACCACGCCGACGGTGGACCCGCCGCTCCCCCGCGACTTCGTGCTGCGGCTCAGCGGCGAGGAACAGCGCACCGTCCACCTGATCGTGGACGGCTCCTGGCCCCGCAACGAATGGCCGCGCCGGCTTCCCCGGCGGATCGTCCTGCACCCGCTGCCCAGCTGCGGGCGGACGGTGGCCGCCTGAGCACGGGTGAGCCGATCCGACCCGATCGGCTCACCCGATACCGATTCGGCGTACGCAGGGGAGGTTTGCTAGTCTTCTCCAGTCGCTGAGCCCCCGTAGCTCAGGGGATAGAGCACCGCCCTCCGGAGGCGGGGGCGCAGGTTCGAATCCTGCCGGGGGCACACTTGCTCAGAAAGACCACCACGAGAGGCTCCTGACCGAATCCCGGTCAGGAGCCTTCATCGTGTCGGCCGAACATCCGCCGGCAGGACGGCAGCTGGCACCAGGGGCGCGACGATCGCCGGTTGCCGGTGCCGCCCACGGCTCGGGTGCTGCCACCAGGTGCCGGAGCGCCCGTCGGCTCGTACGAGAAGCAGCAGCCCGAGCAGCAGCCACACGACCGTCGCGCAGCGGTTGGCGGTGAGCGCGGGCAACCCGGTCGACGCACCGATTAGTACCAGGATCAACGCGCCGGTGAACGGCGACTCGGGGCGGTTGTTCCGGGCGACCAGCCACCCGATCGCCAGCGCGGCCAGGACGGCGGTGTGCAGGACGACACCGATGACACCGGCGACGACGAGAGCCTCCACCCAGCCGTTGTCGTAGGCGACGCGCAACCCGCCGAAACCCATCCCGGACACCGGGGACAGCGTGGCCATCACGTCCACCGCCTGCTGCACGCTCGACTGGCCACCGATCCGACCGGCGGTGTAGAGGCCGAGTTGGTCGCCGCCGCCACCGCTGCCGGGCAACAGTCGCTGGGCGAACCCCTGCCCGTCCCACTGATCCAGGTACGCGTCGGCGGCGAACCAGGCGGCGACGCTGGCCACGGCGGCGGCCGACAGTCGTCGCCGCCGACCGGAGGCCAGGATGACGTAGGCGATCCCGATCGGCGCTCCGACCAGCAGGAAGATCTTCGAGACGGACAGGACTCCGCCGACGCTGAGCAGCAGCAGGGTGACCGCCAGCTTGCCGACCTGCCGCTGGTAGAGGTACAGGGCGGCGAGGACGGCCATCGAATACAGCAACCCCGCCTCGGCCGGCTGGTTGAAGATCCCCGAGTAGCGGCCCAGCTGCTCGGCACGGTCCGCGACGCTCTCCCCTTCGCCGAACCCTCGGAACTGGGCCAGCAGATCGCTCTCCACACCGGCCGCCGACCACACGGAGACGACGGCGTTGGCGACCATCGCCAGGACGGTCACCGTGCACACCGCACGCAGCATCCGGGCCGGGTCCGCGCCGGCCCCCACGAGCATCGCGACGACCGCGACGACCACGAGCGGCAGGACGATGTTGTCGATCCCCGCTACGACGTCGCCGGCCTCGTACAACGTGTGGTTCTGCGGCGGGATGACCACTCCGATCGTGGCGACCGCGACCAGGCTGAGGTGCGCCCCCAGGGCCCAGACAGCGGCGCCGGTGAAACGGGGGCGCAGCCACAACCCGGCCAGGCAGAGCACCGCGGCGGCACCGTAGACAGCGACCTGCTCGGTCCGCAGGCCCGGTGCCAGGTACGGGCCGAACACGGCCACGGTGAGTACGGTGACGACGCGGCGTCCCCAGGTGGTGGCGTTTGACGAGTTGACGGGGACGGCGTTCACACCCGGTTAACGAGCACCGGGCAGCCGGCGTCGCGCGTGGTCGTGGCCGACCCGATGGCGAACAGCGCTCGCCCGACCGCAGGTGGCCCGACGGTCGGCCGGCGACGTCAGCTGCCGACGTACGCCGCCAGGTGCTCGCCGGTGAGGGTGGTGCGGGCGGCGACGAGCTCCGCGGGTGTGCCCTCGAAGACGATCCGACCACCGTCGTGCCCAGCACCGGGGCCGAGGTCGATGATCCAGTCGGCATGGGCCATGACCGCCTGGTGATGCTCGATGACGATCACCGACTTGCCGGCGTCGACCAGGCGGTCGAGCAGCCCGAGCAGTTGCTCGACATCGGCCAGGTGCAGGCCGGTGGTCGGCTCGTCGAGGACGTAGACGCCGCCCTTCTCGGCCATGTGGGTGGCCAGCTTGAGTCGTTGCCGCTCCCCGCCGGAGAGGGTGGTGAGCGGTTGCCCCAGGCTGAGGTAGCCGAGCCCGACGTCGGCGAGCCGGTCGAGGATGGCGTGGGCCGCCGGGGTACGCGCCTCGCCGGCGCCGAAGAACTTCTCGGCTTCCGTCACCGACATCGCGAGCACCTCGCTGACGTCGCGACCGCCGAACCGGTATTCCAGCACCGACGCCTGGAACCGCTTGCCCTCGCAGTCCTCGCACGGGGCGGCGACGCCGGACATCATCCCCAGGTCGGTGTAGATGACACCAGCGCCGTTGCAGCTCGGGCATGCGCCCTCGGAGTTGGCGCTGAACAACGCGGGCTTCACGCCGTTGGCCTTCGCGAACGCCTTGCGGATCGGGTCGAGCAACCCGGTGTAGGTGGCCGGGTTGCTGCGCCGCGAACCCCGGATCGCGCCCTGGTCGATCGAGACCACACCAGCGCCGGCCGGGATCGAGGAGTGCACGAGCGAACTCTTGCCGGAGCCGGCCACGCCGGTCACGACGACGAGCACCCCGAGGGGTACGTCGACGTCGACGTTCTGGAGGTTGTTGGCCGTCGCGCCCCGGATCTCCAGCCTGCCGGTGGGCGTCCGTACCGTCTCCTTGAGAGCGGCCCGGTCGTCGAAGTGGCGGCCGGTGATGGTGCCGCTGGCCCGCAGGCCCGCCACGGTGCCCTGGTAGCAGACCGTGCCGCCGTCCGTGCCGGCCCCCGGCCCGAGGTCGACGACGTGGTCGGCGATGGCGATGGCCTCCGGTTTGTGCTCCACGACCAGCACGGTGTTGCCCTTGTCGCGCAGCTGGAGCAGCAGCTCGTTCATCCGCTGGATGTCGTGCGGGTGCAGCCCGATCGTCGGCTCGTCGAAGACGTAGGTGACGTCGGTGAGCGACGAGCCGAGGTGTCGGATCATCTTGGTGCGCTGCGCCTCGCCGCCGGAGAGCGTGCCCGACGGCCGGTCCAGCGAGAGGTAACCCAGCCCGATCTCCTCGAACGAGTCGAGGAGGTGTTGCAGGCCCGCCAGCAGCGGGGCCACCGACGGCTCCTCGATCCCGCGTACCCAGGCGGCCAGGTCGCTGATCTGCATCGCGCACGCGTCCGCGATGTTCTTTCCCTTGATCTTCGACGACCGGGCCTCCTTGCTGAGCCGGGTGCCGGCACAGTCGGGGCAGGTCGTGAAGGTCACCGCGCGCTCCACGAAGGCGCGGATGTGCGGCTGCAACGCGTCGATGTCCTTGGCCAGGAAGGACTTCTGGATCGACGGGATCAGGCCCGCGTACGTCAGGTTGATGCCGTCGATTTTGATCTTGGTTGGCTCCCGGTGCAGCAGGTCGTGCAGCTCCCGCTTGGTGAACTTCGCGATCGGCTTGTCCGGGTCGAAGTAGCCGCAGCCCCGGAAGATCCGGCCGTACCAGCCCTCCATGCTGTAACCCGGAATGGTGATCGCGCCCTCGTTGAGCGAGCGGCTGTCGTCGTACAGCGCCGTCAGGTCGATGTCGGTCACCGCGCCCATTCCCTCGCAGCGCGGACACATGCCACCGAGACGGTTGAAGGTCGCCCGCTCCGTCTTCGTCTTACCGGCGCCGCGGTCGACCGTGATCGCACCGGTCGCCTTCACCGACGGGACATTGAAGGAGTACGCGTTGGGCGAACCGATCTGCGGCTGCCCGAGCCTGCTGAACAGGATGCGCAGCATCGCGTTGGCGTCGGTGGCCGTGCCGACGGTGGAGCGGGAGTTGGCGCCCATCCGCTCCTGGTCCACGATGATCGCCGTGGTCAGGCCGTCCAGCAGGTCGACCTCGGGACGCGCCAGCGTCGGCATGAAACCCTGCACGAACGCGCTGTACGTCTCGTTGATCATCCGCTGCGACTCGGCCGCGATGGTGCCGAACACCAGCGAGCTCTTGCCGGAGCCGGAGACACCGGTGAACACGGTCAGCCGCCGCTTCGGGATCTCGACGGTGACGTCCCTGAGGTTGTTCACCCGCGCGCCCTGCACCCGGATCAGGTCGTGGCTGTCGGCCACGTGCGGCGCGGACGGCTGGCTGGCCGTGCTCATCGTGACTCCATCTGTCAGGCGCGCAGGACTCAGCGCACTTCCTGGATGCGGATCATATTGCCCGCGGGATCCCGGAACGCACAGTCGCGTACGCCGTACGGCTGCTCGGTCGGCTCCTGGACGACCTCGGCGTCGCTGGCCTCCAGCTTCGCGAAGGTGCCGTCCAGGTCGGTGGTGGCCAGGTTGACGCCGAAGTAGCTGCCCTTGGCCATCAGCTCGAGGATGGTCTGGCGTTCGTCGTCGGTGAGGCCGGGGTTGGCGGCCGGCGGGTGCAGGACGATGGCGGTGCTGGGCTGGCCGACCGGGCCGACCGTGATCCACCGCATCCCCTCGTACCCGACGTCGAGGCGGACCTCGAAGCCGAGGATGTCGCGGTAGAAGACGAGCGAGGCCTCCGGATCGGTGTGCGGCAGGAAACTGGAATGAATGGTGATGTCCATGCTGGTCACGCTAGTTGCGCCGCGGCGACCCGCGCTTCTCGATTCCTGACCGGTCGGGTCACCTGCTTCGCCACGCACGACGGAATCCCCGCCGTCGCCTGCGCCGCCTGCCGCCGGTAGACACTCGGCGGCACGCCGACCAGCTCGGTGAAGCGGGTGCTGAAGGTGCCCAGCGACGAACAACCGACCGCGAAACAGACGTCGGTGACGCTCAGGTCGCCACGGCGCAGCAGGGCCATCGCCCGCTCGATCCGTCGGGTCATGAGGTAGCTGTAGGGGGATTCGCCATAGGCGAGGCGGAACTCGCGGCTGAGGTGGCCGGCCGACATGTGCGCGCCACGCGCCAACGCCTCGACGTCCAGCGGAGACGCGTATTCCCGGTCGATCCGGTCGCGGACCCGGCGCAGCCGGGCCAGGTCGCCCAGCCGCTGAGTCGTGTCGGATTTGCTGCTCACCTGGGAAATCGTGCCACAACCCACCGACATTCGGCCGCTCCCCGGGCGCGGGCGGGGGCCGACGAGTCGGTCGGTCGGCTTCCCTCTCGCCGAGCGCGGGCCGGGGCCGACGAGTCGGTCAGTCGGCCTCGCGGCGGGCGCGGGCCCGACGCTTCCCCTCGTGCATGGCCTGCACCCGGGCCACCGGAATGGCCCGGCCCTCGGCGACCAGGTCGGCGGGGAGCGGTTGCGGGGACGGCATCAACGCGGCCCAGGGGTCGCCGTCGGCGAGCAGCGCCGGGGCGGTCCGGATGGTGAAGTCGGCGGGGGTCACCCCGGTCAACTCGGCCCAGTCGACCGGGAAGGAGACCGGCATCCCGGGGCGCAGCCGGGGGCTGTACGCGGCGGCCACGGTCGCCCCGCCCGCCCGGGTGGCATCCACGAAGACCCGGCCACCCCGGTCCTCCTTGATGTACGCCGTGGTGGCAAGCGCCGGGTCGAGCCGTTCGGCGCGGACGGCGAGCGCCCGGGTGGCGGCGGCCACCTCCTCGGCCGTGGGCTCGTCGGTCAGCGGAACGAAGACGTGCACGCCCTTGGCGCCGCTGGTCTTGACCGCACCGGCCAGGCCGGCGTCGGCGAGCGCCTGGCGGACCAGCAGGGCCGCGTCGACCGCCGCGCGGAACCCGTCGCCGTCGGGCGGGTCCAGGTCGAGGACCAGGTGGGTCGGGCGGTGCGGGTCCGCGACGGTGTGCAGCGTCGGGTGGTACTCCACCGCCCGCTGGTTGGCGAACCAGAGCAGGGTGCGCCGGTCGTCGCAGAGGGCGTACGAGATCTCCCGGTGCGACGCCTCCGCCCAGACCGGCGCCCGGCGAACCCAGTCCGGGGTGTAGCGGGGCAGGTTCTTCTGCATGAACGGCGGCTGGCCGGGACGGACCCTGATCACCGACAGCGGTCGGCCCCGCAACTGCGGGAGGATCCGGTCCCCGACCGCGTCGAGGTAGTCGACCAGGTCACGCTTGGTCGCGTCGTCGCGGTCGGAGAGCGGCTGGTCCAGGTTGGTCAGGGCCACGCCGTCCCGGGTCTCGTCAGCCTCGCTCACCCGACCACCCTCCCGGCCCGGCTGCCGTCGGTCAACCGGACGCGGCGCTTCGGTACGAATCAGTTCCGGCACCCACCGTGGCCGGACCGGTCGGATCGGTTGGACCGGTCGGACCGGCCGGATCGACCGGATCGGTGGCCGGCGACGGCTCGGCCGGGCGTCGGGGCAGGGCGGTCAGCGCCACCAGCCACGCGGCGACCACGAGACCGGCGGCCACGGCGAACGCGGTGCGGTAGCCGCCGGCGAGCGCGGCCGTCTCGGCCCACCCGGCGGCCCGTAGCCCGTCGCTGCGGGCGGCGGCCAGGGTGGCCAGCGCGGCCAGGCCGACCGCGCCGCCGACCTGTTGGGTGGTGTTGGCCAGGCCGGAGGCGAGCCCGGCGTCCGTGTCGGTGGCGCCGGCCATGGCCAGGGTGGTGACCGCCGGCAGGGTCAGACCACCGGCCACCCCGAAGACCAGCATCGCGGGGAGTACGTCCACGACGTAGCCGCCGTCGGCGGGCAGTCGGGCGAGCAGGAGGAAGCCGACGGTCGCCAGGGCGAGCCCGCCCAGCAGCACGGTCCGGGCGCCCCAGTGGGCGATCAGCCGACCGGCCAGGCCGAGCGAGACCATGGCGATCACGACCGGGGTAGGCAGGAAGGCCCAGCCGGTCGCGGCGGCGTCCAGCCCCAGCACCAGTTGCAGCTCCACGGCGAGCAGAAACTGGAACCCGAAGTACGCGCAGACCATGAGGAACTGCACCGCGTTCGCCGCGACCAGACCGGGCACGCGCAGCACCCGGGCCGGCACCAGCGGGGTCGCCGCCACCCGTTGGCGCAGCGCGAACCCGCCGAGCAGCAGCGCCGCGAGGGCCACCGCGCCGAGGGTCCGCACGCTGGTCCAACCGTGCTCACCCGTTCCGACGATGCCCAGCACGGCGGCCATCAGACCGGCGGTGGCGAGCAGCGCGCCGGGCAGATCCAGCCCGGCCCGCAGGCCGATCCCCCGGTCGGCCGGGAGCCGGCGCAGGGCCGCGACGAGGATGGCCACCCCGATCGGCGCGTTGACCAGGAAGATCGCCCGCCATCCGGCGGCCTGGGTGAGCACCCCGCCGGCGACCGTGCCGACCGACGCACCGGCCGCGCCGGTGAAGCTGAAGACGGCGATGGCGCGGGCCCGCTCGGCCGGGTCGGGGTAGAGCCGGACGATCATGCCGAGGCTGACCGCCATCGCCAGCGCCCCGCCGACGCCCTGCCCGAACCGCGCGGCCACCAGCAGGGCCGGCCCGGTGGCGAACGCGCAGGCCAACGAGGCCAGTGTGAACAGTGCGACGCCGGCCAGGAAGACCCGCCGCCGGCCGAGTAGGTCGCCGAGACGGCCGGCGAGCAACAGCAGCCCGCCGAACGCGACCAGGTAGGCGTTGACCACCCAGGCCAGGCCGGCGGCGGTGAAGCCCAGGTCGTTCTGCACGGCGGGCAGCGCCACCGCGACGACGGTGCCATCCAGGATGATCATCAGGCTGCCGGCGCAGAGCACCAGCAGCGCCGGCCAGCGGGACGGAACGACACGCTCCACGAGACTCCTCCTTGGTGCACGGTTTGTTACCGAGGTCATCGTCTGTGACCATGAACCGGGGCGGAAGGAGGCACTTTGATGTCCCAGAGGAACAGCGATGTGTCCGCGCTGGTCGAGGCCGAGCTGACCTGCGCGGCCGAGAACGTGCCGTTCGCCCCGGGCCAGGCTCGGGCGTGCACCGTCCGTGAGGTGCTCGACCGGGTCGGCGGCAAGTGGAGCATCGGCATCCTGGTGGCCGCCTCGAACGGGCCGGTGCGCTTCACCGAGTTGGAGCGGCACATCGAGGGCATCAGCCGACGGATGCTCACGCTGACGCTGCGCAACCTGGAACGGGACGGCCTGCTGGACCGCACGGTCTACCCGACCGTCCCGCCGAAGGTCGAATACACCGCCACCCCGATCGCGCTCGAGCTGTACGAGTCGTTGGTGGCGCTGACGAACTGGGCCGAGCGGCACCGCCGGGCCATCGCCGAGGCGCGGACCAGGTACGACACCCAGCACGCCGGGTAAACCGACCCCCGGTGTGGCGAACGCCACCGCTTCCGTCTGACCGATCGGTCAGGGTCTGACCGATCGGTCAGGCATGCTGGTTCGCGGGAGGTGGACCGGCCATGGTTCGAGCGGTACCCGACACGCACGGCGAGATCCTCGCCGCGGCGGCGCGGCGCTTCACGGTGACCGGCTACCGGGGCACCTCCCTCCAGGACATCGCCCGCGAGGTCGGCTGCTCCAAGGCCACCGTGCTCTACCACTTCGCCAACAAGGAAGCTCTGCTCGCCGAACTGATGGCGCCCGCGATCGAGATGCTGCGCGGCCTCGACGAGCAGCTCGGCGGCCTGACCGGAGCGGCCGCCCAGGAGGTCGCCGCCGCGGGCTTCGTCGACCTCGCGGTCCGGTTCCGGCGGGAGATCGCGGTGCTACGCGGCGAATTTCCCGAGCTGCTGTGCCAGCCGGCCTTCGCGCACATCCAGCAGATCTCCGATCGGCTGCGGGACGCGTTGGCCGGGCACTCCGACCGGCCGGGCGCCCGGATCGCCGCGCTGGTGCTGCTCGCCGGCATCTCCGAGGCGTGCGGTGAGTTCGCCGACATTCCCGACGAGGAACTGCGCCCCGCCCTGCTCGCCCTCGCCCGGCGGGCCGTCGAGCCCGTCGACGTACCCCTGCCCCATCCACCCACGACCGAGGACAAGGACTCCTGATGGCCACCCTGCTCTACCGGCTCGGCCGGGGCGCGTTGCGCCGGCGACGGCTCGTCGTCGCGCTCTGGCTCGTCGTACTCGTCGCCGCCGGCCTGGCCGCGGCGACCCTGCGCGGCCCGACGGCGAGCAACTTCACCATGCCCGGCACCGAGAGCCAGCGCGCGCTCGACCTGCTGGCCGACCAGTTCCCGGCGGCCAGCGGCGCCACCGGCACCATCGCGGTCAAGGCACCCGCCGACGGCCAACTGGCCACCCCGCAGGGTCAGGCCGTGGTGCAGGAGCTGGTCCAGCAGGCCTCGACGCTGCCCGGCGTGGTCGGCGCGGTCAACCCGCTCCAGGTCGGCGCGGTCTCGCCCAACGGCCGGTACGCGCTGGTCCAGGTGCAGTTCGCCACCGGCGGTGACGACGTGACCGACGCGCAGCGCACCGCGTACGAGCAGGTCGGCGCAGCGGCCAAGGCCCAGGGTTGGCAGGTCGCCCCGGGCGGTGAGGTGCTCGGCGGCGAGCCGGAGATCGGCTCCACCGAGGCGCTCGGCGTACTGGTCGCCGCGATCGTCCTGATCATCACCTTCGGTTCACTGGTCGCCGCCGGAATGACGATGCTCAACGCGCTGATCGGTGTGGGCGCCGGAATGGCCGGGTTGTTCGCGCTGAGCGGCGCCGTCCAGCTCACCAGCACCGCACCGATCCTGGCGCTGATGCTCGGTCTCGCGGTCGGCATCGACTACTCGCTGTTCATCACCTCCCGGCACCGGCAGAACCTGCTCGACGGCCTGTCCCCGGAGGAGGCGGTCGGCCGGGCCGTGGGCACCGCCGGCTCCGCCGTGGTCTTCGCCGGGGCCACCGTGGTCATCGCCCTGGCCGGGCTCGCCGTGGTGGACATCCCGTTCCTCACCGTGATGGGTCTCGCCGCCGCCGGCACGGTCACCGTCGCCGTCCTCGTGGCGATCACCCTCCAACCGGCGCTGCTCGGCTTCGCCGGCCGCCGGGTGCTCCCCCGCCGGCTGCGCGCCGTTCCCACCGGAGACACCACCGCCGATCGCGTGACTGACGACGAGGACGACACGGACATCGCGGACCGGCCCGCCAGCACGGCCACGACCGACGAGCGCAACCGGTTCGGCTTCCGCTGGGCGCGGCTGATCACCCGGTTCCGCGTACCCGTCATCCTGGTCGGCCTGCTCGGCCTGGGCCTGCTCGCGCTGCCCACGCCGGACATGCGGCTGGCCCTGCCCGGCGCCGCGACGGCCGCCGTCGGCTCACCCGCCCGGGTCGCGAACGACCTGACCGTCGAGGGCTTCGGAGCGGGCTTCACCGGCCGGCTCGCGGTCGTGGTCGCCGGCGACACCCCGGCGGCCACCTCGGCCGCCGTGCCGCAGGTGACCGCCCTGCTCCAGCGCACCGAGAACGTGCTCGCGGTGGCACCGCCCCAGCTCAGCCCGGACGGCCGGACCGCGCTGCTCGGCGTGGTGCCGAAAACCGGCCCGACCGACGAGGCCACCGAGACCCTGGTGCACGACATCCGTGGCTCGGTGAGCGGGATCCGCGACGCGGACGTGCTGCTCACCGGCGTCACGGCGATCGGCATCGACGTCTCCGAGAAGCTGTCCGACGCGCTTCCGATCTACCTGCTGCTGGTGGTCGGGCTGTCAGTGCTGCTGCTGATGCTGGTGTTCCGCTCGTTGCTCGTGCCGATCAAGGCGGCGCTGGGCTTCCTGCTCACCGTCGCCGCCACGTTCGGCATCACGGTGGCCGTCTTCCAGCAGGGACACCTCGCCGATCTCGTCGGCCTGGACACGCCGGGCCCGCTGATCAGCTTCCTGCCGATCCTGCTCATCGGCATCCTGTTCGGGCTCGCCATGGACTACGAGGTGTTCCTGGTGTCCCGGATGCGGGAGGACTTCGTCCACGGTGAGACCGCCCGACAGGCCACCATCAGCGGCATGGGGCACGGCGCACGGGTGGTCACGGCCGCCGCGCTGATCATGATCTCGGTCTTCGGGGGCTTCGTCTTCCTGGAGGACCCGGTGATCAAGTCGATGGGCTTCGCGCTCGCCATTGGCGTTGCCATCGACGCGTTCGTGGTGCGGATGACCATCGTCCCGGCGGTGATGTCGCTGCTCGGCGACCGCGCCTGGTGGCTGCCCCGCTGGCTCAACCGCGCCCTGCCCAACGTCGACATCGAAGGCGAGGGCCTACGCACCCACCTGGAAGACCGAACCCCCACCCACGTCTAACCCACCCCGACCCGCGCCGCCCCGCCCGTCCACCCGGTCGATCAAGGAGTTGTGGTGCCCGTAGTGCCCCGATCTGGGACCTTCGTCCGGCACCACAACTCCATGATCGACGGGATCGGGGCGGGGTCAGGCCGGGATCGGGGCGGGTTGGGGTCAGACTCCTGCCGGGTAGGTTTCCATCTCGCCGGGGGTTGCGGGCACCGGTAGCGGGTGCAGGGCGGTGGTGTCGTCGCACCAGATGAAGGCGTCGTACCGGTCGCCGAGCCGCGTCGGCACGTAGTTGCCCCAGGACTCGAACGACGGGTCGTAGACGACACCGATCGCCCGGTGGTCCGCGGTGTCGGTGACCCAGCCCGGCTGGTCGTCGCCACCGAAGATCAGCACCGCCCGCTCGGGCATCAGCTCGTGCAGCCGCCGCTCGATCGACCCCTCCCGAGCCGGAGGCACCACCATCGCCTCCGGGGGCGAGCCCCACCGGGGCGCCGCGATCACGGTGCCCCGGTAGCTGCCGAAGCCGATCAGGGCCACCGCGTCGTCGCCGTGCCGCTCCCGGGCCAACTGACCAATGTTGACCATCCCGTCGGCGGCCATGTCGGTGGCCCGGGCGTCGCCCACGTGCGTGTTGTGCGCCCAGACGATGCCCCGGGCCTCGGGCCCGTACCGGTCCAGCAGCCGGTCCAGGGTGTCCTGCATGTGGGTGTCGCGGATGTTCCAGGAGTCCGGCCCGCCGGCCACCATCGCCCGGTAGTAGCGCTCCGCGCCGGCCACCACCTCCGCGTTCTGCCAGGCCGAGAACCGATCCGGGCCGTCGGAGAGGGCATGTTCACGGGTTCGGGCGAGCAGCCGGACAACCTCCTCCTCGCATCGGGCGGAGACGAACCGGCTGGCCGCGCCGTACTCCTCGACCCGCTTGCCGTACGGCTCGAAACACCGGTACGCGTCCTGTGCCGCCTCCAGCGACTTCGGGTCCTCCTCCCCCAGGTAGTCGAAGATCGCCTGCATCGACTCCCAGAGGCTGTACACGTCGAGCCCGTGGAAACCGGCCCGTTGGTCCTCCGGCCGCTCCACGTTCCAGGCGCGCAGCCAGCTCGCGAACCGGGCCACCTCGGCGTTGGCCCACATCCAGGTCGGCCACCGCTCGAACTGGTCGAGCGCCAACTGCGGTTCGGGTGCGCCGCCCGGCGCGGCCGTCACCGAACGGTGCACCCGATCGCAGTCCGGCCAGTCACCCTCCACGGCGACGAAGGAGAAGCCGCACTCCGCGATCAACCGGCGGGTGAGCTGTTCGCGCAACCGGTAGTAGTCGTAACTGCCGTGGGTGGACTCGCCGATCATCACCACCCGGGCGTCCCGGACGCGCTCCAACAACGGGTCGAAATCGCTCGGCGCGCCGAGCCGCTGAACCAGCATGCCAGCGGCTACCCGGCCGCCACTGCGGCAAACCGCCGGCGCGTCGTGGGCCGACACGCCGTCCGGCGGGCGCTCGCGGGTGCCGATCAAGCCGGTGTACGGCCCCCGCGAGCGGGTAGCCGGCCGACATGACCGTCACCGGGGTGCAGTTGCAGGAGTACCTGGCCGGGCTCGACTACCCGGTCTCGCGGGAGGACCTGATCCGCTGGGGACAGGAGAACGGGGCCAGCACGGCGATGTTGCAGATGTTGCAGGCGTTGCCGCCCGAGCAGTTCGACTCACCGGACGAGCTGAACGCCGCGCTGACCACCGCCTCCTGAGTCCTCTCCTGGGTCTGCTCAGCGGGCGTGCAGGAGCCGGAACAGCACCAACCACTGCTCGGGCCAGACGTACCCGACCGGGGTGTCCGCCGCGATCCGCGTAGCTCGCAGCGCCGCCGCCACCCGGGCCGGCGGGTGATGCCGGCGCAGGGTCGCGGCGAGCGACCCGCCGACGCCCTCGAAACCCACCGCCACCAGCCGTCGGTACGCCGGCAGCGCCGTCGGAGGCAGCAGTGGCTCCGCCCGCCGCTCGATCCGCAGGATCCCGGCGTCCACCGCCGGAACCGGCCGGAACGCAGTACGCGGCACCCGCCCCACCAGTCGCCAGCCGACCTCCGGCCAGGTCGCGACGGTGAGCCGTGTCCACCGGCCGTAGTCGCCGCTGCGCCGACGGGCGTACTCCAGTTGGGTGAGCAGGGTCGCCGAGCGCAACCGTGGCGCGGCCAGGCACCACCGCACCACCGCGGACGTCAGCGACCACGGGATGTTGCCGACCACCGCGAACGGCTCGGATGGTGGCTCGGCAGCCAGGAAGTCGGCCTGCCGGTGCTCGACGGTGGGCAGGGCCGCGCAGACGGCGGCCAGTTCCCGGACAGCGACCGGATCCACCTCGTACGCGGTCAGTCGCGCGCAGCGGGCGGCGAGTGGCCGGGTCAGCTGGCCGCGGCCGGCGCCGACCTCCAGCAGGAGCCCGGCGGGATCCGGGTCGGCGGCGCGGAGCAGCCGCGCCACGGCCGCCCGGTCGACGAGGAAGTTCTGACTGAGTACGCGACGGGACCGGTCGCGTTCGGTTGATCGGAAGTTGCGGGGCGCCACGGGTCGTCGTCCTGTCTGTCGCCGTTCGGCGACGGGCTGGACAGGCAGCCGGGATTCCGGGCCTGTCCGAATGGATCGGGACTCGGACGGCCCTGGACGATGGCACGGGAACGCGGCGGTGCGGCGGCAGCGGGGCAGGTGGCCCCGGCGCGACGGCAGGGTGAGCCGATCAACGGCGACGGGGCTGAGCCCCGCTCATCCGCGAGCGCGGGAACCGATCAGCGGCGGGTCGCGTCCCGGCCCACCAGGGCCGGACGCCGGACTCGCGGGCGGGACACCAGCAAGGCATCCCAGGCGGCCGGCGTACCGACCCCCTCGATCAGGGCATGCGTGAACATGCCCGCCACCCTACCGGCCCCCCAACCCAGCCCCCACCCATTTCCCCGGCCCTACCCGTACCCCTCCCCCGCCGACCGGGACGGGCGGGCCGGGTCAGCGGCGGGCGGGGTTACGGGAGGGGGATGGTGCGGGATTCGGTGCGGGCGGTTTCGGCGGCGGCGATGATGCTGACGACCTCGCGGCCGAAGCGGACGTCGCAGCGGTGGTCCCGAGTGCCGGCCCGCACCTGCTCGATGAGCTGGTCGATCGCGACGCCGAATGCCGTGGCGGCGTCGTTCTCGCCGAACGGGACGTTCTCGATGCCGTTCTCGCCGTAGAACACGAACTCCCGCGTCATCGACTCGGTCGGGGCGTCGAGGGAAAGCGAGGCGCTGCTGGTGGCACCGCCCTCGTGGGTGAGCAGCAGGTGCACCATCCCGCTCGGTCCGTCCATCGCCGCCACCTGGGTCACCCGGCCCAGCACCGGCAGGAGAATGGAGAGCGCGTGCGGGGCGATGTCCCACAGAGCCCCGTGCTCCCGGCGCCACAACGAGCCGCCGTACGGGCTGCCCTCCTGGAAGATCGAGGCGAACGCGGTGGTCCGACCGTGCTGCCAACCCCCGGCGGCGGAGGTGGCGGCGAGGAACGCGGTCACGTTCGGCTGGAACCGCTGGGTGAAGAAGACGACCGAGGCGACCCCGGACTCCTCGGCGGCAGCCACGACGCCGTCGGCGTCGGCCACGCTGAGTGCCAGCGGCTTGTCCAGCAACAGGTGCCGACCGGCACGGGCCGCCCGGATCGCGATGTCGGCCTGGATGTCCGGCGGCAGCGCGACGGCGATCGCCTCACACTGCTCGATCAGCGCGTCGACGTCGGCGTAGGCGGGGACCCCGTACCGCTCGGCCAGCGCCGAGGCCCGCTCCGGGTTGCGACCCCACACACCGACCAGCTCGGCGTCGGGATGCGCGTGCAGCGCCTTCCCGTGCGTCTCGATCGCCCAGTGACCGGTGCCGAACAAGCCGAACCGCAGCACGTGTACCTCCGCTGTTTCCCAACACCGCGGCAACGCCACGGACCTGATCCACGCTAGTCGTCTCACCAGGGGCACCGGCGGCGGGTCGACCAACCGGAGCAGGTCACGACCCGTGCCGCCGGGGTCGAACATGGTCCGGTCAATGCCTGTGGAGCTGCCCCAGATGTGGGGCGACCCGCCCGACACCGACGCGCCCCATTCGCGGGGCAGCTCGACAGCGAACTGCGGACGTGTCCTGTCCCGCGCTGTGGGCAGCTGGTCACTCGTCGCCGCCCGCTGGCCGCCGCACGCGGCCAGGCCGGGAGCGGCCAGGCAGGGTCAACTGATTACTACGACGGTTAGTAGGCTGTGCCGGTGACCGAGGCAACGACCGGGTGGGCCCGGTGACCAGCGTGAGCGCCGACTCACCCGTGGACGGGATCGTCGCGACGGTGCCGATCGTGCTGTCGCTGCTCGTCGCGGCGTGGGCGCTGGTGGCGGCGGTACGCCAACGACCGCCGGACCGGGTGCAGTTCGTCGGTCTGGCCGTACTCGAAGTGGCGTTGCTGGTGTTGACCGTGCTGGCGCTCGTCGCGGTCGGCGGCGGGGATCGGCCCGGCGAACCCGGCGCCTTCTTCGGCTACCTGGTCACGCTGGTGTGCCTGCCGCCGCTGGCCTGGGTGCTGGCCCGGATGGAACCGACCCGCTGGGGCTCGGCGATCGTGTGCGCGGTCTGCCTGGTGGCTCCGGTGGTGGTGGTCCGGTTGCAGCAGACCTGGGAGGTGCTCGGTGGCTGAGACAGGAACGACCCCACGACGCACGAACTCCGGCCCCGGTCGGCTGCTGATCGCGGTCTACCTGCTCTTCGCCATCGCGGCGACCAGTCGGGCCGGTCTCCAGATCGCCACGAAGTTCGACGAGGCCCCGGTGGCGTACCTGCTCTCCGGGCTGGCCGCGCTGATCTACATCGTGGCGGCGGTGGGGTTGGCCCGCGCCGGGCACACCGGTCGTCGGGTCGCGCTCGCGTGCTGCTCCGTGGAGCTGGTCGGGGTGGTCGCGGTGGGCATCCTGAGCCTGGTCGACAAGGAGCTCTTTCCGGACGAGACGGTCTGGTCGCAGTTCGGCAGCGGGTACGGCTACATCCCGCTGGTGCTGCCGGTGCTCGGCCTGATCTGGCTCTGGCGCACCCGCCGCGCCCCCGCCTGACCCGTGACGAGGGCGTCCCCTCCGGGAGAGAACGCCCTCGTCGGGGATACGGGGTCAGTCCCGTGGGCCACCCGCGACGTAGATGACCTGACCGGAGACGAAGCCGGCACCCTCGCTCGCCAGGAACGAGATGGTGTGCGCGACGTCCTCCGGGCGCCCCGGGCGACGGACCGGAATCTCGGCGGCGGCGTGCTTCTGGAAGTCCTCGAAGTCGACCTTCATGCGGGCGGCGGTGGCCGCGGTCATGTCGGTGACGATGAAGCCGGGTGCGACCGCGTTCACGGTCACCCCGAACGGACCCAACTCGATGGCGAGCGTCTTGGTGAAGCCCTGTAGGCCCGCCTTGGCGGCGGCGTAGTTCGCCTGGCCCCGGTTGCCGAGGGCGGAGGTGCTGGAGAGGTTGACGATCCGTCCCCACCTACGGTCCACCATGTGCTTCTGGGCTGCCTGGCTGAACAGGAACGCACCGCGCAGGTGCACACCCATCACCGTGTCCCAGTCGGCGTTGGTCATCTTGAACAGCAGGTTGTCGCGGAGCACACCGGCGTTGTTGACCAGTACGGTGGGCGCGCCCAGCTCGGCGGCGACCCGGCTCACCGCGGCCTCGACCTGGTCCCGGTCGGACACGTCGGCGCCCACCCCGAGCGCCCGGCCGCCAGCGGCGGCGATGGCGTCCACCGTCTCCTTGGTGGTCGCCTCCTCGATGTCGACCACGGCGACGGCCATCCCGTCGGCCGCCAACCGGCGGGCAGTGGCCGCGCCGATACCGCGTGCGGCTCCGGTGACGATGGCGACGCGGGGCTCCTCCGACATGATTACCTCCGGGTAACTTGGGGTCGATCGAAGGAGCTTAGCGTCAGCAGGCCGACCCCCGGCATAGGCGAATCCACCGGTATCCGTGGCCGGAGACCTTCACGGCGCCGAGCTTGCCCAACTCGCCGTAGCCCCGGTCGGCGAGCACGTCGATCGGCAGGTCGGCCTCCGGTTCGAGGCTGCTGAGGTCCACCTCGACGTCGTCGGTGCCCAGGTTGTGCACGAAGACCATCGTCCCGGTCGGCCCGTCCGCCCGGTGCGCGAGCACTCCGGCCGGCATCGCCACGTCGATGTGCGTGGTCGAGCCGGAGCCGATCTCCGGGGCCTCCCGCAGCGTACGGATCATGCGTTCGAACCAGGCGAGCAGCGACTTCGGGTCGCCGCGCTGGGCGGTGACGTTGACGTTCTGGTAGCCGAAGTCGCCCTTGTCGATCACCGGGCGGACCAGCTTCTCCGGGTCGGCCGTGGAGAAGCCGGCATTCGGTTGGTACGACCACTGCATCGGGGTACGGATCGCCTCCCGACCGGGCAGCGACAGGTCCTCGCCCATCCCGATCTCCTCGCCGTAACGCAGCACCGGCGTGCCGCGCATCGAGAACTGCAGGGCGTACGCCAGCTCGATGCGCCGCCGGTCGTTGCCGAGCATCGAAGCGAGCCGGCGTCGGATGCCCCGGTCGTAGATGCGCATGTTCTCGTCCGGGCCGAACTGCGCGTACACCTGGTTGCGCTGTTCGGTTGTCAACCGGGACAGGTCGATCTCGTCGTGGTTGCGCAGGAAGGTGGCCCACTGCCCACCGACGGGCAGCTTCGGGGTGTCGCGCAGCGCCTCGATCAGCGACTCCGGGTCCTCCCGGGCGAGGGCGAGCATGAGTCGCCCGTTGAGCATGAAGTCGAAGAGCATGTGGATCCGGTTGCCGGAGCCGCTGGCGTCACCGAAGAACGTCGGTAGCTGGTCCGGCTCCACGTTCGCCTCGGCCAGCAGGACGGCGTCGCCGCGACGCCACTGCACGTGCTGGCGCATCTCGGTGAGGAACTCGAAGTCCTTCGGGGAGTTCGGGTTGCCCGGCTCGGTCAGCTCGATGATGAACGGCACCGCGTCCATCCGGAAACCGGAGACGCCGAGCTGGAGCCAGAACGACATGATCTTCTTGATCTCGTCGCGGACCTGCGGGTTGGCGAAGTTGAGGTCCGGCTGGAACTTGTAGAACCGGTGGTAGAACCACGCCTTGGCGGTCCGGTCGTAGCTCCAGGTCTCGTTCTGCTCGCCGGGGAAGACCATGCCCTGGTGCCGGTCGTCCGGCTCGGTGTCGGACCAGACGTACCAGTCCCGGTACGGCGAGTCCGGCGAGGAACGGGCGGACTGGAACCACGGGTGCTCGTCGGAGGTGTGGTTGACCACCAGGTCGATGATCACGCGGATGCCCCGGTTCTGCGCCTGGTGCAGCAGCTCGGCGAAGTCGCCGAGCGTGCCGAAGCGCGGGTCCACGTTGTAGAAGTCGGTGGCGTCGTAGCCGTCGTCGCGGTTGGGCGACGGGTGGATCGGGTGCAGCCACAGGCAGGTCACGCCGAGCCGGGCCAGATAGTCCAGCCTCCCGATCAACCCACGGATGTCACCGACCCCGTCTCCGTCGGAGTCGGCGTACGTGTCGATGTCGAGGCAGTAGACGACGGCTTCGGAATACCAACGGTCACCCATGCCGGAGGAACATCTCCGAACGATCACCGTGGCAAACCCGTCCGGCGGCCGTCGGGCGGCGTTGGTTACCGTGCCGGTCATGAAGAGCGACCTCGTACCGCCGAGCGAACCGATGGACTGGTCCCAGGGCACCTGGCTGTACCCGCCGGTACGCGCCGAGGAGGGCCCGGCCGGTGAGCTGATCGTCGAGCCGGCGGCGGAGAGCGACTTCTGGCGGCGGACCAGCTACGGCTTCGTCCACGACGACGGGCCGGCCCTGCTGGCGCCGCTGCCGGTCGGCACTGCCATGGAGGTGAGCTTCCGGCTCGACTTCTCGGCGCAGTTCGACCAGGCCGGTGCGCTGGTTCGGGTCGACGAGCGGACCTGGACGAAGGCCGGCGTCGAGATCAGCGACGGCGAGACGCAGCTCGGCGCGGTGGTGACCCGGGAGTTTTCCGACTGGTCGGTGGGGCCGGTGCCGCAGTGGGCGGGTCGGGAGGTGACCGTCCGGGTCAGCCGGGCCGGCGACGCGCTTACCGTCCGTGCGCGGGTCGACCAGGAGCCGTGGCGACTGGTCCGGCTCGCCCCGCTGGACCCGGCGGCCGAGGCCGTCGCCGGTCCGTTCTGCTGCGCTCCGTCCCGCGCCGGCCTGACCGTGGTGTTCACTGGCTGGCGGCGGGGGCCGGCGGACACCGCGCTGCACCCGGAGCACTGAGCTCAGGTGTAGCTCGGGCACGGCTGGGTATGACCCTCCGATCCCCGAAAGCCGACCGGAAGGACGACCATGGCGTACGCCCAGACTGGCGACCCGTCCGAGTTCACCGGGTTGACCGGTTGGGTGGCCTCGGTGATCGAGGTGATGGGCCCGGTCGGCGTGGCGCTGCTGGTGGCGCTGGAGAGCATCGTTCCGCCGATCCCCAGCGAGATCGTGTTGGCGCTCGCCGGCTTCCTGGCCCACGAGGGCAAGTTCAACGTCTTCGTCGTGGTGCTGGCCGCGACTGTCGGTTCGTTGGTCGGCGCGCTGGTGCTCTACTGGCTCGGCGCGGCGCTCGGCGAGGAACGGCTCAAGCGCTGGCTGGACCGCATTCCGTTGGTGGACCGCGACGATCTGGAGAAGGCCGACCGCTGGTTCGAGCGGCACGGCCGGTGGGCGGTGCTGATCGGCCGGGTGGTGCCGGTGGTCCGCAGCCTGGTCTCCGTACCGGCCGGGGCCAACCGGATGCCGCTGGGTGAGTTCATCCTGTTGACCACCATCGGCAGCGGGGTGTGGAACGGCCTCCTCGTGGGGGCCGGTTACGCGCTCGGGAGTCGCTGGCAGGACGTCGCGCGCTACAGCGACTGGTTCAACTACGCGATCATCGCGGTCTTCGTCGTGATGGTGGTGGGCTGGGTGATTCGTAAGCTTCGTCGGCGTCGGGACCGCGACGACCGGCGGTCGGTGACCGCCGGTCGCTGATCCGCGTCGCCAGTTGTCCGGCTGGCGCTCGGCACGCCGCCGGGGCACGGTCAGGGCAGGGTGTCCAGGTGCGGGGCCACCGTGCGGGCGAAGCCGTTGCCGTTGCTGACGTCCCAGTTCACCGACCAGGTCATCGCGCCACGGATGCCGGGGTAGGTGCGCGGCGGACGGAAGCTGCCGCAGTTGGTGCCCCGGGCCAGGCAGTCCAGGGCGGCGTTAACCACGCTGGGCGCGACGATGCCGCCGCCGGCCGCCCCAGCTCCGGCGGGCAGACCGAGACCGACCTGGTCGGGGCGGAGCCCGGCCTCCAACTGGATGCAGGCCAACGCGACGATGAAGTTCACCGAGCCCTGGGAGTACGCGGCGTTCTGGTCGCAGCCGAGCATCGCCCCGGAGTTGTAGAACTGGGTGTTGACGACGGTCAGGATGTCCTTGATGTCGAGCGCCAGCTTGAAGTAGCCGCCGGCCGGGTTCTGCATGTCGATGGTCTGCGGTGCCATCGCGATGATCAGGCCCGACCCGACCTTGGCCCGCAGCGCGCGCAGGGCCTGCGCCATGTACGTGGGGTTGAGCCCGTTCTCCAGGTCGATGTCGATGCCGTCGAAGCCATAGCGGGCGATCAGCGCGGCGGCGGTGTCGGCGAACGCGGTGGCCGAGACGGCGTCGTTCACGGTGACCCGACCGGTTTCGCCGCCGACCGAGAGGATCACCCGCTTACCCCGGCTGTGCAGGGTACGCACGTCGGCGGTGAAGTCCGCGTCGGTGTAGCCGCCGAGCGCGGCGGCCAGCCCGGGGTCGACGCCGAAGGTGAGCGCGCCGGGCGTCGAGGTGGCCTCGGCGAAGGCGACCGCCACCAGGTCGTACTCGGCCGGGACGTCACGCAGCCGCAGCTCGACGGCCGGGTTGTCGAAGTTGTGCCAGTACCCGGTGAGCAGGTGCTTCGGCAACCCGCCGGTGGGCGGGTCCGTGGGCGGTGGCGTGGTGGGCGGCGGGGTCGTCGGCGGGGGCGGGGGCGTGGTGGGCGGGGTGCCGCCGCCGCAGGACGCGCCGTTGAGCTGGCAGCCGCTCGGCGCGCCGGAGCCGCTGGCCAGGAAGCCGAAGGAGACCGACCCGCCGGGGGCGATGGTGCCGTTCCAGGACCGGTTGGTGAAGGTGTGCCGCTGGCCGGCGGAGCTGAGCAGCGCGTCCCAGTAGCTGCCGAGGGTGGTGCCGGAGGGCAGGTCGAAGGTGAGGCTCCAGCCGTTGATGGTCGAGCTGCCGCCGTTGGTGATGGTGTACTTCCCCTCCCAGCCGGAGCCCCAGTCGGAGGTCTTGACGAAGCTGGCGGTGGGTCCGGCCGCGTACGCGGGCAGCGCCACCCAGGCCGCGCCGAGTGTCGCGGCGAGGGCGGCGACGAGGGACAGGACAAGGGATCTGGAGCGTTTCATGCGACCCTCCGCGCCCGGACGGGCATCCATGGACGTCAACGTTGCCGCTTATTATTAAGTTAGTTAACTGTTTCTGTCCAGAGGTCGACACGACGGCAGGGGCCGCCCGTCGCGACACCAGTGCGACGGGCGACCCCGGACGATCCGCTCAACGGCGGAAGGTGAACCAGTTGACGTTGACGAAGTCGTTCGGCTGACCACTGGTGAACGTCAGGTACACGGAGTGCCGGCCGGTCACCGCGCCCACGTTGCCGGGCACCGAGCGCCAGCTCTGCCAGCCTCCGGTGTTGCCGATCGCGAAGCTGCCGATCGGTGAGGCTGTCGGGCTGTCCAACCGCACCTCGACCAGACCACTCGCACCGCCACCCGCGCCGGAGGCGACCCGGGCCACGAAGTCCCGGGGCGCGGCGGAGCCGAACTCGACATTGTCGTAGCGCGCCCAGTCGCCGTTGCGCAGCGCGGCGATGTTCTGCCCGCCCTCCGCGCACGCCTCGACGAGCACCCCGTTCTGCCCGTTGAACGACTCTGCCTCGACCTGTGCGTACGCGTCCCTCGTGCCGCCGGGCGGCGGCGTGGTGGGTGGCGGGGTGGTACCCCCGCCGCGCTGGTACACCGCCACGTAGTCGACGAGCATCGGCCGACCGGGGACGGTGGCCGCGGTCGGCGTGCCGCTGCCGGCCACGCCGTTCGGGAAGGCCCCGCCCATCGCGACGTTGAGCAGCAGGAAGTAGCCCGCGTGCGAGGTCATCTGCGACCAGGCGGACGCGCCGACCTGACTCTGCGTGACGGTGTGGTAGAGCTGCCCGTCGACGTACCAGCGCAGTTGTTGCGGACTGATCGAGGCGTCCCACTCGAACCGGTACGTGTGGAACGCGGACTGGCAGCTCGACCCCGGACAGGCCCGGGACGCGCCGAGGCCGTTGGACTCGTTGCACGGCCCGCCCGGCGCGACGCCGCAGTGCAGCACACCCCAGACCGAGTTGATGCCGTTGACGTTCTCCATCACGTCGAACTCACCGATGCCCGGCCAGTTCTGGTAGTTGCCCCGGTAGGGCGCGCCGAGCGCCCAGAACGCCGGCCAGTAGCCGGCGGCTGCCGCGCCGGTGACGTTCGGCATCTGGATCCGGCCCTCGATGGCGAGCACGCCGCCGGACGGGGCTTTGAAGTTGCTGCGCACCGTCTCGATCCGGGCCGAGGTCCAGCCGCCACCGCTGTCGCGCAGCGGTGTGATCCGCAGGTTGCCGCCACCGTCGTGACTGACGTTGGCGGTGCTGGCGGTGTAGTTCTGGATCTCGCCGGTACCCCAGTTGCCCGGACCACCGGGATAACTGTGACCGGTGTCGATGATCCAGTTGGCGGCCGAGGGCAGGGTGCCGGCGGCGCCGGTGAAATCGTCGCTCCAGACCGTGCTCCAGCCGGTCGGGGGTGGCGGCACCGCCGCCTGTGCGGTGACGGTGACGCCGGCCAGGATGGTGGTGGTGCCGACGAGCAGGGCGCAGGCCAGCCGCAGCCGGCGTCGGACGAGCGGGACGGCGGGGGCCGCCGAAGGAGGTGACATGGACGTGCCTCTCTGCGGGGACGGTTCGAGAGAGCGCTCTCTCGAAGTTGTACGTCCCGTCAAGACAGTTGTCAACGTCGATCTCTCTCGACGCTCGCCGGAACCGCCTGCGGGCGGCGGAGCACCGCCTGCTCAAGGGCCGACCACACGCTCGTGGTCACCAGGTAGATCACCGCGGCGAGCGGCAGCACCAGCGCCACCAGCACGGTCGTGAACGGCAGCAGGGGCAGCAGCCGGCCGAGGGTGGCCGCACCCGGCCCCTCGGTCGGCGTACCGGCCACCGTGCCGACCGCCGCCGACGCCCGGCGGGCCCGCCGCGACGACCACCAGGCCACCGCCAGCAACACCACCAGCAGTACACCGAACAGCGGCCCGGCCGCGCCGGCCAGCCCGTCGCTGAGATGGTGACCCAGTGGCACCCCGGCCAACCGCTCGTCGAGCAACCCGGTGCCACCCTCGCTGGTGCTGAACAACCGGTACAGCACCAGCAGGAACGGCGCCTGGATGAGCAACGGCAGGCAGCCGGCGATCGGGTTCGCGCCGGCCTCGCGGTACAACGTGAACACCTCGCGCTGAAGCGTCGCCGGGTCGTCGGCGTACCGCTGCTGAAGGTCACGCACCTGCGGGGCGAGCGCCGCGCGGCGCCGCTCGCCGCGGACCTGCGCGACGGTCAGCGGCGAGATCAGCAGCCGGACGGCGATGGTGAAGAGCACGATGGCGGCGGCGGTCGCCGCACCGCCGGCCAGTGGTTCGAGCAGTTCGGTGAGCCAGGACAGCGCGCTGCCGGCAGCGCCGACGGCGTCGTGCAGTGGTGCGAAGGCAAGCATGGGAAACCCCTCGGTCCGATTCCGGTGAGGCCCTCCCCCGGGCGGCATTCGCTCGACAAGGGGGCCGGTGACGGCGGGATCGGCCGCGCGGCGGCGAGGCGCTACGCGGCCGAGGGGTGCCCAGGGGCACGGGGACGAGGCCGACCGGCGGCGTCCGGGTCGAGCTGGCGGGGCATTCGGCGACTTCGGGAGCGGGCCCGCAGACCGGCCCACCGGGGCCCGCCGCCGGGGACGCCCGCCCAGGCGTGCAGCCGCGCCGCCAGCACCACCGCGAGCAGCACCAGAGCGGTCAACGCGGCGCCGGCGAGCAGGTCGACCGGCCGGCCCGCGAGCAGGGTGAGCTGGGCGAACGCGGACATCCACGCGACCCCGACGTAGCCCAGCAGCACCGGCACGGGCTCAGCATAGGAGGCGCTGTCACGTCACCCAGCCGAATCGGCGTCCCGCCACGAGTACGACGTGCCGCCGCCACGTTTCCCGGCATCGCCACGTTGGGTAACCAACGACGGACCGACGCGGACGGGCCGCGAACGGAAGAAACGGACGGGTGATGTCGATGACCGGTCAGGTGGCAGAGGCGCCCAGCGACACGGCTGCGGCGACCGGGTTGCTCACCGTGGGTGTCGAGGAGGAGTTCCTCCTCGTCGACCCGCACACCGGGGCCGCGGTCCCGGCCGTGGACCTGGTCATGGAGCAGGTGCCGGCCGAACTTCGCGGGCAGGTGGAGCGGGAGTTCCAGACCAGTCAGATCGAGATCGGCAGCCCGCCCGGCCTGGAACTCTCGTCGATCCGGCACTCCCTCGGCGTACTGCGTCGGGAGCTTTCCGACGCCGCCGAGCGGGCCGGCGTACGCCTGCTCGCCATCGGCACCGGCCCGGTGGACGGCCCGGTGCCGCCGGTGGTGGACAAGCCCCGCTTCGACCGGATGATCGAGCGGTTCCGGCTGCTCGTTCCCGGTCCCGGCAACAACGGCATGCACGTGCACGTGGGGGTGCCGGACCCGGACACCGGCGTGCAGGTGCTCAACCACGTGCGGCCGTGGCTGCCGATGCTGCACGCGGTGACCACCAACTCGCCGTTCTCCCGGGGCGAGGACACCGGCTATGCCAGTTGGCGCTCGGTGGAGTGGGAGCGCTGGCCGTCGGTCGCCCCGACGCCGTTCCTGGAGTCGCACGAGCACTACCAGCGGCTGATCCGTCAGTTGATCTCGAGCGGGGTGATGCTCGACGAGGGAATGCTCTACTGGTACGCCCGCCTGTCCGCCAAGTACCCGACGGTGGAGCTGCGGATCGGCGACGTCTGCCCGTCCGTGGACGACGCGGTGCTGGTCGCCGCGCTGGTCCGGGCAGTGGTCGCGACCGCCATGGCGGATGTCGAGGCCGGCCGGCCGGCGTTGCAGACCGACCACCACCTGCTGGTCGGGGCGCACTGGCGGGCCGCCCACGACGGCCTGGAGGGCGAGGCGGTCGACGTCACCACCGGTGAACTACGTCCGGCCTGGGAACTGTTGGACCGGTTCGTGGAGCGGATGCGGCCGGCGCTGGAGCAGCACGGCGACTGGGCCGAGGTGACCGACCTGCTGGGCGGGCTGCGCCGGCACGGCAGCGGCGCGGCGCGGCAGCGCGCGGTGTTCGAGCGCACCGGCCGGCTCACCGACGTGGTGCAGGACGTCGCACGGCAGACCCGCGGCTGATCACCACGTGACAGGATGAACCCGTGGCGCAACGGCTGATCGTCATCGGCGGGGACGCCGCCGGAATGTCGGCGGCGTCCCAGGCTCGACGCCGCCGTGGGCGCCTCGAACTGGAGATCGTCGTCTTCGAGCGGGGTCACTTCACCTCCTACTCGGCATGCGGCATCCCGTACTGGATCAGTGGCCTGGTGCCCGGCCCGGAGGCGTTGATCGCCCGAGACCCGCAGACGTTCCGCACGGAGTACGCGATGGACGTCCGGATGCGCCACGAGGTCACCTCCATCGACCTGGAACGCCGCGAGGTGGTGGCCCGGGACCTCGACGGCGGCGGCGAGGTCCGCGAGCGCTTCGACGACCTGGTGTACGCCACCGGCGCGGTACCGGTGAAGCCGCCGTGGGCGGTCACCGACGCCGGCGGTGTGTTCGGCATACAGACCCTCGACGACGGCGCGGCCCTGCGCGAGTGGCTCGACGCCGAGCCGCAGCCGCGCCGGGCCGTGGTGGTCGGCGGCGGATACATCGGCGTCGAGATGGCCGAGGCCCTCATCCAACGCGGCCTCTCGGTGACCCTGGTGGAGGCGGGCGACCAGCCCATGTCGACGGTCGACGGCGACATGGGCGAGCTGGTCGCCGACTCCATGCGCGGCCTCGGCATCACGATCCGCGGCGGTCTGCCCGTGACCGGGCTGGAGGAGCAGGACGGCCGGGTGTCCGCCGTGGTCACCGCCGAGGGGCCCATCCCGACCGACGTCGTGGTCCTGGGCCTCGGCGTACGCCCCAACACCGCGCTCGCCGAGGCGGCCGGGCTGCCCCTCGGACCGACCGGCGCGGTCCGGGTGGACCGCCGGATGCGCGTGCCTGGGCACCCCGGGATCTGGGCGGCCGGTGACTGCGTGGAGACGCTGCACCGGATCAGCGGGCTACCGGTGCACGTGCCGCTCGGCACGCACGCCAACAAGCAGGGCCGGGTCGCCGGGATCAACATCGGGGGTGGGTACGCCACCTTCATGGGCGTCATCGGCACCGCCGTGACCAAGGTCTGCGACCTGGAGGTGGGTCGGACGGGCCTGCGCGAGCGCGACGCGAGGGCGGCCGGCTTCGAGTTCGTCTCGGTGATCGCCGAATCGACCAACCGGGCCGGCTACTACCCCGGCGCCCGGCCGATGACGGTCAAGCTGATCGCCGAATGCCCCAGCGGTCGGTTGCTCGGCGCGCAGATCGTCGGTTGGTCCGAGGCGGCCAAACGGATCGACACGCTGGCCGTGGCGCTGTGGAACGGCATGACGGTGGACGATATGACGGCACTGGACCTGGGCTACGCTCCGCCGTACGCGCCGGTGTGGGATCCGGTGCTCATCGCCGCCCGAAAAGCGGTCGACGCGCTCGCCGCGCTCAACCGCTGACCCGCGCCCGCCGTGGAGGACCACCCCGTGACCCAAACCCCGACCCGGCCGACCGTGCGTCGGCGTCCCACGATGGTCGACGTGGCCCGACGCGCCGACGTCAGCCTGAAGACGGTCTCCCGGGTCGTCAATGACGAGCCGGTGGGGCAGGAGCTGGTCGGCCGGGTGCTGGCCGCCATCGCCGAGCTGGGCTTCCGGCGCAACGACATCGCCCGTAACCTGCGCTCCCGGCAGCTCAACGCCACCGTCGGGCTGCTGATCGAGGAGATCGCCAACCCGTTCTACGCGACCATCGCCAGCGTCGCCGCCGAGATCGCCGCCGCGCACGGCACGATGCTGATCACCGCGTCGTCGGAGGAGGACCCGGAGCGCGAACGCGCCCTGCTCCAGGACTTCACCCAGCGTCGGGTCGACGGCCTGCTGGTGGTGCCGGCGGGCCTCGACCACTCGTTCCTGCGTCGTGAGGTCGAGCTGGGCATGCCGGTGGTGTTCCTGGACCGGCCGCCGCAGGGGCTGCAAGCCGACGCCGTGCTGCTGGACAACCGGGGCGGCAGCCACGCCGGGGTCGGCGCTCTGCTCGACGAGGGACACCGACGGGTGGGTCTGCTGCTCGGCGCGCCGAGCGTGCCCACCATGCGTGAACGGCTCGCCGGGGCGCGGGCGGCGCTGGACGCCGCCGGGGTCGAGCCGGACGAGTCGCTGATCCGGGAGCGGCTCATCGCGCCCGAGGAGGCCGGCCGGGCCGTGGCCGCGCTGCTCGACCTGGCGGACCCGCCCACCGCCTTCTTCTGCGCCAACAACCGGCTCACCGTCGGCGCGCTCCAGGAGCTGCACCGGCGGGGCAGTGCCGCGGCGCTGGTCGGCTTCGACGACTTCGAGCTGGCCCACCTGATGCCCCGACCGCTGACCGTCGTCGCCTACGACACCCGGGAGCTGGCGCGGGTAGCCACCGAGCGACTGTTCCAACGAATCGCCGGCGACGACACCCCACCCCGCACCACAGTCCTCCCCACCAAACTCCTCACCAGAGGTCTAACCCCCTAACCCCACCCCCACCCGGCCCCACCCGGCCCCACCCGGTCCCGCCCCACCCCCGCCACCCCCGGCCACCCCCGCCACCCCCGCCGATCTTGGAGTTGTGGTGGGCAATCCGTGGTGCTTCGCGAGGTATGCGGGGCACCACAACTCCATGATCGACCCGGGTGCGGGGGCGGGGGGTGGGGTGGGGGGGGTGGGGGGTGGGGTCTAGGGCGTGGGGGTGAGGAGGGCTTCGAGCTCGGCGCGGGTTGGTGGGTTGGCGCCGCGGCGGGCGCAGGTCAACGCGGCCACCGTGGCGGCCTGGCGGAGCACCTCACCCCACTGTTGCGGGGTCACCGCGGCGAGCCTTTCGGCTGGCCGGTCGCCGAGCGCGTCGAGGTCGGCCAGCGCGGCCAACAGGCCACCGGTGAACGAGTCGCCGGCACCGACGGTGTCGACCACGGTGGTGGGTACCGCCGGCGCTTCGTGCAGCGCGCCGTCCGGCGCGAGCAACCAGACGCCCTCGCCACCACGGGTCACCACCGCGCAGGACACCCCGGCCGTCCGCCACTCGGTCATCACGTCGGCCACCGAACGGTCCGGGTAGAGCCAGGCCAGGTCCTCGTCGCTGGCCTTGACCAGGTGCGCGAGGCGTACCTGCCGGCGTACCCGTTGTTGCTCCGCCGCCCGGTCCGTGACGATGCTCGGCCGCAGGTTGAGATCGATGGAGACGGTGAGCCCGTCCCGCTGGTGTTCCCGGGCGAGCAGACCCTCCAGCACCTCCCCGCCGGGGGCCAGCGCGAGCGCCAGGGAGCCGGTGTGCAACGCGATCGCCGGCGAGCCGGCCAGTTCCGGTAGCTCCTGCGGCGTCCACTGCCAGTCCGCCGCACCGGCCAGCCGGAACTCGTAGCTGGCCTGCCCGGTGGCGTCCAGGGTGGCCACCGCCACCGACGTGGGTTCCTCGGCGTGCACCGCCCACCCCAGGTCCACCCGGTTGGCGCTGAGGTGTTCGACGAGTTGGCGGCCGTACTCGTCGCTGCCGAGCCGGGCCAGCAGCCGGACCGGCTGGTCGAGCCGGGCCAGGGTGACCGCGACGTTCGCCGGGGACCCGCCCGGCACGGCCCGCTGCCCCTCGGCGGTGACGACCAGGTCGATCAGCGCTTCGCCCGCGACGACGATCACGCGGTCACCTCCCCGGGTGCGAGCGGGCCGGGGCCACCGAGACCGTCGGCCGCGCGGGACAACAACACCGCCTGGTACGCGTGGTAGACGTCCGGCCGCCCGTGCCAGACCGTGTCGGCGGGGAGGTTCTGCGCGTCCAACTCGTGCCGCCATCCGGTACGGTCGATGAGACTGCGGCGGGCGTACGCCCAGAAGACCTGGTACCAGTCGAGGTAGACGGCGTCCCCGGTGCGCCGGTGCAGGGTGATCGTCGCACCAATGGCCTCGGCGAGAACCCAGTGCATCCGGGAGCGCACCACCGGCCGGTCGTCCCAGTCGATGGTGTAGACGAAGCCGTCCGCACCGTCGACCGCCCAACCACGGCGCACCGCGGCGGCGAACAGGGCACGGGCGTCGGCGAGTAACCAGTGGGGTGGCTGCGGCAGCACCGCCTCCAGTTCCAGCAGCAGGCGGGCCCACTCCAGCCAGTGCCCGATGGTGGAGCCGTACGGCCGGAACGGGTCGGCGGGCCGGTCTCGGTTGTAGTCGGGCAGCGGCGTCCAGTCGGCGGTGAAGTGCTCGGGGAGCCGCCAGTCGTGCCGGGCGGCTTCGCCGTGCACGAGGTGCTCGGCGATGCGTAGCGCCCGGTCGGCCCAGCTGGCGTCGCCGGTGGCGGCGGCAGCGGCGAGGAACGCCTCGACCATGTGCATGCTGCTGTTGGCGCCTCGGTAGTCCTCGGTGACCGTCCAGTCCCGGTTCCATGACTCGCGGACCGCGCCGGCGTCGTCGTCCCAGAATCGGTCCCGCACCACGTTCAGCACGTCGGCGAGCAACCGGTCCGCGCCGGGTCGTCCGGCGCGCACGGCGCTGGAGGCGGCGAGCAGCACGAACGCGTGGTCGTAGCCGGCCTTGCGATCGTTGACGGGTACGCCGTGCTGGTCCACCGCGCCGAACCAGCCGCCGTACTCGTCGTCGCGCAGCAGCGTGTCGAGCGCGGCGATCCCGTGGTCGACGAGGGCTGCGGCGTCGGGGTCGCCGTTGCGGTGGGCGAGGGCGGCCACGTGGGTCATCCGGCAGGTGATCCAGGTGTGGATGGGTTCGCCGCGATCCGGGGTGCGGTCGTCGGTGAGCCACCAGAACCCGCCCTCGGTCCGCACCGCGCGGCGGGCGGTGTCGAGCAGCGTCCGGGTCTGGTCGGCGAGGAAGTCGTCCAGATCGGGCAGGTCGGGCGACCCGGCCGGAGCGGGGGTCGTTTCGGTATCGGATCGAGGCACGTCGGTCATCTCAGCTGGTCACCGTCGGGTAGGGAAGGGGCATACGGCCAGGATCGGCGGACGGACCGGGTCCGCGCCGGGAAACCGTCAACGGAACACCAGGCACCGGTTGGCCCACCGGGTGCGTTCGCGGGAGAACCATGGTGAAGTTCATCCGCTTTTGTCCGTTGACATCGTTGTCACTCGTCAACCCTGCTCTGGCAGCCGGTCGACTGTCAATTCCGGTTGCGTCACACCGCGCAGCCCTGGGTGACGGTCGGGTTCGCCGTCCGCTGGGCGCCTCCGGGCGTCGATCAGTAGTAGTTGTCGATCGGCTGACGCGCCTCGTCGAACAGCGCCGGCCCCTCGTAGCGGACCGGAGGCAGCGGCGGGGTGGCCGGCTTGACCTCCTCGAACTGCTCGGTCGACAGGGCGTACACCACTCGGCCGAGGCCGGAGCGGTCGATCGCCGTCGCGCACATCGGGCAGGGCTGGCAGCTGGTGAACATGGTGGTGCCGCCGGCCACCTCGGGGGTGAGCTCCCGAGCCGCCCAGCGGGCCAACTTCAACTCGGGGTGGGCGCTGATGTCCGAGTCGGAGACCACGGTGTTGTGGTCCTCGATCAGGACGACGCCGTCCGCGCTGACCAGCAACGATCCGAACGGGCGTTCGCCGGAAGCCCCGGCCCGACTCGCGATTTGCACGGCGTGGCGGAGAAACTTCTCGTCGTCTAGGGTCATCGGTCCTCCTGGGATTTGTGGTACGCGGCCACGGCCGCAAGTGTCCGCCAGGCCCGTTCAGGCTGGCGGATCTCGGTCAGGTCCCCGTTGAACGGATCCAACACCACCGTCTCCGCGCCGAGCAGTCGGATCTGGTCGATGTCGGCGTTGATCTGATCGACGGTGCCGACACCGGCGAGCCGGTCCGGGGTGGTGATCGGTTCGCCGGTGCCCTGAAGCGCGATGCGGGGTATCACCGCAGGCATCGGGCGACCCAGGTCATCGGCGATGGCCTTCAGTCGTCCGACCGCCTCGGCCAGCCATCCCGGCGTGACGCGCAGCGGATGCCAGGCGTCACCGAGCAGCACCGCGCGGCGCATGCCAGCTTCGCTGTTGCCGCCGACCCAGAGCGGGATCGGATCCGTGTCGTAGTCGTCGGTGTTCTGCCAGGCCTCGCGCATGGCGCGCAGGTATTCGTCGGTCAGCGCACCGCGCCGCCCAAACGGCACACCGAGCGCCTCGAACTCCTGCCGGGCCCACCCGACGCCGACGCCGAGGACGAGCCGACCGCCGCTGAGCCGGTTGAGGTTCGCCGCCATCCGGGCGGTGAGCAGCGGGTGGCGGTACGGAACGATGAGCACCGTGGTGCCCAGCCGGACCCGGCTGGTCACCCCGGCCAGCCAGGACAGCGTGGTGAACGGCTCGTAGAACGGCGCCGGATACTGCTCGGCCACGTCCGGGGTCACCGCGATGTGATCGGAGACCATGAGCAGGTCGAAGCCGAGACCCTCGACCGTCTGCGCCCACTGCCGCAGCACGTCGGGGTCCGTACCCGGGGCAAAGTTCGGTACGTTCACGCCAATCTGCACCCGCCCACGCTAGCCACTGTGGACCGGCGTGGGAACGCCGTGATCCGGTTGGTCACCGGTCGGTTACGCCTGGAGCTGGACCGGGATCGGGTCCGGGAGGTGGACGATCGGGCACACGCTGGCCTGGAGCGTCGCTGCGGACATCATCGCCCGCAGAAGACCGAGGTGGTCCGCTGGCCGCTCGGCGAGCGATGACCGAACACCACCTGTCGAACTGCCCCATCTACGGGGCAACTCGACAGGGCACCGGATCAACGCCCGTGATCGTGCTCGATCCAGGACGTAGTGGTCATCCCAGCCCCGGAGGCCACTCTTTCCTGGTTGCAGTGCGATCAAGGGCGCGCGGCGCGGGGCGCAAGGCACCAGGGCGGGGCGACCGGTTCAGCCGGCCTGGCAGGTGCGGCACCAGTAGAGGTTGCGGCCGGCCAACTCGCCACGGCTGACCTCGGTGCCGCAGACGTGGCAGGGCGCACCCGGCCGACGGTAGACGTACACCTCGCCACCGTGCCGGTCCACCCGGGCCGGCCGGCCCATCGCCTCTGGCAGGTGCGCGTCGTGGACCGTGTCGATCCGGCCGTGTGCGACCGCGAGCCGCATCAACCCGACCAGGTCGGCCCAGAGCAGGTCCCAGACGGCTCTGGTCACCTGCCGGCCCGGCATGGTCGGTGGCAGCCCTGCCCGGAACAGCGCCTCCGTCACGAAGATCAAGCCGGTGCCGGCGACCACGCTCTGGTCCAGCAGCAGTGCGGCGAGGGGTGTCGGGCTGCGCGAGATCCGGGCGTACGCCCGGTCCGGGTCGGCGTCGGCGCGCAGCGGGTCCGGCCCGAGACGGTCTTGTAGCGCGGCCACCTCGGCTGGCGTGAACAGCTCGCAGGCCGTGGGTCCGCGCAGGTCGAGCCAGTGCCGGTCGCTGGCCAGCCGCAGCCGCAGCTGACCGACCGGCTCCGGCGGCTCCCCCGGCCCGTCGGTGAACTTGCCGTACAACCCGAGGTGTACGTGCAGGGTCAGCTCGCCGGCGTAGTGGTGCAGCAGGTGCTTGCCGTACGCCTCGGTGCCTTCGAGCACGGTCCCGGAGAGCCGGGCGGCGCCCTCGGCGAATCGGCCCTGCGGGCTCGCGGCGTGCAGCTTGTCCCCGGCGAACAGCTCGGCGTGCCGGGCCGCCAGGCGGTGGATCGTGTGTCCCTCTGGCACGGGTGCCAAGGATAGCCAGCTCGCCGACCGGGCCGCGCAACGATCGCTCGGGCTCGCCGCGCCGATCCACCCGGGCCCCGCTTGATCGACTCGGGTTTCAGGAAATCGGGGTGTTCCGGTGAGCGGGACACCCCGGCTTCCAGGAAGGCGAGTCGATCGAGGGTGGGTGGGACGATCAGCGCTGGCGCTGCTCCCTGATGCCGCCCACGAACGCGGCCCAAGTGGCCGGGGCGAACGTCAGCGCGGGCCCGGCGGGGTCCTTGCTGTCCCGTACGCCCACGACGCCGGGCAGGTTGTCGGCCACCTCGACGCAGTTGCCGCCGCTCCCGCCGCTGCGGGTGCTCTTGCGCCAGGTGGCACCGGCAAGGTCAGTCATGATGCTCCTCGATGATCGAAGTGATCATTTTCTCTGATTCTGCCTCACCCGACGCGAGCGCCTCCAGGTCCGACCAGACATGCTCGAAGGCGGCGACCTCGGTTGGCTTGTCCAGATAGAGCGCTCCGGTGATGTTCTCCAGATAGACGGTGGTCGGCTCGGTCGACGCCCTGCCGAACGCCTGCGGGAAATCCAACAGGACGAAGGTGCCGGTCTCGCTGGCCAGCGGCGGACCGGCGGCGAGCGGCAGCACCCGCAGACTCACGTTGGGCAGCGCCGCCACGTCGAGCAGGTGTCGCAACTGCTGTGCCATCGCCCGGGAGTCGGGGATCGTGCGCCGCAGCACGGCCTCGCTCAGGACGACCCGCAGGGTGGGCGCGGCGGGCAGCCGGCGAACGAGGATGCCCTGCCGTTGCAGCCGTACCTCCACCAGCTTTTCCCGATCCTCAGCACGCATCGTCGGATTCTTCCGGCGGAACAGCTCGCTGGCGTACTCGCGGGTTTGCAGAAGCCCGGGGATCAGCTCCGCGTCATATTGACGCAGCCCCGAGGCAGACGATTCCAGGCCGACGTATAGCGAGAACCACGACGGGACGACATCACCGTACGAATGCCACCAGCCCCTGGCGCGAGTCTCCTTCGCGAGGCCGGCGACGATCTCCCCCATGGCGTCGTTCACCCGATAGAGGGCGCACATCGCGCGAGCGTCCACCACGCGCACCGGAACCAACCCCTTCTCGATGCGCCACACCTTCTGCCGCGAGCAGTCCAGTGCTTCGGCTGCCGCGTCCAGCGTCACCGAGGCATCCTCCCGAAGCTGCGTGAGCAGCCGCCCGAGCTGCCGCCGAGGCACCGTGGACCCGTTTGTTTCATCCGCCATGCAACATCACCGCTCTCCTCCTGCAACACCGAATGTTTTACCCCGCACGCATTTCTTTTCCATTCCTCGTGCGACGATCTGGCCTGAGGTTAGGGCGGGTGTGGGCGTTGCACAAGGTGGCCAGCGTGGAACATGCTGTCACGCATCAGGAAATCCCAGAAACGGCGTCGGGAATGGCGTCGACAATAGCCCTCTGCCTAACGCGCGCATTAGCCGTGGGCCGGCGAGACGCTATTCTTCGGGAAGGACGCCACCGTGCGCGTGTCGTACAACGAATACGTCTTGGTCACCGCGCTGACCCTCGCCCGTCGACACCGGCCCGTCTGGAGTTGGACGCGCTGGCGCACGGTGTGCCGCTGCGGCGCGGACCTGCCCTGCCGGGCCCGCCACCGCATCCCGATCAACCGTGGGCACTGGCCGACATGACCGAACTGAACCCCGGCGACCTTCTGCTGATCGGCGAGGCGTGCTCGGTGCAGTTCGCCGGTGACCGGGCGCTACGCCTTCGACTGGTGAGCGTGGACCCGCGCCCGACCTACCACGGGTGGGTCTGGCTGACGGCTTACGTACTGAACGACAAGGGCCTGGCCGTCGACAAGCGGGAAGTGTTCGTGCAGCAGGCCGGCGTGCGGGTGCTCCGTGCCGCGCCCGCGCTCACGCCCGCACCTCGCGCGCGTGCCCCGCGCCCCGCACCAGACAGGTCGGCACCACGCAGCGCGCCCGCACCGGGCAAGTCCAACGCGATCCGCGGCTGATCGACTCGGGTTCAAGGAAACCGGGGCGTCCGCGTAGGCGGGACACCGCGACTTCCAAAAAACCGAGTCGATCAAAACAGGGCCGGGCCAAGGCCACGCCGGCCAAGGCCAAGCCGGCCAAGGCCGAGGCGGCCGGGGCCCGAGCGGGGCCGGGTCTCGGGGGCCGTACCCAGGATTGGTGTCAAGAAACGCCCAGGTGGGTATTCGATGGGCGACACCGCGTGGGTGCCACCCTTTCCGTCGGCCACCACGCATTCATCAGGAGGTGTGTAGTGGTCAGGATTCCTTCGCTGTCCCGCCGGTCCGAGCCGGCGCCGACGCGGGACGAGAACCTCGACGGCCGCGTGGACGGCCGCGACACCCCGGTCGCCGAGACCGGTCAGTCCGACGACGGCCTCGGCCGCCCGGTGGCCACCGACCGGGAGGCCAACCAGACGGTGTACGGCAGCGCCGGCGCGACCGGTGGCCAGATCAGCGAGGCCGAACGGCGGGCCAACGAGCGGGCGGCGGTGGCCCGAGCCGCCACCAAGCGACCGACGGAGGCTGACCCCCGGGCCGCCCGCCCGGTCGCGCCCGAGCCGTCGAACGGCGCCGCCCGCCCCGTCGCGCCCGAGCCCACCCGCCCGGTCGCACCCCAGTCCCGCACCGGCACCGCCGACAGGTCGGAGACCGAATCCCGGCTCGCCGCCGCGACCACCGCGGGCACCGTCGAGCGGGACGCCGACCTCGACCGCACCACCCGTCGACCCAACCCCACCGACCGGGTCACCACGGACCGCCCGGTCGACCCGACCCCCGACGTGACCACGCCGGAGCCGCCGGTGACGCGTGGCCCCAAGCCTCGGGCCAGCCTGCTCGCCACCCTCGGCCTGATCGTGTCGGTCGCTGGTGCGATGTTCGTGCTGACCGGGACCCTGGCCGGGTACGGCATCGGGCTCGGCGCGTTCGGCGCGGTGCTCTCGGTCCTCGGCCTGATGGCCACCCGCCGCCGGCACGTCGCGGGCAAGACCGACGCGCTCTTCGGCGTGCTGATCGGGCTGGCCGCAGTCGTGATCGGGGTGCTGGCGATGACCGGCCAGTTCGACTGGCCGACCACCGACGGCGACTGGGTGCCGCGCTTCCGCGAGTGGCTTGACTCACAGTTTGTCGATCGTTTCTAGCGGGCACTGTTCCGCTCGCCGGTGGTTCACCGGCGAACAGCCGGCGGTTCGCCGGCAGCCCGAACTCATCCGGTGGTTCACCGGCCGGGCGACACCCTTTCAGGGGCGGCGATTCGCCGCCCCTGAAGTGTTTCCGGGATACGTCGAGCGCCGACGCAACGAATCGCAGCCGAGCGTCAGCCACACGCAACGAATCTTCGGCCTGCGCAACTCTCAGTGGTGGATCCTGCCGCTGACGCCGCCTAACGTTGAGCCACGGCGCCAGCCCGTGGGCCACGGTGGCCGGGCGCGCCCGACCCCTGGGAGCAGGACAATGACGATGGACGCCACCAGCCAGCGCCTGTTGATGTGCCGGCCGACGTACTTCGCCGTCGACTACGCCATCAACCCCTGGATGGACCCGAGCGCGCCGGTCGACACGGCGCTGGCGATCCGGCAGTGGGAGCAGCTGCGCCAGACGTACCGCGACCTGGGCCACACCGTCGAGGAGATCACTCCGGTGCCCGGCCTGCCCGACATGGTCTTCGCCGCCAACGGTGGCACCGTGATCGACGGCAAGGCGATGGCCGTGCAGTTCCGCGACCCGCAGCGCGCCGACGAGGCACCGGCGTACCGGGCCTGGTTCGAGGCCGCCGGCTTCGAGATGTACGACCCGAAGCACGTCAACGAGGGCGAGGGCGACGTCCTGCTGGCCGGTGACCACCTGCTGGCCGGCACCGGCTTCCGCACGGCGCACGCCGCACACGCCCAGTTGCAGGAGGTATTCGGCTACCCGGTGATCACCATGCAACTGGTCGACCCGCGCTTCTACCACCTGGACACCGCGCTGACCGTGCTCGACGAGCGGACCGTGGCGTACCTGCCCGAGGCGTTCTCCCCCGGCAGTCAGGCCGTGCTGCGCCGGCTCTTCCCCGACGCGGTGCACGCCACCACGGCCGACGCAGAAGTGCTGGGGCTGAACGCGGTCAGCGACGGGCGGCACGTGGTGCTGCCCGCGCAGGCCACCGACCTGGCCGCGAAGCTGCGCGACCGGGGCTACGAAACCATCGGTGTCGACCTGTCCGAGCTGCGTAAGGCCGGCGGCGGACCGAAGTGCTGCACGCTGCGACTCCGTCAGGGAAAGGCAAGCAAGTGATCGTGGATGACATCCTGCGGACGCCGGGAGCGGTCCGGGACGCCGAGCGCTGGACAGCGCACAACTACCACCCGCTGCCGGTGGTGATCTCGTCCGCCGAGGGCGCCTGGCTCACCGACGTGGACGGCCGCCGTTACCTGGACTGCCTGGCCGGCTACTCGGCGCTGAACTTCGGTCACCGGCACCCGCAGCTGATCGCCGCCGCGCACGCGCAGCTGGACCGGCTGACGTTGACCAGCCGGGCGTTCATCCACGACCAGTTCGCCGACTTCTGCCGGGAGCTGGCCGAGCTGTGCGGCAAGGACCTGGTGCTGCCGATGAACACCGGCGCCGAGGCGGTGGAGACCGGGATCAAGGTGGCCCGCAAGTGGGGCTACCAGGTCAAGGGCGTGCCCGCCGGGCAGGCCAACATCGTGGTCGCCGAGGGCAACTTCCACGGGCGGACCACCACCATCGTGAGCTTCTCCACCGACGAGGACGCCCGCGCCGACTTCGGGCCGTACACCCCGGGGTTCACGGTCGTGCCGTACGGCGACCTGGAGGCGCTGACCGCCGCGATCGACGAGAACACCGTGGCCGTGCTGCTGGAGCCGATCCAGGGCGAGCAGGGCGTCGTGGTGCCGCCTGCGGGCTACCTGCCGGGCGTACGCCAGGTCTGCACCGAGCGCAACGTGCTGTTCATCGCCGACGAGATCCAGTCGGGTCTGGGTCGTACCGGCGCGACGTTCGCCTGCGACCACGAGGGTGTCGTGCCCGACATGTACCTGCTCGGCAAGGCGCTCGGCGGCGGCATCGTGCCGGTGTCCGCGGTGGCCGCGAACGCCGACGTGCTCGGTGTGCTCAAGCCCGGCCAGCACGGCTCCACGTTCGGCGGCAACCCGCTCGCCTGCGCGGTGGCGATCGAGGTGGTCCGACTGCTGGCCACCGGCGAGTTCCAGCGCCGGTCGGCGGAGCTGGGTGAGCGACTGCGGGCCGGCCTGGAAGGGCTGGTCGGCAAGGGTCTCGTCGGGGTACGCGTCCGCGGCCTGTGGGCCGGCCTGGACATCGACCCGGCGCTGATGAGCGGTCGGGAGGCGTGTGAGCGGCTCGCCGAGCGCGGCGTGCTCGCCAAGGACACCCACGGCTCCACCATCCGGCTCGCCCCGCCGCTGGTCATCACCGAGGAGGAGATCGACCTCGCGGTGACCGCGCTCGCCGAGGTCCTGAACGCCTGACCCAGGAACGTGGTGCAGGGCGGGCGTCGGGGTTCCGGCGCCCGCCCTGCGCGTCAGGGGACATCGCCCCTGACCGCCCAGCCGGGTGGGGGGTGTCAGGGGCGGGGTAGGCGCATCGCCATCGTCGGGGCCTCGGCCATCACCGAGGTGGGGGTGAACGGGGCACCGGCGGGCAACTCCTCGGCCCGGCCGATCTGCACGCCGGGGTACAGCTCGATCATGTCGTTCTCGCCCAGCACCCGGGACTGCTGTGGTGCCAGCGGGATGCGGTCCGCCTCCGCCATCGAGCCGGCCGGGCGGATGCCGGAGCCGTTGGTGCTGACGTCGGTCACGATGACCTCGCCGACCCGCAGCTCGAAGCGGACGTGACCACGGCTGATCCAGCGCCGGGCCTCGTCGTTGAGCCACTGCCCGAGCATGATCCCGCCGTCCTGCTCCGGGGCCCGGCCGGCCACGATCGGCTGCTCCTCGCTGAGCACGAACCGCCGCCGGACCAGGCCACCGACGCGCACCGCGAGCACCTCCGTACGCGGACGCGGGCCCCCGTCACCGAGACGCGCGCCGTGCCGGGGGCAGGTCGGCACACCGTTGCGCAGCGCGGGCGGCGGCTGCGCGGCGGGGCTGCGGTCGGCACCCCCGGCCAGGTCGGCGAATGCGCCACCCCCACCACCACCGCCGAACAGCGCGCAGCCCGACTCCGGGCAGCGCCACTGGCGGGCCAGCAGCTTCACGCCGGTCTGCGAACGCTTGCCGGCCACCGGCGAGTGCCCACCGCCGACGTGTGCGATGAACACCGGCCCGCCGGCCCCGGGCACCGGGGCGACCACCCGACCGGGCTGCTCGACCAACCACGGGAACCGACCGCGCAACCCGTCGAAACGGACCCGGCTGAGCACCGGCAGACCGAGCAGGTCGGCGACCTCCAACATCCGGTCACCCGGGTTGTCGAGCACCTCGACGAGCCCGTCGTCGGCCCAACGGCGCACGACCATCCGCTCGTTGGAGGTGAGGTCGGCATCGGAGAGCAACGCCCGGTGCACCACCGCGTAGACCTGGACGCTGTCTTCCTCCAGCTCGCGGGAGAGCGCGTCGATGACCATGCCGAGGCGCAGCAGGCTGGCCGGCCGGCCGCCGTCGATGTCCTGGTAGCGGATCACCTCGGCCAGGTCGACCACGGCTCGGGCCAGCGACGGGTCGGTGCAGACCCGCCCCTCGATGGCGTCCAGCACCTTGCTGATCTCGAATCTCATGCCGCGCTCCGGACGATGTCGTCGATCCGCCCGGCCAGCTCGACGTCACGGTGGGTGACCCCACCGGCCGAGTGCGTGACGCAGCGGAAGGTCAGGGTCCGCCATCGGATGTCGATGTCGGGATGGTGGTCGAGCTCCTCAGCGACCGTCGCCACCCGGTCCACCACCGCGATGGCGTCCGGGAAACTGCCGAGCTGAACAGTGCGGCCGATGCCGGTCGGGTCGCCCGACCAGTCGGTCAACCCGGCCAGCTCTTCTCGCACCGCGTCCGCGGTGAGCAGGTCTGCCATGGGCCGACCCTACCGGGGACGACGGCCGGCGTGGACCAGTGGTAGCGGGGTGTTGATCGGCCCGATACGCGCAGGCGGGGGCGGTGCCGTTTGGCATCACCCCCGCCTTCCCCCTGGTGTGTTCAGCCGCGCAGCGGCCGCCCCACCTCGTGCAGGTGTCCGAGTGCCTGCCGGTACGACTCGACCAGCCCGGTCTCGGCGTACGGGATGCCCTGCTCGACGCAGTAGGCACGAACGATCGGCTGGGCCCGGCGCAGGTTGGCGCGGGGCATGTTCGGGAACAGGTGGTGCTCGATCTGGTAGTTGAGGCCGCCGAGCGTGGTGTCCACCAGCCGGCTGCCCCGCACGTTGCGGGAGGTCAGCACCTGCTTACGCAGGAAGTCCAACTCGTCCTCGGCGGTCGGCATCGGCATGCCCTTGTGGTTCGGCGCGAACGCGCAGCCCATGTAGAGGCCCCACAGCGCCTGGTGCACCACGGCGAACAGCAGCGCCTTGACCGGGGACATGACCGCCAACAGCAGCGCCACGTAAGCGGCGGTGTGCGCGACGAGCAGCGCCGCCTCGACCGCCCGGTGGCGCATCGGGACGGTGTACCCGCCGTTCGGCTCCCGGCCGATGATCGCCCGGATGCTCGCCACGTGCAGGTTCAGACCCTCCAGCAGGAGCATCGGGAAGAAGAGGTACGCCTGCCGCTTGGCCATCCAGCGACCGATCCCCCGGGTCTCCAGCGCCTGCTCGGGCGTCCACACCAGGGCGCCGGCCCCGACGTCCGGATCTTCGTCCTCGTGGTTCGGGTTCGCGTGGTGCCGGTTGTGCTTGTCGACCCACCAGCCGTAGCTGATTCCCACCGCCACGTTGCCGGCGAGCAGCCCCACCAACTCGCTGGGACCACGCCGACGGAACATCTGGCGGTGCCCGGCGTCGTGGCCGAGGAACGCGACCTGGGTGGTGGCCACCGCCATCAGGGCCGCGAGCGGAAGCTGCCACCAGGAGTCGCCGAGCAGGAACACGGCCACCCAGCCGGCCACGAAGGCGCCGAGGGTGAGCACGATGCGGGTGACATACCAGCCGGGGCGTCGCTCCAGCAGGCCCGCCTCGCTGATCCGCCGGGACAACTGTGCGTAGTCACTACCTCGCCGTCGTACCGGCGGTTCCGCCACCGCTCCGAGCGCCATCGCTGCTCCCGTTCCGCTTGCGCCCGTACCGGAGTGGTTCGGGCCTATTGTCGAGTCTCCCGGTCGCGGTAGCGCTGAGTAACCCCGACAGCCCCCGAATGGGGGGTAGGGCAGGCCCTACCCCTACTGGTTCGCTCAGCCCAGCCGGCCCACGACGGCGCGTAGTCGAGCGAGGTCACGCCGCCGCCGCTCGTAGGTGGCGGCGAGCCCGACCAGCGCCAACCCGCCGACTCCCAGGTAGATCCACCGGGGCAGCAGATCCCAACCTCGGGCCAGCTCGTGCAGCGCCAACAGCGTCAGCACTCCGCCACCGAGCAGCACCGGCGCCTGCCAGCGGCGGCTCGCGCCGGCCAGCACCGCGCCCAACGCCGCCGCGCCGAGGAGCAGCCGCCGCCACGGCTGCGGGTCCGGCCCGACCAGCACCGACACCAGGCTGGGCAGCATCGCCGCGACCAGTCCCGGGCCGAGCGCCGGCCAGCTGGTCAACCCGGGCCGGCTGCGTAGCGCCAGCAGACCAGCGCCGAGGGCGAGCGCCGCGGCCGGCAGGGTGTACGCCTCCAGCACCGTCACCCCACCGGCGGCCAGCAGCACCCAGGCACCGAGCAGTTCGCTGCCGGCGGCGATACCGGCGAACGCCCAACGCCGAGCGGCCGACTCGTTCCGGCGCAGCAGTCGCAGCGCGACGGCGACACCCCAGAGCACGCAGACGGTGGCGAGGTGCCGCGCCACCTCGACGGTGAGCACCGCCGCCACCAGCGCGACGGCCTGCGCGCAGGCGTCCAGCACCCGGCGCAGCCGGGCCCGCGTCGGGGCGACCACGGCAGCGGCCAACACCGACGCGGCCACCGCCAGCAGTGGGTACGCGGCAGCCCGCAACGGCAGCCCACCGGCGAGCGGGGCGGTCACCGCCAACGCGGACGCCGCGCCGACGGCGGCGAGGCAACCGGCGACCCGTACCCCGAATCGGCGCGCCCCGGCGGCGACGGCGACCGCCGCCACCAACAGCACCCCTTCGGCCGCGAGCGTCCCGGGGCGGGTGGCCAGCAGACCCACCGCCCCGGAGGCCGCCAGCACCGCCCCCACCGGTACGGCGATCGGTGCCAGCGCCGGACGGGGCTCGGCGAGCGCGGCGAACAGCAGCACGGCCACGCCGACGAGCAGGACGGCGGCCGGCAGCACCGGCCACGGCGCGCCGACCGCGCTGAGCAGCACCGGCAGCGCCGCCGCGACGAACGGCAGCGCGGGCAGCACCGGCAGGTGGACCCGCCGACCGGCCACCGCGGCGGCCACGGCCAGCACGACCAGCGCGAGCCCGACCGGGAGCACCGTCGGGTCGGCAGCCACGGCGGGCGCCCCCGACCACACCCGGTCCCGGCTGCCGTAGGGCGACACGAGCGCGGTCAGCACCGTCGGCAGGGCCGCCAGGACGGCGACCGCCGCCAGGGTTCCACCCGCCGCCAGCAACACCATCGACCGGTCCCGCTGGTCGGCCCTCGGCCGGTCTCCGAGAGCGACGAGCGCGACGCCCAACGTCGCCAGCGCGAGGTACAGGGCGAGCGGCTCGTCACCCGCCACCACCAGCGGCGCGAGACCGGGCACGGTCACCGCGACGACGGCGCCGGTCACCGCGTACCCGATCAGCTCCGCCCGGTGGCGACGCACCGCGAGCACCGCGACGAGCGGCAGCCCCGCGGCGGCCAACGCGAGCCGGGCCTGCCACCAGGGCGGCGCGCCGGCGGCGAACAGCGCCACCGCCGCGACTGCGGGCAGCGCGAGCTGCGCGACCAGCAGACCCGCGCCGGCCACCTCCCGGTACGCCCCGGCCCCCCGGCGGAGCGCAAGTGCCAGCCCGGCCACGGCGAGGAGGCCGAGCGTCACCAGGACACCGGCCGGCGCGGCCAGAGCGACCAGCAACCCGTGCCCGAGCAGGACGGCCCCGCCGACCGCACGGGAGAACAGGGCGGCCGGTCCGGTCGTCGGGCGGGCCAGCACGGCGAGCAGCAGCGCGGCCCCGCCGATCAGGTCGACGGCCACCACCTGCGACCAGGAGGTTGCCCACCCGGCGGGCACGGCGAACAGCACCACCACCGCGCCCGCCGTGGCGAGCACCGGCCGCGCCTCCCGGGGCAGCAGGAGGATCGTCGCGCCGACCGCCAGCACCACGGCGGGCGCCAACTGCCAGCCCCAGTCCAGGTCCGGACCCGTCCCGGCCCCGCCCCACGGCGGCAACGACCGACCGGCGGCGGCGACCGCCAGCCCGACGGTGATCACCACGGCCACCTGCGCCGTAGCGGCCGCGACGAACAACGCCCCGGCGCGCGGACCGGTCCGCCAACCGCCGTCACCGGCCACCGCCGCCGCGACCGCCCCGGGAAGGAGCCGCACCGCGGCGGCCAGCCCGAGCGCCACCGTCGTCGCGGCGAGCAGCGACAGTGACGGCCGCAGCTCGGCCACCGGGCGCAGCAGGGCGGCGGCGAGCACCGGCACCAGCACCCCGGCCGCCGCCGCCCGCAACGCCCGCCCCCCGACGAGCCAGGCCGCACCGAGCCCGGTCAGCGCGACCAGCACCAGCGGCAGCCCGGCCAGCAGAGGCGAGCCCCCTGCCCGCCCGCCGAGCAACGGCATCATCGCGCACCCGGCGGCACCCACCAGCGCGGCGACCTGGCCGGTGCCGGCCAACACCCGGCCGACGAGCTGCGCGGCCCCCTCCCGTCCGCGCAGCACGGCCAGCACGGCCAGGTTCAGCACCGCCAACCCGAGCAGGACCAACGCCCACCCGGTCGCACCCCACCCGGCCTCGGCGGCCAGCAACGGCAACACCGGCTGGGCGGCCAGCAGGGCGGCGAACCAGGGCCCCGTCAACCTGCTCCACCGGCCGTACGCCACGGCGACCGCCGCGCTGGCCCCCCCGACCAGCGCGGCGTACCGGCTGCCCGGCCAACTTGCCACGCCGCCCAGGTCCACCGACCAGGCCGCGTAGCCGTCAAGCACCACCAGCAGCAACCCCACCGCCGCGAACGTCTCCGCCGTGCCGCGCAGCCCCCGGCGGACCGCCAGCAGCGGCACGCCCAGCATGAGCGCGGTGAACGCCGCGAGGATCAACGCACGCCCGCCAACCCCCACCGCCGCCCAGGCCACCGCGGTGAACACCACCGCCGCGGTCCCCAGCAGCAGTCCACCGAGGACGAAGAGCAGCCCCTGGACGGTTCGGGTCGACGTCTCCGCCGCACCCGGCGTCGAATCCCCGGCACCCCCCGCGCCGATGGACGGCGCCGCCCCGACCAGAGACGGCGGGCGCGCCGCGACCGCGGCGGCCAACCCGGCCCGCACGACCGCCGCCAACTCGGCCCGCCGACGGGACGCCACCGCGAGGCGTCCGGCCAGCTCGGTGTACGTGCGGCGGGCACGCTCCACCTCAGGCTCAAGCTCGGCGACCTCCCGGCTCAGCCGAACCACCTCGGCGGCGATCGGGTCGGGCGCACGCCCGCAGCCGGCACAACCAGCGTTCAGGTCGGCCGGCGCACCGCAGGCGGGGCAGGGGTAACGGGTGTCATCCACCCGGTCATCATCGACAACCGAGCGGGACACGACCCAGAGTCCGCGTACTCAGGAGCGGGTGTGCTCGTACACCCAGGTCGCGTAGTCGGGGTTGCCGCTCTCCACCCTGGACACCAGGATCTCCGGCACCTCGTACGGATGGCTGACCCGGATCTGGTCCAGCAACGCGGTGAGCCGATCAGGCACGGTCTTGAACTGCACCGACCACTCGGTGCTCGTCTCCACACCGGACCGCCACCAGTAGGTGCTGTCCACCTGACCACCCACCTGGGCGCAGGCGGCGAGCCTGCCCGCGACGGCCGCAGCCGCCAACACGTCGGCGACCGAACGCGCATCCACCACCGTCGTCACCACGCAGATCTCGTCCACGACCGAACCCTACGCGGCCATACGCCGCTGAGCCGCCTTTCGCTCGCGACTGCGGGGCTCCGCTTCGCTGCACTCCTCGCGCTCACCGAAGCCCGCCTTTCGCTCGCGACTGCGGGGCTCCGCTTCGCTGCACTCCTCGCGCTCACCGGTTAGCGGCGATCCAGGCGTCTATCTGCGCCCACCAGTCGAAGAGCCAGTCGATGCGCTGCTGCCGTCCGGTCGGTACGTCCTCCGGCGGCACCGACCAGAACCGCATCACGATCCGCTTGTCCATCGGCAGTTCCCGCCACACGTCGGCGACGGTGAGCATCCGGTCCAGCCCGGTGTGCGCGACGAAGATGACCCCCGCGTCCGGGGCGGCGTCCAGCGCCGCGAGCATCCCGCCCGGCTGCGGCGCGAGCACGTGGCGCATCCGCTCGGCGCGCAGGGCCATCCGTTCCAGGCCGAGGGAACGCAACCGGGCGATGGCGCGCAGTCGCCGCTTGGGGGTGAAGTTGCCGCCCTCGGGGAAGATCACGAACGCGTCGTTGTCGTCCAGGCCGGTGGCCAGGTGCCCGACCTGGTGCACCGTCTCCTCGCCGCGCTCCGGGGTGGGCGCGATGAACCGATTGGGCAGCCGGTTGAGCAGCACGTCGATCGCCGGATCCCACTGGAGGCTGTCCTTCAGGACGATCCGTGGCTCCCGGTGGAACCAGTTGACCAACCCGTGGATCAGGATGAACGAGTCACCCGGCCCGGCGTGCCGGCAGAGCACCAGCTCGGGCCGGCCGGGCAGCGCGGTGTCCGGGTCGGTGCCGACCACGTCGATACGCAACCGCAGTGTCCAACGTGCCTGCCAGAACAGCACCCGCAGGAACCAGCCGGCCAGCACGTAGTGCGCGCGTTGGAAGGCCGGGGACCGGGTCCGCCAGCCGAACCCGGAGACGACCCAGAGCACGAAGAGCGCGAGCAGCGCGGCGGCGTCCCAGACCAGGTAGAAGCAGCCGATCCAGAGCAGTCGCAGCGGACGCAACCGGCCCGGCACCAGCGGGGAAGCAGCCGCGGCGAGCAACGCCCAGACCGGCAACGTGGTCACCACGAAGAAGGCGAGCAGCACGACGGCGGGGGCGAGCAGCAACCGACGCAGCCACCGGGGAGGCAGCGGCATCACGCCTCCCGGTGGGTGGCGAGGTACCGCCGGGAGGCGGTGTACGCGCGGCTGATCCGCCGCCCCACCGCCGCCATGTCCCGGTACGCCCACGGCGTGTCGTCGCGCGGGTTGAGCCCGCCGGTCGGCAGGACGTGCACCTCCACCCCCTCGGGCAGCGCCGCCAACTCACGGAAGAAGCGGTGCCGACGGGATATCTCGAACGCGACCTGTGCGATCTCCCACGGCCGGCGGGGCGGGCTCAACTCCCGTTCGATCCGACCCACCTGCAGGACGTAGATCCGGCGGGCACCGACGGCCACCGCCTCGCCGATCGGGATGGAGTTGACGATCCCGCCGTCCACGTAGTGCGCGCCGTCGATCTCCATCGGTGGGAGCAGGCCCGGCACCGAGGCCGACGCCATGACCGCCGGCACCACCGGACCGGTGTCGAACCAGTGCTCGGCGGCCCGCTCGATGTGGGCGGCGCAGCAGCGGAACGGCACCCGCAGATCCGCGAAGGTGGTGTCCACCCCCAGCTCGTTCTCGAGCAGGCGGCGCAGCGGCCGGGGCGAGTGCAGGTGGGTGCGGGCCGCGAAGCGGCGCAGCTGTCGGGCGACCGAGTCGCCGTACACCTCGCTCGCCTCGGGTGAGGCCCAGAGCCGCACCAGCCGGTCGGTCACCGCCTCGGACGGGTCGGCGGCGACCAGCGCGCCGTTCACCGCGCCGATCGAGGTGCCGAGCACCATGTCGGGTTGGATGCCGGCACGGAACAACGCCCGCAACATGCCCACCTCGACCGCGCCGAGCACACCCCCGCCGCCGAGCACGAACGCCACCGGTCCCCCCGCCATGCCTCACATCCTGGCACGGGCCCGCCGCCGACCGGTCGGCCGCTGTCGACCGGCGGTCGGCGCACGGCAGACACCGTCCGTCGACGGTGGGCCGCGACGGCGTTGACAGGCAGGACACATTCGCGCAACCTGATACCGCTCCCACCCCTGAGGCAGGTGCGATCCGTGAAGGCAGCACTGCATCCGGGCCGACTGTTGGCTCGCAGATACCGACTTCTGGACCAGATCGGCGCCGGCGGCATGTCGGTCATCTGGCGTGCCCGGGACGAGGTGCTGGACCGGGTCGTGGCGCTCAAGGTGCTGGCCCCGTCGCTGGCCGCCGACGCGCGGTTTCGCGGCATGGTGCGGGAGGAGGCGCGGGCCGCCGCCCAGTTGGTGCACCCGCACCTGACCTCCGTGCACGACTACGGCGAGACGGTCGACCCGGACGGCTCGATCACCTCGTTCGTGGTGATGGAGCTGCTCAGCGGCGAGGAGTTGAAGCTGCGGCTCACCGAGGGGCCGCTGCCGTGGACCGAGGCGGTCCGGGTGGGCGCGCAGGTCGCGGAGGCGCTGGCCGCCGCGCACCGGCTCGGCATCGTGCACCGCGACATCACCCCGGCCAACGTGATGATGACGCAGACGGGCGTCAAGGTGCTCGACTTCGGCATCGCCACCCGGATCGGCGCGCCCGACGAGGACGAGGACGGCGAGACCTTCGGCACCCCGGCGTACGTGGCCCCGGAACGCCTCGACGGCGCGCCGGCCCAGCCGTCCACCGACGTGTACTCGCTCGGCGTGTTGCTGCACGAGGCGCTCACCGGCCGGGTCCCGTATCCGGCGGACACCTGGGAGCAGCTCAGCGCCGCGCTGGCCAGCGGGCCGGCGCCGACGCTGGCCGAGCTACCGGACCTGCCCCCACCGGTGGCCCAGATCTGCCTGCGCAGCCTCGCCAGGAACCCGGCCGATCGGCCGACCGCCCGGCAGGTCGCCACCGCCCTGCGCGACCACTCGCTTCCGGCCGATCCCCCGACCGCGACCATCCGGGTGCCCACCCAACCTCTGCCACCGCAGTCGCCCGCGATCGCGACCGCAAGCGTTCCGACGGCCGCCCCGGCGACAGCGGACGCGGCCACCCCGGCGACAGCGAAAGGCGCGCCGGCAGCGGACGGCGGGGCGTCCTCCGCCCCGGGCGGGCCGGCGACCAGGTCGGGGTGGTCCCGACGGCGGCTGGTGTTGCTGCTGGTGCTGGCCGTCGGGGTGACGCTGGCCGGGGTGGCCCTGCTGCCCGAAGAGCCGACACGCCGGGCGCAGCCCTCCACCGCTCCGGTGACGACACCGCCGAGCGACCCGCCGGCCCCCCAGTCGTCCGCGCCGGCCGCGCCGGCCGCGCCGACCACGGCACCACCGACGAAGCCGACCACCGGCGCGCCCACCTCGAACGCGGGCACCCTGACCGAGGCCGCCAACCGGGTCGACGGGCTGATCGGCGCCGGGCTGAGCGCCGGGGAGATCCGGAACGACGTGGCCCTCGACCTGCGCAACGAGCTGCGCAACCTGACCGTGGCGGTCAGCTCCGGCCGCGAGGAGCTGGCGCCACCGGTGGCCCGGCTGCGCGAGAAGGTCTCCGTCCGCCTCGGTGAGGGCGGCATCAGTCCGGCGTACGCGTCTGAGCTGGACGCCGCCATCGCCGAGCTGGGCGCGGCGCGGGTCTGACGCGGTGAGGCCCGAGGACCGGGTCAGCGCACCGGTACCCGGGTCGATTCGCGGATGTCGTGCCGTTCGAGGGCGAAGCGCCGGTAGACGTCGGCATAGCCGTGCGCCATCCGGTTGACGGAGAAGTTCTGCGCGACGTGCGCCACGCAGTCCTCCGGGTCGAGTCGCTCCGCCTCGAGCAACGCCGCGGGCAGTTCCTCCGGCCGCTGAACGACGATCCCGGTCAGCCCCGGCCGGACCAGCTCCGGCACCGCACCCCGATCGAGCGCCACCACCGGTGTCCCGGTCGCCATCGCCTCCAACATCACCATGCCGAACGGCTCGTCCCACTGGATCGGCATGATCAGACAACGGGCGTCGACCAGCATCCGCAGCGTCGTCGCGCGGTCCGCGTTGAGCACGACTGTCACGTCGTCGTCGACCATCGGCGCGACGACCTGCTCGTAGTACCGGCGTTCGGCCGGCTCGTTGCACTTGCCGGCCAGCAGCAGGGGCAACCCGGCCGCCCGGCACGCCCGGATGGCGGTGTCCGGGCCCTTGTCCGGGCTGAACCGGGCCAGCCACAGCACCGGCCCCGCGCCGGGCGTGTGCTTGCGCGGAAAGCCACGGATGTCCAGGGCGTTGTGCACCGTGCCGGCCCAGGGCAGGTTCGTGTTCAGTCGGCGCTGGGTGTGCGAGATCGCCACCAGGGCGACGCCCGAGTCGATGTCGCCGAGCACATCGCCGTACTCCCCCACCGGGTTTCCGTGCACGGTCGCGACGGTCGGCACGGCCCGGCGGCCGGCGACCAGCGGGCCGATCGTGGTGTGGTCGTGGATCACGTCGAAGTCGGCCGCCGTGATCAGCCGATTCACCCGGGCCAGGTGGGCCAGCTCGGGCAGTGACTCGCCGAGCCGCTCGTACTGCACCTCGGCGACCGTGGAGACGAAGCCGTCGGCGGCCGTGCCATGGTCACCGCCGGCGCCGAACAGGGTCACCGCGTGGCCCTGCAAGGTGAGCGCGTCCACCAGGGCGGCGACGACCTGCTCAAGGCCGCCGTAGCCGGGCGGCGGTACGGACAGCCAGGGTGGAACCACCATCGCGATGCGCAGCGACCGCTCCTCAGGGCGGCCCGCAGGCGGGTGGTTCACGGCCACGAGTCCTCCCCGTTGCTGCCCGGTGCGGCGTCATCGCCGGTCGGGACGGTCGGCGGCGGTTTCCCAGTGGCGCCACCGGTAAACCGGACACGGCGGACGATCACCCGCCCACCAGGAGTTGGTCGTGGACCACTCGCACCCCGGGCGCGGACCAGGCCACCCGCTCGACCTGGTCGCGTTCCCACCAGGACCGGACCACTCCGGCGAGGACCAGCGTGTCGCCGTCCACCTCGACGGTCACCCGCTCGGCGCCGAGCGTGCGCAGCAGCGCCCGCTGGACGTCCCGACGCAGCCGCTCGGCGACCGGTGGCGCCGACGGTCGTACCTCGATCAGGTTCGTGATCCCCCGCACGCCGTCGAGCCGGCGCACCTCCCCCTCGGCGGCGCGCCGCTGCCACCCGAACTCCACCTCGCCGCGCAGCATCAGCCAGCCGTTGGCCACGGTCACGTCCAGCCGCTCGGCGGGCACGAAGCTGTCCCACTCCAACGCCCTGGTGGCGGCGATGGCGACCTCGGCGTCGGTACGCCCCGGAGTGCCCGGCAGCCGCACCTCGATCTCGTCGGCCACCGCCCGAACACCCCGCACCCGCTGGGCGCAGCGCGTCGCGGCCCAACCGCGCGCGGCACCGTCCACGAACCCGGTCAGGGTGACCACGCCCTGGTCGACGGTCACCCCGATCTCGTTCGGTTGCAGCTGGGCGTCCCAGGCCAACTCCGCCAGGACGTCGCGTTGGATCCGCTGGTCGTCGCGGACACCCACCACCTCGGTCATGGCAATCCCCCCGGTTCCGGTCGCCCAGACTCGCCTACCCGAACGTGCCGGGCAGACGGGTGACGGCGGTTCACCCGATCCGGGTGAACCGCCGTCCGGGCGGAAAAAGCGGCGGGTGACGGAGCCGACCCCCTCGGCCCCGCCACCCGCCGCCGGAGGGAGGAGGCAGGTTCAGATAGTGGTCAGGACGTCTCAGCGAGCGTCACGGTTGCCGTCTTGTCGACACCGTTGCGCTTGAACTGCACCTCGACCCGGTCGCCGACCTTGCCGGCCTGCACCGCGCCGACCAGGTCGTCCGAGTCGTTGACCGGCTTGTCGCCGAACCGGGTGACGACGTCGCCCTGCTGGAGGCCGGCCTTCTCGGCCGGGCTGCCCGGGGTGATCGACGCGACGAGCGCGCCGCCGCCCTCGGCCTCGTTGACGCCGACGCCGAGCGACGGGTGGCTCACCTTCTCGTGGCGCTGGAGCTTGCCCGCGACGTCCTTGGCCTTGTTGCTGGGGATGGCGAACCCGACGCCGATGTTGCCGGTGCTCTGCCCGGAGGTCGCGATGGCGGTGTTGACGCCGATCACCTCGCCCCGGGTGTTGACAAGCGCGCCACCGGAGTTACCGGGGTTGATCGGCGCGTCGGTCTGGAGCAGGCCGGAGATCGAGCTGACCGGCTGGCTCTGCCGGGTCGGGTCCTGCTGCTGGCCCTCGCCGGCCCGGATGGTGCGGTCCCGCGCGCTGAGGATGCCCGAGGTCACCGACCCTTGCAGGCCAAGCGGGCTGCCCAGGGCGAGCACCTGGTCGCCGACCTGCATGGCGTCGCTGTCGCCGAACTTGGCCGGCTTGAGGTCGCTCACCCCGTCGGCCTTCACCACTGCCAGGTCGGTCTTCGGATCGGTACCGATGATCTTCGCGTTGACCTTCTTGCCGTCGGCGAACACGACCTGAACGGCATCGCCGGCGGCGGAGGCGACCACGTGGTTGTTGGTCAGCACGTACCCGTCGGCGCTGAGCACCACCCCCGAACCCTCGCCACTACCGGTGGTGATCGAGACGACGCTGTCCTGCACCGACGCGGCGATCTTCGGCAGGTCGGCACCGTTGATCACCGGGGCCGCGGAGTAGGTACGGGTGATACCGCCGCCGTCACCGTCGAGGGCGAGCGCGAGCGCTCCACCGGCCACGCCGGAGCCGAGCATCAGGGCGAACACCGCGACACCGGCACCGGCGAACTTGGCGATCCGACCCGGCCGGGGACCGCTGCCGGGCGGCGCGACCTGCGGACCCCACGGCGGGACCGGCTGTCCCGGGTGCTGCGGGTGCTGTCCAGGGTGCTGGGCGTGCTGCCCGGGGTGCTGGGCGTGCTGCCCGGGGTGCTGGGCGTGCTGCCCGGGGTGCTGGGGGTACGCCCCGCCCGGCTGGCCCCCGCCGGCCCAGCCGGACTGCTGGCCCGCGTACCAGGGGGCACCCGGGTACTGGCCGGCGGCCGGCTGTGGGTAGCCGGGCTGCCCGGGTGCCGGGTGACCGGAGACCGGGTACGGGGGTGCGGACGCGGTGGCGGCCGGCGGCTGATAGCCGGTCGGCGGCTCGTACCCGGTCGGCTGGGCGCCGGTCGGCTGGGCCGGGTACCCGGCGGGCGCGGCGACCGGAGTGGCAGCCGTGGTCTCCGTGTCAGGTGTGGTCGACACGACCGTCGGGTCACCCGTGGTCGACACGACCGTCGGGTCACCGTCGGTCGACACGGCCTGCACGGGGGTGGTCGGGGAGTCGGACTGCACGCGCTCGTCGCGCGGCAGCTCGGCGGTGGGGTGCGACGGCTCGGCGTCGGTGGGGGCCGGCCGGCGCTGCGGGTCGGACTCGAACTCGGTCATGGCACTACCTTCTCCCCCAGCACTGCAATCAAGCTGGAACCGTCCTGGAAGTTGGCTGAAAGTCACTCGCCGACTCCGTCGACCTGTGGCAGCAACGGCAGCCGGACCCGGAAGGTGGCCCCGCCGCCGGGTGTCTCGGCCACCTCGACCGAACCGTGGTGGGCGGCGACCAGCGCCGCCACGATGGCCAGGCCGAGGCCGGTGCCGGTGTTGCCGTCGGCCCGCCGGGTACGCGCTGCGTCGGCCCGGTAGAACCGCTCGAAGACCCGTTCCGCCTGCTCCGCCGAGAGCCCTGGACCGGTGTCGGCCACCTCCACGACGGCGAACCCGCCCGGTTCGGCACGCAGGCGTACCCGGATCTCGGCCTCCGGCGGGGTGTGGGTCAGCGCGTTGGTGACCAGGTTGCCGATCACCTGCCGCAGCCGCGCGTCGTCGGCGGAGACGACGAGCGGACCCGATTCGGGCGCGATCTCCAGCTCGATCCGCCGATCCGGTGCCATCGCCCGAGCGGCCTGCACGGCGTCCGAGGCGAGCACCGGCAGCTCCACCGGAGTCAGCGACAGCGGCCGTTCCATGTCCAGCCGGGCGAGCAGCAGCAGGTCCTCCACCAGCAGCCCCATCCGGGCCGCCTCGTCCTCGATCCGGCGCAGCAGGCCGGCGGTCTGCTCCGGCGCGCGGGCCGCGCCCTGCCGGTACAGCTCGGCGAAGCCGCGAATGGTGGTCAGCGGAGTACGCAGCTCGTGCGAGGCGTCGGCGACGAACTGCCGCATCCGCTCCTCGGAGCGGATGGCCCGCGCCTCGGACGCCTGAGCGGCGGCGGCGGCATCCCGGGCGGCGCTCTCCGCCCACCGGGCCGAGGTCTCCGACGCGGCTCGGGCGGTGAACGCCGCCTCGATCTGGGTGAGCATCGCGTTCAGCGCACGGGAGAGCCGGCCCAGCTCCGAGGTTGGCTCGGGCTGACCCTCCTCCGGGTCGGGCACCCGGCGGGTCAGATCACCTCCGGCGATCGCGGCGGCGGTGCGTTCGATCTCCACCAATGGTTTGAGGCTGGTCCGGACGATCGCCGCGCCGACCGAGGCCAGCATGATCAGCACCGACCCCCCGACCAGCAGGTCGATCCAGGCCAGCCGTTTCACGGCGAGGTCGACGTCGGTCAGGTGCTCGCCGATCGCCGCCCGCTGGCCGTTCGGCAGCTCGGTGTAGAGCATTCGCCAGCGCAGCGAGCTGTCCCGCGCGTGGATGGTCCGGGGTTTGCCGTCCTGGGCCTTCTCCTGCTCCTCGAATCCGGCCGCGTCGCTCGGCCACGGCGGCAGGTCCGCCGTGGAGAAGCGGGAGCTGTCGTACGCGAACTGCTTCACCTGGCCGGTGGTCGTGCTGGTCAGCACGACCACGTAGTCGCTGGGCAGGGAGACGACGTTCGACGAAGGCATCATGGACTGGATCCGGCCCGCCGAGTCGCGCAGCTCAAGATCAATCTGGTCGACCAGGTAGTTGTGCAGGAAGTACGCGGTCGAAACGCTGATCACCACCAGCGCCCCGGAGACCAGCGCCAACACCGAGGCGACCAGCTTGATCCGCAACGGAACGCTGCGCACCCGTCCCTTCGCCTGCTGGACCGGGTTCACGCCGCCGGCTTGCGCAGGACGTACCCGACGCCACGAAGGGTGTGGATCAGCCGGGGTTGGGTGGTGTCGACCTTGCGGCGCAGGTACGAGATGTAGGACTCGACGATGTTGTCGTCGCCCCGGAAGTCGTAGTTCCAGACGTGGTCGAGGATCTGCGCCTTGGACAGCACCCGGTTGGCGTTGAGCATCAGGTAGCGCAGCAGCTTGAACTCGGTCGGCGAGAGCTGCACGCGCTGGCCGGCCCGGTGCACCTCGTGGGTCTCCTCGTCCAACTCCAGGTCGGCGAAGGTGAGCCGGGACGGGGCCTGCTCGCCGGTCGTCGTGCGGCGCAGCACGGCGCGGATCCGGGCGGTCAACTCCTCCAGGCTGAACGGCTTGGTGACGTAGTCGTCGCCGCCCAGGGTCAACCCGCGGATCTTGTCGTCGGTGGCGTCCCGGGCGGTCAGGAACACCACCGGGGTACGCGTGCCGCCCTCGCGGAGCATCCGGATGACCTCGAAGCCGTCCAGGTCGGGAAGCATCACGTCGAGCACCACCAGGTCGGGCCGGTGGTCCTTGGCGGCGTTCAGCGCGGCGCTCCCGCTGGTCGCGGTGGCCACGTCGAAGCCCGCGAACCGCAGGCTCGCGGAGAGCAGCTCGAGGATGTTGGGGTCGTCCTCGACGACGAGAAGTCGCGCCTCGGTCTGGGTAGCGGGCATGGGCCCATCATCGGTGACCTCACTGCGTCAGCGCTGGACGCTTCCTGGAAAAAGGCTGTGAGTCGCCGTCGGTCAGCGCAGCAGCCGGCGCAACCCGTCCAGGGCGCCGTCGAGCAGCCGGATCGCGGTGCGCAGCTGGGTGTCGCTGAACTGTCGGGCACGCATCAGTCGGCCCACCTCGGCGGTGAACGCGGCCAGCCGCTTGTCGAGTTCGTCGAACAGCTCGGCCTGCGGCCCGGGTGGCGACGCCGGCCGGGGTGGCGGTGCGGGCGCCTCCCACCGGGGGGCCCGCCGGGTCTGCCGGGTGGCCTCGCTCAGCTCCCGCTTGAGGTCGCGGACCGAGCCGCGTACCTCGCTGCGGATCTCGCCGGCCAGGCTGGAGAGATCCGCCACGGAGGCCGCGATGTCCGTCTCCAGCGCGGTCAACTCGCTGGCCCGCTGGCGCAGCTCCGCCCGTCCGGCGTCGGTGATGTCGTACGTCTTGCGGCCACCGGCCGCGGTGTGGCTGACCAGACCCTCGGCCTCCAGCCGTTGCAGCCGGGGGTAGATGGTGCCCGCGCTGGGCGCGTAGAGGCCGAGGAAACGGTCCTCCAGCAGGCGGATCAGCTCGTAGCCGTGCTTCGGGCCGTCGTCGAGGAGCTTGAGCAGGTAGAGCCGGAGCCGCCCGTGGCTGAACACGGCGGTCACGGCAGCTCCTCCCCGTCGTGGTCGACCGCTCGGGCGAGCAGGGCGATGCTCCCCGAGGTCGCGGAAGCCCAGAGCTTACCTTCGCCGGCGCCGAGCACTCCCGCGCTGCTGGGCAGTGGGAACCTCGAGGTGCGCACCTGCGGAAAGCCGCTGGTGATCCGGCCGGAGGCGGTGTTCAGCTGGACGGCGAGGTCGCTGTCCTCGCGGATCCGGACGGTGATGCTGCCCGAGATGGTGGTCAACCTGATCTCGCTGCCCCGGGGGTTGTCCAGGTCGCAGGTGATGGCGCCGGAGACGGTCTGTGCGCGCACCCGGTCGGCGGCGCTGTCGGCGAGGATCACCTCGCCGGAGACCGTCTCCAGCGCGAGGTCCCCCCGGACGCCGAGCGCCTCCACCGGCCCCGACGTGATCGTCGCGGAGGTGCTGCCGCGCAACCCCATCAGGGTGATCTGGCCGGCGACGACGTTGACGGTGGTCTGCCGGCGCAGGCCGGAGGCGACCAGGGAGCCCGCGACCAGGCCCAGGTCGGCGAGGACGTCGGCGGGCACGGCGATGGAGACGTCCACCCGGGGATAGCGGTGGATCATCCGGAACCAGCGCAGGACGTCCGACCAGCCCCGACCGCGCTCCTGGCGGATGTTGAGCCGACCGTCGGTGTGGTCGATCAGGACCGGCCGACGGCCGACCTGGGTCACGTCGATCCGGGTCGGCCCGTCGGTGGCGACCACGTTGAGCCGCCCACTGATCAGTCGAACGTCCAGCCGGACGACCGCAGCGTCCAGGGTGAGCCGTTGCGGGCTCTCGACCGTCCAGCCGGCCATGGCGTCCCCCTCTCGACGACGCGCGGGAGGCACGCCGATCAGGAGGAGACTGTAACGCGATACATCGCGACACCACAAGACAGGTCGCGAGTTGGTCGCCGACCCGGCGTAGCTCCCCTCAGGCCGCCAGGTCCAACTCCTGTTCGGCGACCGGCGGCGGCGCCGCAACGGCCGGGGTGGCGGTGGGCACCGGGCGCAGCCGGGCCCGCGTCACGGCACCCACCGTGGGCACCAGGTGTACGGCCGACTCGGCGGCACGGGCCAGCAACCGCCGATCGGCGTCCCGGGCCGGGTGCAGCGCGGCGGCGATCGTCACCGACACCACCAGGTCCCGCGCCGCGACCACCCGTGCCACCGACCGCAGCAGGGTGTCCGCGCCGAGAAAGGCGGTCGCCGTGGTGGTCGTCCCGGTGGCGTCGCAGCGGTAACTGAGTCGCAACGGCACCACCGGGCTGCCCGTGTCGATGGCCGCCTGGAACGTCGCGGGCCGGAAGCCGCCGCCGGGGCGGCAGTCGGCGGCGCTGTCGCCCGCGCACCACGTCGTACCCTCCGGAAAGACCGCCACCGACCGGCCGGCGCGCAACGCGTCGGCCACCCGCCCGACGGTGGTCGGCAGCGCCCGCGGCCGGTCGCGGTCCACGAAGACCGTGCCCGCCGCCGCGGCCAGCAGACCGACGAGCGGCCAGGCGCGGATCTCCCGCTTCGCCACCATCCGGGTGGGCGCTACCGCCAGCACCGCGAGGACGTCCAGCCAGGAGACGTGGTTGGCGACCAGCAGCGCCCGCCGCCGGGGCAGCCGACCCCGGACCACGAGACGGACGCCGAAGGCGCGCGCGGTGGCCCGCGCCCAGCCGCTGACCAGCGCCTGCCGCTCCCGGGTGGGCAGCACCGGCAGCAGCAGCACCACCGCGATCCCGGCCAGCAACATGCCGAGCGCGGCGACCAACCGCAGCACCCGGCGGGCCACCGACACCGTGGGTACCTCGCCGGCCGCCGGTAGGCAGCCGTCGTCGCAGCCCGAGGAGGGCCGCCACAGGTCGTGCGGCACGGCGGTCACCGCTGCTCCTCGCCCAGGAAGTGCCGCAGGTAACGGGGGTTCATCCGGTCCAGCGAGAAGAGGACGTAGAAGTCCGCGCAGCCGAAATCCGGGTCGTACGACGGCTCACCGCAGATCCACGCGCCGAGCCGGAGGTAGCCCCGCAGCAGCGGCGGCATCACGACCCGTCCGGCCGGGCCGGCGGCGGTCGGGCCGGCGGCGGCCGCCGGCTCGCTGAACCAGGGCCGCAACGGGCGGACCCGCAGCGGCGGCGGCGACAGGTGCCGGGTCTGGGCCTGGGCCCACACCTCGGCGACCGTACGCCCACCGTCGGCGACCGGCACCGACGCGCAGCCGCCGAGCCAGCGGGAGCCACGCAGGTGCAGGTAGCGGGTGAGACCGGCCCACATCAGGTTGATCACCGCACCGGAGCGGTGGTCCGGGTGCACACACGACCGGCCCGTCTCGACCAGGTCGTCCCGGAGCGGGTCGAGCGCGCCGAGGTCGAACTCGTCCTCGGCGTAGCGCCGACTGGTGCGTCCCGGCGGCAGCAGCCGGTACGTGCCGACCACCTCGCCGGTGCTGTCCTCGCGGACGATCAGGTGGTCGCAGTACGCGTCGAAGGGGTCCACGTCCAGCCCGGCCTCGCCGGGGCGGAGGGTGGCGCCGAGCTCGGTGGCGAACACCTCGTGGCGCAGGCGTTGCGCGGCCGCGACCTGGGTGGGGTCGTCGGCGATCAGCAGGGTGTATCCGCTGGTCGTCAGGGGTGCGCCAGCGGCATGCAGAACGGCCATGGGATCTGTGTAAGGGCCCGGGTTGCCATCCACGGGGACCACCGGTGTCGATCGGATGAACGCATGCCGGCGGATGCGCCCCACGCCGGCCGTGCGAGGCTCGCGGGACGAACCGGCGACGGCGCCGGGGCGCCCCCACCGGAGGTCGACGATGCGCATCGAGTCCCGCTACAACGGCCCGCCCAGCTCGGGCAACGGCGGCTGGAGCGCGGGGATCTTCGCCGCCGCGGCGGGCGGCGACGCGCCGGTCGAGGTGACCCTGCGCCGACCGCCGCCGCTGGAGACCGAGCTGACCCTGACCGACGGCGAGGTCCGGGACCCGGCTGGCGACCTGGTGGCCGAGGTACGCCCGGCCGGGGCGATCGACGCCGTCGTACCCCCGGTCGACCTGGCTGCGGCGGTGGCCGCCGCGGCCCACTACCCGGGCCTGGTCGAGCATCCGTTCCCCAGCTGTTACGTCTGCGGGCCGCAGCGGACCGACGGGCTGCGGATCTTTCCCGGCCGGCTGCCGGACGGGCGGACCGCCGCGCCGTTCCGGGTGCCCGAGCGGGTCAGCCAGGCCACGGTCTGGGCGGCGCTGGACTGTCCCGGCGGGTGGGCGGTGCTCGCGCCCGGCCGCCCGTACCTGCTGGGCCGGATCGGCGCCGTGGTCGCCGCGCTGCCGGAGCCCGGCGACGAGTGCGTGGTGACCGGCGCGCTGGTGCGCGTCGATGGCCGCAAGGCGCTGGTGCACACCAGCCTGTACGGGCCGGACGGGGTGTTGCTCGGCGCGGCTCGGGCCACCTGGATCGCCCGCTGAACCCGGCCGGGAGCCCCCGCTGAGCCCGGCAGTCGTTCGCAGGGAGGAGTCGCCTCCACCGCGCGACGGAGGCGAACGTACGGACCGCGCCTGATTGACCTTGTTGCCACGGACCGTCACGCTGTGCCACGGCGTACTCGACGCCACACGGGAGGAGAATGATGACTGACGGGCAGCGAAGCCCCACCAGCGACGGTCAGATCGTGGTGTCCGGTCTGACGAAGCAGTACAAGAGCGTCCGGGCGGTGAACAACCTGTCCTTCACCGTGGCGCCGGGACGGGTGACCGGCTTCCTCGGCCCGAACGGCGCCGGCAAGACCACCACGCTGCGCATGCTGCTGAACCTGGTCACGCCGAGCGCCGGCACGGCCACCATCAGCGGCCACCGGTACGCCGACCTCACCGACCCGCTGCGGCAGGTCGGCGCGGTGCTGGAGGCGTCCAGCGCGCACAAGGGGCGCACCGGCATCAACCACCTCCGGGTCATCTGCGCGGCGGCCGGGCTGCCCAAGCAGCGGGCCGACGAGGCGCTGGCCCTGGTGGGGCTCAGCCCGGCGGCGAAGCGCAAGTTCAAGGGTTACTCACTGGGCATGAAGCAGCGGCTCGGCATCGCCGCCGCGATGCTCGGTGACCCCCGGGTGCTGATCCTCGACGAGCCGGCCAACGGGCTCGACCCGGAGGGCATCCGGTGGATGCGCGGGTTCCTCAAGAACCTCGCCCACGAGGGCCGCACGGTGCTGGTCTCCAGTCACCTGCTGTCGGAGATGCAGCTGCTCGCCGACGACGTGGTGATCATCGCGGCCGGTCAGCTGGTTCGGCAGGGTCCGGTCGACCAGGTGCTCGGGTCGATGGCGCAGGGTGCCCGGGTCCGGGTCCGCACCCCGCAGGCCGAGGCGCTGACCGCCGCCCTGAAGGCGCAGTCGGCGACCGTCGACGTCGACGTCGACGACCAGGGTGTCCTGCTGGTCGGCGGGGTGGACGCCCCGACGATCGGCCGCGCCGCCCTCACCGCCGGGGTCGAGCTGCACGAACTGACCACCGAACGGCCCGATCTGGAACGGGTCTTCCTGGAGCTGACGGCCGGAAAGGCGGGCATCCGATGAACCTGGTCCGATCCGAGCTACTCAAGATCCGCACCACCAACACCTGGTGGATCTTCGCGCTGATCAGCCTGCCGCTCTGGGCGCTCACCCTGCTCATCAACTGGTTGCAGGCCGACGCCCTGACCAGCAACACCATCGGCGATCTGTCGGCCGAACAGTCCGCCCAGTTCGAGGCGGCGGCCAGTCCGGACGCGCTGTCGTCGAACCTCTTCACCACCGGGCAGTTCTTCGGCCTGCTGATCGTGATGCTGCTCGGCATCATCGTGGTGACCAGCGAGTTCTTCCACCAGACGGTCACCACGACGTTCCTCACCAACCCGCACCGCACCGCCGTGATGACCGCCAAGCTGGTCGCGGCGGGCGTGCTGGCGCTGCTGTTCTGGCTGGTCACCACCGCGCTCAACCTGGTCGCCGGTTCGGCGGTGTTGAGCGCGGTCGGGATGGACTCCCAACTGGGCAACGACGCCGCCTGGCGGGCGATCGGGCTGAACCTGCTCGCGTACCTGCTCTGGGCGGTCTTCGGCGTCGGCATCGGTGTGCTGATCCGCAGCCAGATCGGCGCCACGGTGACCGGCATCCTGCTCTACCTGGGCGGCTCGATCGGCGCGATCTTCGTGATCGCCATCCTGGCCGAACGTTGGGGCGACTGGATCAACAACCTGCAACTGCTGGTGCCCTCGCTGGCCTCGTCACTGATGGTCACCGGGGCGGACATCCCCGGCAACCCGCCCCGCTGGGCCGGCGCCGCCGTGCTCATCGGGTACGCGGTGGTGACCGGCGTGGTCGGCACCCTGCTGATGCGTCGACGCGACATCTCCTGACGGACGGTCCGGGGTGGCGGCGGCACGGCCCGCCACCCCGGGCGATCCCTTAGCAGTCGTCGATCGGGCACGCAGGCGTTGCTGAACTTCTGGCATCTTCTGTGAAACCGGCCACGGGACCGAGGCGGAAATGCCTGCGGGATCGGTACGGCGTAGCCTGGAACCCGTCCTGTCCGCGCTCGTTAACGGGCGCGGCGGACACACCGCGTGACACACAACCCGCGTGAAAGAGGCGATTACCGGCCGTGTCGACCCAGCAGACTTCGCAGGAGAACCCACTGGCGGGTTTCGGCCCGAATGAGTGGATCGTCGAGGAGATGTACCAGCGTTACCTCGCCGACCCATCGAGCGTCGATTCGGCCTGGCACGACTTCTTCGCCGACTACCGGCCGGCCCCCGGTGCGGGCACCCCGCGCGCGGCCGAGTCCACGGACAAGCCGGCCGCGGCTCCCGAGCCGGACGGTCAGCCGGAGGCAGCCGCCAGCGTCACCCAGCCGAGCGCCCCGGCCAAGCCGGCGACCGCGAGCAAGCCGGCCGCCGCCCAGTCGACGCCGGCCAAGCCGGCCGCGCCGGCCGCGACCAAGGCCACCCCGGAGAAGGCCGCCCCGGCCAAGCCGGCCGCCAAGGCCGCCGCACCGGCCGCCGACGGCCCGCAGACCACGCCGTTGCGGGGTGTCGCGGCGAAGATCGTCCAGAACATGGACGCCTCGCTCAGCGTGCCCACCGCGACCAGCGTGCGCGCGGTCCCGGCCAAGCTGCTGGTCGACAACCGCATCGTGATCAACAACCACCTCGCCCGCGGCCGGGGCGGCAAGGTCAGCTTCACCCACCTGGTCGGCTACGCGATGGTCCGGGCGCTGGTCCAGCACCCCGAGATGAACAACTCCTTCGCCGAGGCCAACGGCAAGCCGGCGGTGGTCCGCCCGGCGCACGTCAACCTCGGCATCGCGATCGACCTGGCCAAGCCGGACGGCAGCCGCAACCTGGTGGTCCCCTCCATCAAGGGCTGCGAGCAGATGGACTTCCGGCAGTTCTGGCAGGCGTACGAGGACGTGGTCCGCCGGGCGCGGCGCAACGAGCTGACCATGGAGGACTACTCCGGCACCACGATCTCGCTGACCAACCCCGGCGGCATCGGCACGGTGCACTCGATGCCGCGGCTCATGCAGGGGCAGAGCGCGATCATCGGCGTCGGCGCGATGGAATACCCGGCCCCCTACCAGGGGATGTCCGAGGCCACCCTCGCCGAGCTGGCGGTCAGCAAGATCATCACGCTGACCAGCACGTACGACCACCGGATCATCCAGGGCGCGCAGTCCGGCGAGTTCCTCAAGGTGATGCACGAGCTGATCCTGGGCGAGCACGGCTTCTACGACCAGATCTTCACCGCGCTGCGCATCCCGTACGAGCCGGTGCGCTGGATGCGCGACGTGGCGGTCAACTCCGAGGGTCAGATCAACAAGACCGCCCGGGTGCACGAGCTGATCCACGCGTACCGGGTGCGCGGTCACCTGATGGCCGACACCGACCCGCTGGAATTCAAGATCCGCAAGCACCCCGACCTGGACGTCCTCCAGCACGGGCTGACCCTGTGGGACCTGGACCGGGAGTTCCCGGTCAACGGCTTCGCCGGCCGGCAGCGGATGAAGCTGCGCGAGATCCTCGGCGTGCTGCGCGACTCGTACTGCCGCCGGGTCGGCATCGAGTACATGCACATCCAGGACCCGGAGGAGCGGCGCTGGGTCCAGGAGCGGATCGAGCGCAAGTACGAGAAGCCGTCCGCCGACGAGCAGAAGCACGTGCTCAACCGGCTCAACGCCGCCGAGGCGTTCGAGACCTTCCTGCAGACCAAGTACGTCGGCCAGAAGCGCTTCTCGCTGGAGGGCGGCGAGTCGCTGATCCCGCTGCTCGGCGAGGTGCTGGAGTCGTCCGCCGAGAGCGGGCTGGACGAGGTCGTCATCGGCATGGCCCACCGGGGTCGGCTCAACGTGCTGGCCAACATCGTCGGCAAGCCGTACGAGAAGATCTTCTCGGAGTTCGAGGGTCACCTGGACCCGCGCTCGACGCAGGGCTCCGGCGACGTGAAGTACCACCTGGGCCAGAACGGCAAGTTCACCACCCCCGACGGCGAGCACGCGGTCAAGGTGTCGGTGGTGGCCAACCCGTCGCACCTGGAGGCCGTCGACCCGGTGCTGGAGGGCATCGTCCGGGCCAAGCAGGACCGGATCGACCTCAAGCTGGAGGGTTACACCGTGCTGCCGCTGGCGGTGCACGGTGACGCCGCCTTCGCCGGGCAGGGCGTGGTCGCCGAGACGCTCAACCTGTCGCAGCTGCGCGGCTACCGCACCGGCGGCACCGTGCACGTGGTGGTCAACAACCAGGTCGGCTTCACCACCGCCCCGGAGTACAGCCGGTCCAGCCTCTACAGCACCGACGTGGCCCGGATGATCCAGGCGCCGATCTTCCACGTCAACGGCGACGACCCGGAGGCCGTGGTCCGGGTGGCCCGGCTGGCCTTCGAGTACCGGCAGACGTTCAACAAGGACGTCGTGATCGACATGGTCTGCTACCGCCGGCGCGGGCACAACGAGGGCGACGACCCGTCGATGTCCAACCCACAGATGTACAAGATCATTGACTCGAAGCGCTCGGTCCGCAAGCTCTACACCGAGGAGCTGATCGGTCGCGGTGACATCACCGTGGAGGACGCGGAGGAGCTGCTGCGCGACTACCAGGCGCAGCTGGAGAAGGTCTTCAAGGCCACCCGGGACGCCGCCTCGGCGCCGCGCCAGCTCAACCGGCCGCGCCGCGAGGAGGAGCCGGAGCCGCAGGTCGACACCGCCACCGACGCGTCCGTGGTCAAGGCGATCGGCGAGGCGCACATCAACCTGCCGGAGGGCTTCACCCCGCACAAGCGGATCCAGCAACTGCTGGACCGGCGGGCCAAGATGTCCGTCGAGGGCAACATCGACTGGGGCTTCGGCGAGATCATCGCGCTCGGGGCGCTGCTGCACGACGGGGTCACCGTCCGGCTCGCCGGGCAGGACTCGCGTCGTGGCACGTTCGTCCAGCGGCACGCCTCGGTGGTCGACTCCCGCACCGGGGAGGACTACCTCCCGCTGAAGTCACTCACCGGCGACGGCGAGCGGTCCCGGTTCTTCGTGCACGACTCGCTGCTCAGCGAGTACGCGGCGATGGGCTTCGAGTACGGCTACTCGGTGGAGAACATCAACGCCCTGGTCGCCTGGGAGGCCCAGTTCGGCGACTTCGTCAACGGCGCCCAGTCGGTGATCGACGAGTTCATCTCGTCCGGTGAGGTGAAGTGGGGCCAGCGCTCCGCCGTCACCCTGCTGCTGCCGCACGGCCACGAGGGTCAGGGCCCGGACCACACCTCCGGCCGACCGGAGCGGTTCCTGCAGATGTGCGCCGAGGACAACATGCGGGTGTCCATCCCGACGACCCCGGCGAACTACTTCCACCTGCTGCGCCGCCAGGCCCTGTCGCCCAAGCGCAAGCCGCTTGTGGTGTTCACGCCGAAGTCGCTGCTGCGGCACAAGCTCTGCGTGTCCCCGGTGGAGGACTTCACCACCGGCACCTTCCAGCCGGTGCTGCGCGACACGGCCGCCCCGGCACCGGAGGCGGTGAAGCGGGTGCTGCTCTGCTCCGGCAAGGTCTACTACGACCTGTTCCAGGCCCGGCAGGAGCGCGGCGTCACCGACACCGCGATCATCCGGATCGAGCAGCTGTACCCGCTGCCGGTCGAGGAGATCCGGGCCGCCCTGGCGCAGTACCCGAACGCGGACGACTTCGCCTGGGTGCAGGAGGAGCCGGCCAACCAGGGTGCCTGGTCGTTCGTCGCGCTCAACCTGCTGGAGCACCTCACGGACGTCCGGCTGCGGCGGATCTCCCGCCCGGCCGCGGCTGCCCCGGCGGTCGGCTCGGCCAAGACCCACGAGGTCGAGCAGACCGCGCTGATCGAGGCGGCTCTCCCGCGACCGTGACCTGACCTGCGCGTGAGAGCCGGGGCAGGGCCGTTTCACCACGGTCCTGCCCCGGCTCTCGTAGGTCCCGTCGGCTGACCCACCCAACCCGCCCGGTCCGACCCGGGCCGAGCACGAGGACGTACCCATGTACTTCACCGACCGTGGCATCGAGGAGCTGGTCGAGCGCCGGGGCGACGAGCAGGTCACCCTGGAGTGGCTGGGCGAGCGCCTGCGCGACTTCGTCGACCTCAACCCCGACTTCGAAACCCCCATCGAACGCCTGGCCACCTACCTGGCCCGCCTGGACGACCCCGACGACGAAGACGCCTAACCCACCCCCACCCCACCCCGGCGCGTTGATCATGACGTTGTCCGCGGGTGTCGTCGGCGTGTCGGTCGACAACCTCATGATCACCGGGGCGAGGGCGGGCCGGCAGGTTGGGACGGCCGGCGAGGGGTCGGACCCGCAGGGTCGGACGGCCCGGGTGCGGGGCCTCGCGACCTTCTAGGGTGGGGCTGTGGCCCGAAGTGTGTATCTGACGAGCGTGGGGTCCGGCGGGGGCAAGTCGACGGTCGCGCTCGGGTTGGCGGAGTTGCTGTCCCGGCAGGTCGGGCGGATCGGCGTGTTTCGGCCGCTGGTCGCCGACCGGGGCCAGGACGCGATCCTCGCCCTGCTCAGTGAGCGTTACCGGGTCGAGGTGCCGCTGTCCGAGCTGGCCGGGGCGAGCTACGCCGAGGCCGCGGCGCTGGTCGCCGACGGCCGTCGGGAAGAGCTGATCTCCGCGATCGTCGAGCGGTACCGGGCGGTGGAGCGACAGTGCCCGGCGGTGGTCGTGGTGGGCAGCGACTTCGACGACCCCGGCGACCCGGCCCGCCCCCGTGAGCTGGCCTTCAACGCCCGGCTGGCCACCGAGTTCGGCAGTGTCGTGGTGCCGGTGGTGGACGGCTTCGGGCAGGAGCCGGCGGCGGTCGCGTCGGCCGTGCGGGGGGCGTACCACGATCTGGCCGACCTGGGCGCAACCGTGCTCGCGGTGATCGCCAACCGGGTGGCCGAGCCGATGACGCTGCCCGACCTGCCGGTTCCCGCGTACGCCATCCCGGAGGTGCCGAGCGTGTCGGCGCCGACGGTGGCCGAGGTGGCGGCGGCGCTCGGCGCCACCCTGCTGGCCGGGGACGACGCCGCGCTCGGCCGCGACGTGCTGGACTTCGTGGTCGGCGCGGCACATGTGCCGACCCTGCTGGACCACCTCACCGAGGGCGCCCTGGTGATCACCCCCGGGGACCGGGCCGACCTGCTCGTCGCCGCGAGCGCCGCGCACGTGGCCGGGCAGGTGTCGGTGGCCGGGCTGGTGCTCACCCTCGGCGAGCAGCCCGACCCCCGGGTGATGCGGCTGGTGGAGGGGCTGAACACCGGGCTGGCGGTGCTCTCGGTGCGTCTCGACAGCTACGACACGGTGGCCGCGTCCAGCCGCATCGAGGGCCGACCCAGCGCGGCCAATCCCCGCAAGGTGGAGGCCGCGCTCGGCGCGTTCGAACGCTGTGTGGACACCGACGACCTGGCCCGCCGGCTACGGGTCAGCCGGTCGACGCGGGTCACCCCACTGATGTTCGAGAACGAGCTGATCGACCGGGCCCGCTCGAAGCCCCGGCACCTGGTGCTGCCGGAGGGCACCGACGAGCGGATACTGCGCGCGGCGGAGATCCTGTTGCGCCGCGGAGTGGCCGAGCTGACGGTGCTCGGCCGGCCGGACGACATCGCCCGACGCACCCGCGAGCTGGGCATCGACCTCGGCGACGCGAACGTGGTCGACCCGGTCACCAGCGGGTGGCGCGACGACTTCGCCGCCGAGTACGCCCGGCTGCGCGCCCACCGGGGCGTCACCGCCGAGTTGGCGCACGACGTCGTGGCGCAGCCCAACTACTTCGGGACGCTGATGGTGGCCACCGGTCGAGCGGACGGCATGGTCTCCGGCGCGACCCACACCACCGCCGCGACCATCCGGCCGGCATTCGAGATCATCCGTACCCTGCCGGACGTGTCGGTGGCCTCCAGCGTCTTCTTCATGCTGCTCGCCGACCGGGTGCTGGTCTACGGCGACTGCGCCGTCAACCGCGACCCGGACGCGACCCAGCTCGCCGACATCGCCATCTCGTCGGCCGACACCGCCGCCCGGTTCGGCATCGAACCCCGGGTGGCCATGCTGTCCTACTCCACCGGTAGCTCCGGCGCCGGCGCGGACGTGGAGAAGGTCGCGGCGGCCACCGCGCTGGTCCGGGAGCGCCGGCCCGACCTGCTGGTCGACGGGCCCATCCAGTACGACGCGGCGATCGACCCGGCGGTGGCGGCGACGAAGCTGCCGGGGAGCCCGGTCGCCGGCCACGCCACCGTCTTCATCTTTCCCGACCTGAACACCGGCAACAACACGTACAAGGCGGTGCAGCGCTCCGCCGGGGCGGTCGCCGTCGGCCCGGTCATGCAGGGCCTGCGCCGGCCGGTGAACGACCTGTCCCGGGGCGCGGGAGTGCCGGACATCGTCAACACGGTGGCGATCACCGCCATCCAGGCGGCCACCGAGGAGGCGTCATGAGCCACGTGCTGGTGCTCAACTGCGGGTCGTCGTCGGTGAAGTGGCGCCGCTACGACGGTGACCGGGCACTCGACCATGGCACCGTCGAGCGGATCGGTGAGCCCGGCGGCGGCCCGAAGAACCACACCGATGCGGTCCGGCAGATCCTGGACGGGCTGGACCTCACCGGGCTGGTCGCGGTCGGGCACCGGGTGGTGCACGGCGGCCGGACGTTCAGCGCGCCGGTGCTGGTCGACGACGCCGTGCTGGCCGCGATCAAGGACCTGGTGCCGCTCGCTCCGCTGCACAACCCGGCCAACCTGGCCGGCATCGAGGTGGCCCGCGCGGCGCTGCCGGACGTACCGCAGGTCGCCGTCTTCGACACCGCGTTCCACCACACGCTGCCGGAGGCAGCCGCGACGTACGCGATCGACCGGGACACCGCCGAGCGGTACGACATCCGCCGGTACGGCTTCCACGGCACCTCGCACGCGTACGTGTCCCGCCGCACCGCCGAGCTGCTGGGCCGCCCGTACGAGCAGATCAACACGATCACCCTGCACCTGGGTAACGGGGCCAGCGCCTGCGCGGTGGAGAACGGTCGCAGCGTCGCCACCTCGATGGGTATGTCCCCGTTGGAAGGGCTGGTGATGGGCACCCGCAGCGGTGACCTGGACCCCACCGTGATCTTCCACCTGCGCCGGGAGGGCGGGTTGTCGGTGGACGACATCGACGACCTGCTCAACCACCGCAGCGGCCTGCTCGGGCTGACCGGCGCCAACGACATGCGCGAGGTGCTCCAGCGCCGGGCGGCCGGTGACCGGGCGGCACAGCTGGCCTTCGACGTGTACTGCCGGCGGATCACCGGGTACGTCGGGGCGTACTACGCGCTGCTCGGCCGGGTCGACGCGATCACCTTCACCGCCGGCGTCGGTGAACACGCGGCACCCGTCCGGGCCACCTCGCTGGCTGGCCTGCAACGGCTCGGCATCGCCGTGGACGACGCCCGCAACGACGGCGACGGCGACCGGGTGATCTCGCCCGCCGGCACCGAGGTGAGCGTCTGCGTCATCCACACCGACGAGGAGCGGGAGATCGCCCGGCAGACCCGGGACGCGGTCGGAGCCGCCTGAACGCACGCAGTCGCGCACCCCCGGGAGGCCCGGGGGTGCGCGACGCGATCAGTTGCTCGCCAGCCAGGCGACTCGACTAGTTGGCCGCCAGCCAGGCGACGAGTGCCACCAGCACGACGACGACCACCGCCACACCGATGATGAGCGGCAGGCGGGATGGCGCCTCCGTCTGTGCGGCGGCCTCCGGCGTGTGGGTGAAGGCGCGGAACGCCTCGGTGTTGCCGCTGGGGTCCGTGTAGTTCTCAGGCATGTCGGTGACCCTAGCGAAGCTGGTCACGCGGCACCGTCCCCGGCCCGCGACGTCCCAGGGGTGGGCCCGGCCGGCGGAGCCGACCCGACCGGGTGGCGGGTGCACCCGAGCCGGACGGCGGGGTCGCTACGCCCTCCCGGGCACCTACCGTGAAACGATGGGGGCGGGCCGGCTGATCGCCGTACTGGTGACAGCGCTGCTGGCCGGCTGCGCGCCGGCCACGGCGGTGGCCGGCGGGGCCACCGGGCCGGTGTCGGCGCGTCGGGCGCCCGAGGGGTCGTACGCCGTCGGCGTGCGTACGCTCACCCTCGATCCGCGCTCGGCGCGCCCCCTGCGGGTGACGATCTGGTACCCGGCGTCGACCGACCAGGTGGCGACCGGACGGTTCCCGGTGGTGATCTACAGCCACGGGTTGAACAGCCTGCCCGAGCTGCACGCCGGTCTGACCACCCGCTGGGCGGCGGCCGGTTTCGTGGTGGCCGCACCCGCCTACCCGCACACCCGGCAGGGTGCCGCGCACTTCACCCGGGCCGACGTACGCCACCAGCCGGCCGACGCCTGGCGACTGATCCGGTATCTGGGCGGCCTCGACCGCGACCGGGGCGACCCGCTCGCCGGGCACCTCGACCTGACCTCGATCGCCGCCGCCGGGCACTCGGCGGGCGGCTTCACCACCTCCGGAATGTTCAGCGCCGGACATTCCGCCCGGTTACGCGCCGGGATCGTCATCGCCGGCGGCGGGCTGCCGGGCAGCTTCGCCGGGCCGGCCGCACCGGTGCTCTTCGTGCACGGTACGAACGATCCGGTGGTGCCGGTGACGGTCGGCCGGGCCGCGTACGCGCGTACCCCCGGACCGGCCGCGTTCCTCAGCCTGCTCGGCCAGGACCACGGGGCGTACCTCACGCCGGGACACCCGGGCTTCACCCCGGTCCTCGCCACCACCACCGACTTTCTGCGCTGGACCCTCTACGGCGACCGGGCCGCCGGTGCCCGCCTCCCCGCCGACGCCCGCTCCCCCACCCTGACCCGTTACGAGTTTCGCCCGGCCCCCTGACGCTCGGAGTGTCCGATGCCCGCCGAGCACGCCGGCCGGACAGGGCACAATCGGATTCATGTCGCGTCGTGTTCCTCCCGCACTGCTGGCCAGCACCGTGCTCCTGGCCGGCCTGGTCGGCTGCTCAGCAGACGCCCGCCCGAGCGGGCAGGCGCCGCCGGTCGAGCCGAAGCCCGCCGCCACGCCGACACCGCAGGTCCCCGCCGGCAAGGCCCCGGAACGCGCCTTCGCGGTCGGCGTACGCCAGCTGAAGCTGACCCGGGACGGCCGCGCGCTGCCGACGACGCTCTGGTACCCGGCGTCCGGGCAGGCCGGCGGCGCGGCCAAGCGGTCGGCGACGGCGGCCGAGGGCCGGTTCCCGGTGGTGATGTTCAGTCACGGTCTGGGTGGACGACCGGACGACTACGCGACCCTGCTGACCCGCTGGGCGGCGGCAGGTTTCGTGGTGGCCGCGCCGACGTTCCCGCACACCTCCCGGGGCGCCGACAACAACGTGCTCGACGTGCTCAACCAGCCGGCCGACGTGTCGTACGCGTTGGATCAGGTGTTGGCGTTGGACGGCAAGGCCGGCGACGGGTTGCGCGGCCGGCTGGACGGCGAGCGGGTGGCCGCGGCCGGGCACTCGGCGGGCGGGGTGACCACCATCGGCCTGTTCACCGCGAGCCGGGACGAGCGGCTGGACGCGGGGGTGGTGTTCGCCGGCACGGCGCTCGGCGTGGGCACCGCGTTCGCCGGCGCGGCGGCGCCGCAGCTGTTCGTGCACGGGAAGTTGGACGAGGTGGTGGAGTACGCGGCGGGCAAGGCCGCGTACGACAAGGTGCCCTGGCCGAAGGCGATGCTCAGCCTGCCCAAGGGCGACCACGGGCGGGCGCTGCTCAGCGACGGCGCGACGCTGCGGGTCGTCTCGGACACGTCGGTCGAGTTTTTGCGCTGGTCGCTCTACGGCGACCCGGACGCCAAGAAACGCATCTCCACCGACGCGACGCGCGGCGACATCGCCACCTTCGACGACCACCTCTGAGCCGCCCGCCCCGCCCCGCCCCAGCCCGCAGCGGCGCGGAGGTCGCGCGGGTCAGGCGGTGTGGTCGATGACGACCTTGCCGAAGGCGTCGCCGGAGTGCAGTCGGGCGAAGGCGTCCTCCACCCGGCTGAACGGAACGACGCTGTCCACCACCGGGCGCACCTCGTTCTCCGAACAGAAGGCCAGCAGCTCGTACAGCTCGCCTGGGGTGCCCATCGAGGTGCCCAGGATCTCCAGCTGCATCGCGAAGACCCGGCGCAGGTTGACCGACGGCTCGTGCCCGGCCGTCGCGCCGGAGACCACGATCCGGGCCATCGGCGCGGCCGACTTCAGCGAGTGGTCGAAGGTGGCCGCGCCGACCGTTTCGATCACCACGTCGACCCGTTCCGGCAGCCGGGCACCGGGTTCCACGGCGGTGGCGCCGAGGGCCGAGATCCGGTCCCGCTTGACGGCGTCGCGGCTGGTCGCGTACACCCGTTTGCCCATCGCGACGGCGAGCGCGACGGCCGCGGTGGCGACACCACCGCCCGCGCCCTGCACCAGGACGCTGTCCGCGTCCGCGACGCGGCCCTTGGTGGTCAGCATCCGCCAGGCGGTCAGCCAGGCCGTGGGCAGGCACGCCGCGTCGGTGGCCGCCATGCCGTCGGGCAGCGGGATCAGGTTCGACCGGGGTACGGCCACCCGCTCGGCGAGCGTCCCGGGGAAGTGCTCGGAGAGGATGGAAACTCCGCGCGGGTCACCCGGGGTGACGACCACCGGGTACACCACCACCGGGTGCCCCTCCGGGTCCAGCCCGACGGCGTCGCAGCCGAGGATCATCGGCAGCTGGGCCGCGGTGAGACCCACCCCGCGCAGGGACCAGAGGTCGTGGTGGTTGAGCGAGGTGGCCCGCAACCGCACGGTCACCCAGTCGTCGGCCGGAGGGGTCGGCTCGGGCCGCTCGCCGACGGTGAGCGCGGCGAGCGGGTCGGCGTCGTCGAAGCGGGAGGCGAAGGCAGCACGCATGATCGGCACGGTAACAAGCTGAGCGCTCGTTAAGAAGCCGCCCGGCGGGCTAGCGGCGGGCGACGCCGTCGCGGCGGGCGGCTTCGGCGACCGCCTCGGCCACGGCCGGCGCGACCCGCGGGTCGAGCGGCGACGGCACGATCGCGTCGGCGGTGAGGGACTCCGCCACCACCCCGGCGATGGCGTCCGCGGCGGCGACCTTCATCGCCTCGGTGATCCGGGTGGCACCGGCGTCCAGCGCACCGCGGAACACCCCCGGGAAGGCGAGCACGTTGTTGATCTGGTTGGGGTAGTCGCTGCGCCCGGTGGCGACCACCGCGACGTGCCGGGCGGCCACCTCGGGGTGCACCTCCGGGGTCGGGTTCGCCAGCGCGAACACGATCCCGCCGGGCGCCATCCCGGCGACCGCCGCCTCGGGGATCTGCCCGCCGGAGACCCCGACCAGCACGTCCGCGTCGCGCAGCGCCTCGGTGATGTCGCCGTGCCGGCCGTCGGCGTTGGTGCTCGCCGCCAGCTCGGCCTTGGCGCCGGTCAGCTCGGTGCGGTGCCGGCCGATGATCCCCTTCGAGTCGCAGACCACCACCTGGTCGGGGTTGACGCCCCCGGCGATCAGCATCTTCGTCACGGCCACGCCGGCCGCGCCCGCGCCGCAGACCGCCACCCGCAGGTCACCGAGCTTGCGGTCGAGCAACGTCGCGGCGTTACGCAGCGCGGCGAGCACCACGATCGCGGTGCCGTGCTGGTCGTCGTGGAACACCGGGATGTCCAGCGCCTCGTCGAGCCGGCGCTCGATCTCGAAGCAGCGCGGCGCGCTGATGTCCTCCAGGTTGATCCCACCGAACGACGGCGCCAGCGCGCGCACCACGGCGACGATCTCGTCCACGTCCTGGGTGTCCAGGCAGACCGGCACCGCGTCCACCCCGGCGAACTGCTTGAACAGCACCGCCTTGCCCTCCATCACCGGCATCGCGGCGCGGGGGCCGATGTTGCCCAGCCCGAGCACCGCCGAGCCGTCGGTGACCACCGCGACCGTGTGCGAAACCCAGGTGTAGTCGTCCACCAGGGCGGGGTCGGCGGCGATCGCCTCACACACCCGGGCCACCCCCGGGGTGTACGCCAGGGAGAGGTCCTCCCGGCTGGTGAGCGGCACGGTCGAGGCGACGGCCATCTTGCCGCCCCGGTGCAGCAGGAAGACGGGATCAGCGGGGTCCACGGTGGACGAAGACATGGTGGTGACTCCAGGATCTGTCGAGCAGATGTGAGGCGGCCGGCCCCGCCGCGAGGTGGGCGGCGGGCGGTGGCACGCGGTGCGGGGGGTCACCCGGGCACTTTCCGAGCATAGTGTCGGCACCACCCCTCGGATGTGAGCAGGGTCATAACCGACGACGAGGCACCCGTCCGGGGCGTGGCCAGTAGCGGGCCAGCACCCGTCCGCGTACGTCGGCCACCCCGTAGGCCCGGGAGTCGTCGGTGATCAGGTCGTTGTCGCCCCGCAGCCACCAGCCGCCGTCCTGGGGCCGGACCGCACGCTTCACCACCAGCAGATCGGGCCGGGTCCGGAAGACCGCGACCACCACGTCGCCGGCTCGGATCGGGCGTCCCCCGGGGCGGACGAGTACCGCGTCGCCGTGCCGCAGGGTGGGCGCCATGGACGGGCCGGTCACCAGAACCGCGGTCAGCGGTCCGCGCAACCGGGGCGCCTCAGCCGGGTGATCGGTGGCCACTGGTTTCACCTCCACCCGGTTCGGGGAGCATTCCCAGGAGTAATGTCGCCTTTGATCATCGCAAACTTCCCATGGAGGATCCCGATGCGACTTCCGCGCATCCTTGCGCCCCGCGTCACCGCGAGCGCTCACTGCGACCTACCGTGCGGTGTCTACGACCCGGCCCAGGCCCGGATCGAGGCCGAGTCGGTCAAAATGATCTGCGAGAAGTACCAGTCGAACACCGACCCGGAGTTCCGCACCCGCGCCATCATCATCAAGGAGCAGCGCGCCGAGCTGGTCAAGCACCACCTGTGGGTGCTCTGGACCGACTACTTCAAGCCGCCGCACTTCGAGAAGTACCCGAACCTGCACAGCCTGTTCAACGAGGCCACCAAGCTCGCCGGCGCCGGTGGCGTCAAGGGCAGCCTCGACCCGGCCACCGCCGACAAGCTGCTCGCGAAGATCGACGAAATCTCGAAGATCTTCTGGGAGACCAAGAAGGCGTGACCTCTCCGGTCATCCCGACGATCCGGCCGGCACGTCCCGAGGACGTGCCGGCCGTCGTCGCCATGGTGCACGAGCTGGCCGAGTACGAACGTGCCCCGGAGCAGTGCCACCTGACCACCGAGCAGCTGACCTCGGCGCTGTTCACCAGCGCTCCGGCGCTGTTCGGTCACGTCGCGGTCGACGAGCACGACGAGCCGGTCGGCTTCGCGCTGTGGTTCCTGAACTTTTCCACCTGGGCCGGCGTGCACGGCATCCATCTGGAGGACCTCTACGTCCGGCCGGCCGCGCGGGGCACCGGGGCCGGCCGACTGCTGCTCGCCGCGCTGGCCGACATCTGCGTACGGCGCGGCTACCAGCGGCTGGAGTGGTGGATGATCGACTGGAATCCGGCGGCCGGTTTCTACGCCTCGATCGGCGCCGAGCAGATGAGCGAGTGGCTTCCCTATCGGCTCAGCGGCGACGCGCTCCGCGAGTTGGCCGATCACGCCACCACCGCCGGCACGCGTACGGGCGACTGACCGGGTAGAGTCCCCGACCGGGGGGATGAGGCGTGACTCAACTGACTGGCCAGCCAGTGACCGACGACGACGTGGTGCACCTCACGGTGCCCGCCGACGGCGGTTACCTCGGCGTGCTCCGCACCGCCACCGCCGGTCTCGCGGCCCGGTTGCAGTTCGCGCTCGACGAGATCGAGGATCTGCGGATCGCGGTCGACGAGGCGTGCGCCATGCTGCTCGCCATCGCCACCCGCGACGCCGAGTTGGAGTGCCGCTTCGCGGTCACCGAGGACGCGTTGACCGTGGAGGTGACGGTGCCGACCGTGCGCGGCGCCACCCTGCCCGCCGAGTCGTCCTTCGCCTGGAAGGTGCTCACCGCGCTGACCACCTCGGCGTCGGCCTCGTCGGCCGACGGTCGGGCCACGATCGCGCTGCTCACCCGACGCTCCGGCGGCTACTGACCGACCCGGCGCGGCGCGGGCCGGCACGGGTCACTCGAAGCCGAGGGCGCGGGTCGTCGGTGGGCTGATCAGCAGCCAACCCACGCCCAGCCCGAGCACCATCAGTGGCACGCCCAGCCAGCCCAGCCCAGCCTGGATCATGAACCACCCGATCGGCAGCAGCATCAGCTGGAGCACGATCGCGGGGGCGCGTGCGCCCGCCTGACGGCGCAGCAGCGCCCGGCCCAGCGCCCAGAGCACGACCGCCGCCCCGATGGCGAACGCGGTCACCAGCAACGCCGCCAGCAGGTCTGTGCGGGTGGCCGTGAGGTCGGCCCAGACCAGCCAGACGGCGACCAGCCCGACGACGGCCGCCTCCGCCCACAGCAGCCGGACCGCCCAGCGGAGCGTGACGGGGATCGGGTCCGAGTCGATGGTCACGCGCGCCACGATACCCGGGCTGCCGAGAGGTACAGTGCCGCCCATGCGGGCCGTCCTGGTGGTCAATCCGAAGGCCACCACCACCAGCGAACGCAGCCGGGACGTGCTTGTCCGGGCGCTGCGCAGCGAAGTCGACCTCAGTGTGCGCTACACCCGTCGGCGGGGTCACGCCGTGGCGCTGGCCCGGGAGGCAGCCGCGGAGGGGGTCGACCTGGTCGTCACCCTGGGTGGCGACGGCACGGTGAACGAGGTGGTGAACGGCCTGATGACGGCCGAACCGCCGGCTCTCGCCGTCGATGCCCCGATGGCCGAGCGGCTGCCCGCGCTGGCGACGGTTCCCGGCGGCTCGACCAACGTGTTCGCCCGCGCGGTGGGCCTGCCCCGGGAGTGGCCGGAGGCGACCAGCATGATCCTGGAGGGACTGCGGTTGGGCCGGAGCCGGACGGTTGGGCTGGGCCGCGCCGACGACCGCTACTTCACCTTCTGCGCGGGGTTCGGCCTGGACGCCGCGGTGATCCACCGGGTGGAGCAGGCTCGGCGCAAGGGCCGGGTGTCCACTCCGTCGCTCTATCTGCGCTCGATCATGAACCAGTACTTCTTCGCCTCGGACCGGCGGCACCCGGCGATCGTCCTGGAGCGTCCGGGTGAGCCGGCGGAGGCCGAACTGGCCACCGTCATCATCCAGAACACGGCGCCCTGGACGTATCTGGGCGACCGTGAGGTCAACCCGAACCCGGCCGCGTCGTTCGACCTCGGGCTGGATGTCCTGGCGTTGCGTCAGCTCCGGGTGGCTAGCACAACACGGACAGTGACGCAGTTCCTGGGTCGACAGCCGAATCCTCGCGGCCGGCAGGTGTTACGTCTTCATGACACAGCGGAGTTCACGCTGGTCTCCAGCCGTCCGCAGGCGTTCCAGCTGGACGGGGACTATCTCGGCGAGCGGGAGAAAGTCAGATTTACCTCCGTTCCCGCCGCACTGAGAGTAATCTGCTAGGTCTCGGGTACCGCCCTAGGTCGACACGGTGGCCACAACCGATCGACATGGTCGCCGCCACACCGAGGGGCAGGTGCCGGAAATGTCAGCAATGTCACGCGGACTGTACTATATTGATCCTCGACTGTGGCACGGCGGGTAACCAGGAAAGCACTGGAACCCGGACAAATGGGTTGTGGGCTTGCTCACCGCCCGGAGTTTTTCCGAGCGTCACCCTTGACATCACGACTGTTCGTGAAAGTATTCACAAGCGAACTTGAGTTACCGAGACATGGCCTGGATATGCTCGTCAGGTTGAGCTGTTCCAGCAGGTCCCCGGTGCTAACAGCCTGCTCACGCACTGCCGAATGGACGAACGCTAACTGTCACATCGGCACTGCGGATGCATATAGGAAAAGCACGACAAGCAATATTTGCCACCCATCCAGAATGAGGAGTGTTGCCGCCATGGACTGGCGTCACCATGCTGTCTGCCGCGACGAGGACCCGGAGCTGTTCTTCCCGATTGGGACGTCCGGACCGGCTCTCCTGCAGGTCGAGCAGGCCAAGGCCGTCTGCAGGCGCTGCTCCGTGACCGACCAGTGCCTGCAGTGGGCGCTCGAGTCCGGTCAGGACGCCGGCGTCTGGGGCGGAATGAGCGAGGAAGAGCGGCGCGCTGTCAAGCGGCGCGGCGGTCTCCGGGTGCTGCGCGCTCACTCCGCCTGATCCCCAACGACACAGCCGTACGCCCCGGTGGGTTCGCCCGCCGGGGCGTTCTGCTGTCCCGGCACCACGGATCACCACCGTGCCGACACGGTCACCCCGTCGACGCCAGCACCGGCCGGTCGTCGACCCGACGCAACACCAACTCGACCAGCTCCGGCGCGTCGGTCAACGGGGCGGCGACCGCCACCGCGCCCGCCGCCCGAGCCGCCTCCGCCACCGCGTCGTGGAACAGCCCCGGCGCCAGGAAGTACGCCGACACCGCCACCCGGCGCGCGCCGGACGCCCGCAGCCGGGACACCGCCACGCCGGCCGCCGGTGGAGCCGCCGACGCGTACGCCACCCGGCAGGGCACCCCGAACTCCACGCCCAGCGCGTCGGCGACCCGGCCCACCGAGCGACGCGCTCGCGCGTCCCGGGTGCCCGCGGCGGCCAGCACCAACGCGTCGAGGCGGCCCGGGTGCGTCTCCGCCAGCCGACGGCACAGCCCGGCCAGCAGCCCCGGATCGGGCGTCCCGCCCGTCGGGCCGAGCACATCGGTCACCCGTACCGCCAGCGGCGGGCCGGCCTGCGCCGCCGCGGCGACCGCCGCCGGGATGTCCACCCGGTGGTGGTACGCGGCGGTCAGCAGCAACGGCACCAGCACCGCCCGGCGGTGACCGGCCACGGCCAGGTCGCGCAGCACGGCGGTCGGCCCCGGCTCGGTGTGGTCCAGCCAGCTCGCCCACACCGGTGTGCCCGGTCGGGCGGCCGACACCGCCCGAGCCAGTGCCCGGGTGGCGTCGGCCGCTCGCGGATCACGACTGCCGTGCGCGACCAACACCACCGGATCCGCCCCGCCGGCCGCACCGGGGCCGGTCAGGGTCGTCGCCGGGGAGGTCAGACGTGCAGCCCGCACTCGGTCTTCTCGAACATGGCCCACCGGCCGGCCCGCGCGTCCTCGCCGGCCTTCGTACGGCGGGTGCACGGCCAGCAGCCGATCGACCCGTAACCCTGCTTGAACAACTCGTTGACCGGCACGTTGAAGCGGGCGATGTAGGCGTCCACATCTCCCTGCGACCACGCCGCGATCGGGTTGACCTTGACCTTGCCGCGTCGCGCGTCGAAGGTCACCACCGGCGTGTTGGCCCGGGTCGGCGACTCGTCCCGACGCAGCCCGGCGGCCCAGGCGTCGTACCCGGTCAGCGCCCGCTCCAGCGGCTCCACCTTGCGCAGCTGGCAGCAGTCGTCCGGCGACTTGTTGAACAGCCGGGGGCCGTACTGACCGTCCTGCTGGCCGACGGTGAGTCGGGGCCGGATCGACCGGACGTTCACCGGCAGCGTCCGGGCGACCTCGTCGCGGACCCGCAGCGTCTCGGGGAAGTGCAGACCGGTGTCGAGGAAGACCACGTCCACCCCCGGGGCCACCCGGGACACCAGGTGGGCCAGCACGGCGTCGGCCATCGAGCTGGTGACGCAGAACCGCTCGCCGAAGGTCTCCGCGGCCCAGCGGGCGATCTCCAGCGCCGGGGCGCCCTCCAGGTCCCGAGCGGCCTGCTCGGCAAGCGTCCGCAGCTCGTCCGGGTCGCGCCGGGTCGGGTCGGCCGGCGTCGCGCCGCCCGGGCCGACCAGGCGCAGGCTCGCGGCCGAGACGAGACTCACCCGAGCTGGCTTCTTTTCGCTCGCGGCTGCGGGGCTGGCAAGCTCACTCCTCGCGCTCACCGGGTCACCGTCCGACTGAGCAGCCCGGTGAACTTCACCGAGAAGACCCGGGTGCAGGCGTGGCACTCCCAGGCGCCGTGCCCCGCCTCGTGCGGCCGCAGGTCTTCCTCCCCGCAGTAGGGGCAGTACAGAGGTGCCGCTCGGTTCTCGCTGCTCACCGCAGTTCCTCCTCGTCGACTCTGATCACCCAGTTGGCGAACGTCTCGCCCTCGCTGCGGCCGGCCAGGTAGCGGAGGGCCAGCCGTTCCACGTACTCCGGAAGCTCCTCGGCGGTGGTCTTCAGGCCGCGCAGCTTGCGACCGAACCCGGCGGTCTGCCCCTGGGCCATGCCCAGCCCGCCGCCCAGGTGCACCTGGAAGCCCTCGACCTGCCGGCCGTCCGGGCCGACCACCAGTTGACCCTTCAGCCCGATGTCGGCCACCTGGGTACGCGCGCAGGCGTTCGGGCAGCCGTTGATGTGAATCGAGATGTCCGCGTCGAAGTCGCGCAGCCGCTGCTCCAGCCGGGCCACCAACTCCTCGCCGCGGGCCTTCGTCTCGACGATGGCGAGCTTGCAGTACTCGATGCCGGTGCACGCCATGGTGCCGCGCCGCCAGGCCGACGGTCGGGCCTCCAGACCGATCCCGCGCAGCGCGTCGACCAGCGACTCCGTCCGCTCCGACGGCACGTCGAGCACCAGCAGCTTCTGGTACGGGGTGAGTCGCACCCGGTCGCTGCCGTGCGCCTCGACCACGTCGGCCAGCTGACTGAGCTGCGCCCCGGAGACCCGCCCGACGACCGGAGCGGCGCCCACGTAGTGCCGCCCGTCGGCCTGCTCGTGCACGCCCACGTGGTCGACCGGCTTGGACGGCAGGATCGGCGCCGGACCGTCGAGCAGCGTACGGCCGAGGTAGTCCTTCTCCAGCACCTCGCGGAAGCGCTCCACGCCCCAGTCGGCGACCAGGAACTTCAACCGGGCCCGGTTGCGCAGGCGACGGTAGCCGTAGTCGCGGAAGATCCCGACCACGCCGGCCCACACGTCGGGCACCTCGGCCAGCGGCACCCAGACACCGAGCCGCTTGGCGAGCATCGGGTTGGTGGAGAGACCCCCGCCGACCCAGACGTCGAAGCCGGGCCCGTGCTCGGGGTGGTCGACACCGAGGAAGGCGATGTCGTTCGACTCGTACGGAGTGTCCACCAGCCACGAGATCGAGGTCTTGAACTTGCGGGGCAGGTTGGAGTACTGCTTGTCCCCCACGTACCGGGAGACGATCTCGTCGATCGCCGGGGTCGGGTCGAGCAGCTCGTCGCGGGCCACCCCGGCGACCGGGCTGCCCAGCACGATCCGCGGGCAGTCGCCGCACGCCTCGGTGGTCTGCAGGCCGACCGACTCCAGCCGGCGCCAGATCTCCGGCATGTCCTCGACCCGGATCCAGTGGTACTGGATGTTCTGCCGGTCGGTGATGTCGGCGGTGTCCCGCGCGAACTCCCGGGAGATGTCCGCGATCACCCGCAGCTGGGCCAGGCTGAGCTGGCCGCCGTCGATGCGGACCCGGAGCATGAAGAACTCGTCCTCCAGCTCGTGCGGCTCCAGCACGGCGGTGCGCCCGCCGTCGATGCCCGCCTTGCGCTGGGTGTAGAGGCCCCACCAGCGGAACCGGCCGCGCAGGTCCTGCGGGTCGATCGAGGCGAAGCCGCGGTGCGCGTAGATGGTCTCGATGCGAGCCCGGACGTTGAGCGGGTCGTCGTCCTTCTTGATCCGCTCGTTGGGGTTCAGCGGCTCGCGGTGGCCGAGCGCCCACTGACCCTCACCCCGCAGCCGGCGCGGCGCTCGGGCCGGGCGAGCCGTCGGGTCCTCGGATCGGGCCGGGGTGCTGCTGACCGCCATCGCGGCGTCCTCCGTTGTCTGCTGTGCCTCGGTGTACGCGGGGCGCGGCGGCCGGCCCGCCGAAGCGGGCGGGGACAACGGTGTCTTCAGACAGCCGGCGCGAGCGCGCCCGAGACGGATTGGTCGGGCGTCGTCAGTAGGCCGGACAGATCGCGCTGCGCACGCGGCCGTAATCAACGTGGCGACGTGCCACGAAGCGGCGGACGACTGCGGCGGTCATGGGCTCATGCTGCCACACCCCATGGGGGCCGGCCAATGTCTGCGTGCTGGATCCCACATCACGGGCCCAGAGGTCAGCCGACCAGCTGGTCACCAAGGACAGTTCGGGCATAACGCACAACCCGCCCCTGCCGTACGCCGGCGACCAGGCCGTTGTCCCGCAGTGTGGTGAGGTGGTGCGACGCGGTCGCCGGTGCGAGACCCAGCATCGCGGCCAGTTCGCCGGTACTCAGCGGCGTGTCGAGCAGGGCGAGCGCCGCCGCCCGCGTACCGCCGAGGAGAGCGCTCAGCGCCGCGCTGGGCGGCGGCGAATCCCACAGCCCGCCCAGCCCGGTGGGCGGGTAGCAGAGGGCGGGCCCGGCGTCGCCCTCCATGATCGCGTGCACCGTCGGCCCGGAGAACGCGGTGGGCAGCAGCGTCCACGGGCGGCCGTCCAGGCCGGCCGGCCGGGTCGCGCCGACGGCGACCCGCAGCGCCGCGCCGTCCCACCGGATCAACGGGTGCAGCTCGCGGAGCAGGGTACGCCCGCCCTGCTCGGCGGCGAGCAGCGTCCGCCGCCGGATGTCGGCCAGCGCGAGCGCCCGCAGTCGGGGCCAGTCCGGTGCGATCAGCAGGGTGAAGTACCGGTGCAGCTGCGCGACCAGTTCGTCCGGGGACAGCCGGGGTGCGCCGGCGCGTTCCAGTTGCCGCCGCACCCGGGACGGGTCGGTCCCGGCGACCGCCCGCAACTCGGCGGCCAGGTTCGGTGCCACCCCGATCGGGGTGAGGAAATCCGGCACGTAACCGTTTGACGACCTGAGCACCGCCAACAACGGCTCCAGGCCGGCATCCGGTAGCAGTTGCTCCGCGCGCTCCCTCCACGGACGGTGCATCCAGTACTTCGCCGGCTTGCGCAACGCCCAGGAGCTGGCCACCAGCTCGGCCAGGGGCGAGTGCACGAACCGCACCCGGCTCAGGTCGTCGGGCGAGAACCGAACCTCGATCACCGACGGATTCGACCACGCTCGAACGGTTCGGCGACAGCGCGGAGCGGCCCGAGGATCCTCACATGGAGTACAGACAACTGGGACGGTCGGGCCTGCGCGTCAGCGCGGTCGCGTACGGCAACTGGGTCACCCACGGCAACCAGCTCGACGACGACACGGCGGCAGCGTGCGTGGCCGCCGCCCTGGACGCGGGCATCACCACGTTCGACACCGCCGACCGGTACGCGCAGGGGCGGGCCGAGGAGGCGCTGGGCAAGGCGTTGAGCGGCGTCCGGCGCAGCTCGATCGAGCTGTGCACGAAGGTGTGCCTGCCGGTCGGGCCGGGGGCCAACGACGCCGGGCTGTCCCGCAAGCACGTCATCGAAGGCTGCCACGCCTCGCTGAGCCGGCTGGGCACCGACTACATCGACCTCTACCAGGCGCACCGGTACGACGACACCGTGCCGCTGGAGGAGACGATGCTCGCCTTCGCCGACCTGGTCCGTCAGGGCAAGGTGCTCTACGTCGGCGCCTCCGAGTGGACCGCCCCGCAGCTGCGCGCGGGTGCGCGGCTCGCCGCCGAACTGCACATCCCGTTCATCGCCAACCAGCCGCAGTACTCGATGCTGTGGCGGGTGGTGGAGGCCGAGGTGTCGCCGGCCTGCGCTGACCTCGGCCTGGGCCAGCTCGCCTGGGCGCCCCTCGCGATGGGCGTGCTGACCGGCCGGTACGAACCGGGTGGCCGTCCGCCCGCCGGCTCCCGGGCCGCCGACGGTTTCGGTGGCCCGTTCATCGCCCGCTACTCCTCGGATCTGCTGCTCTCCCGGGTACGCCAGCTCCGGCCGGTCGCCGAGGCCGCCGGCTGCACGATGGCCCAGTTGGCGGTGGCGTGGGTGCTGCGCCGTCCCACCGTGGCGGGCGCGATCGTCGGCGCGTCACGGCCCGCGCAACTCGCCGAGACGGCCGGGACCGCCACGGTACGGCTCGACGACGAGCTGATGGCCCGGGTCGACGCCGTCCTCGACGAGCTCGTGGAGCGTGATCCGGCGAAGACCGCCCGACCGAACGACGTGATGCCCGCCTGGCGCCCACCGCCTGCCGTCGGCTGACGCCCACGGAAGGGACGGCCGTGGCAGGCTCGGAGCGTGGGGCAATTGTCCGAGAAGTCGGCCGGGGCGGCGTGGGAGCGGCTGCGCCGCCTGCCGGTCTGGCTTGCCCCGGCGCTGTTGACCCTGGCGGTGACCCTGACCGGGCTGGGCTCCGCCCAACTCTGGCGCGACGAGCTGGCGACGTGGAGCGCGGCGACGCGCTCACCCACCGAGCTGGCCCGACTGGCCGGCACCATCGACGCCGCCACCGGGCCGTACTACCTGCTGATGCACGGTTGGACCAGGGTCGTCGGCGACTCCACGGTCGCCCTTCGGGTGCCGGCCGTGTTGGCGATGACGGTGGCCGCCGGGCTGCTCGCCGTGCTCGGCGCGCGGCTCGTCGACCGACGCGGCGGCCTGCTCGCCGGGCTGCTGTTCGCGGTACTCCCCAGCACCTCCCGCTACGGGCAGGAGGCCCGCCCGTACGCGTTGGCCACCATGCTCGCCGTGCTCGCCACCCTGGTGCTGGTGGCCGCGCTGCGTCGACCGGGCTGGGCCCGTTGGGCCGGGTACGCCGTCGCCGTCGCCGCTCTCGGGCTCATCCACCTGATCGCGCTCACCCTGCTCGCCGCACACGCGCTGGTCGTCCTCGTCGCCTGGTGGCGCGGCCCGGCCGTGGCCGGCGTCGCCACGCCGCCTCACCTGGACGCCGGGCGGGATCGGCGGGTGTGGCGGTGGCTGGTCGCCGTGCTGCCGGTCGCGCTGTTGGCCGGCCCACTGTTGGTCAAGGCCCGGACCCAGCAGTCCCGGCAGTTGAACTGGGTCCACCTGGCTCGCCTGGACGACCTGAGCGCGCTGCCCGGCGGCGTGACCCAGAGCGGTGTGGTGGGTGGCCTGCTGGTCGGGGTCGCCGCGCTTGGTGCGGCCCGACTCGGGCGGCGCGCCCTGCTGCCGGTCGGCGCGGTGCTGCTGCCCGTACTGCTGCTCTTCGTCGCCGGCACGGTCGTTCCGCTGTGGGTGCCCCGGTACCTGGTCTTCGTGGTGCCGTTCGCGTGTCTGCTGGCGGGCGCGGCGCTGGCCGCCGTGCCCGCGCCGGCCGCGCTGGTGGTGGTGGTCCTGGCCGGGCTGCTCGGCCTGCCCGACCAGGCCGCGCTGCGCCGGACCCACGAGTGGCCGCGCAGCGCGCCGGTGGACTACGCGGGGGCGGCGCGGGTGATCGCCGACGGCCAGCGGCCGGGTGACGCGGTGGTCTACTCGCCCCGGCACAGCTGGCTCTTCCTCGACCTGGGCATCGAGTACCACCTCGGCGACCCACCCCGGGACGTGTTGGTCACCGAGGACGAGGTCCGCCGCGGCGACCTGTGGGCCGCCGAGTGTCCGCAGCCGGCGCAGTGCCTGGCCGGCACGACACGGGTGTGGCTCGTCGTCTCCGGCCGGCACGCCGAGCCGCTGGCCGCCGTGCCGGACGCGAAGGGTGCCGCGCTGCGCGCGGACTTCACCGTCGCCCAGGTCTGGCAGCGCCCCGGCCTGACCGTCGCCCTGCTGACCCGCCGCCCCGGCGGCTGACCCAGCTCGGCGCCGTGCCCGACGCCACGCCACCCGGTGCCGCAGCTCGACCGGACAGGGCTGCTCGGGCGCGACACGTCGGCACCGCCGGCCTGCGAACGCGGTGGTCAGGCTTGTGCGCGGCCGTCCGGGGCGGTGCGGGCCAGCGGCACGACAAGCATCGCCTCGGTGCCGCCGTTGGCGCCGGCACGCAGCTCGATAGTGCCCCGCAGTTCACCGGTGACCAGGGCCCGGACGATCTGGAGGCCGAGCCGACTGCCGCGTTCGGCGTCGAAGTCCGGTGGTAGGCCGCGCCCGTTGTCGGTCACCGAGACGTGCAACATCTTGCGGAACCGGTGCGCCGAGACCACCACCTCGGGTCGCTGCGACGGGTCGACCTCGGCAGGTGCGACCGGCACCAGGCCCGACGCGGTGGGCGTGAGAGCCTGCTCCTCCGCGTCGTCGGCCGGCGGAAAGCCGTGCTCGACGGCGTTGAGCAGCAACTCGTTGAGGACCATCACCAGCGAGGTGGCGATCTCCGCCGGCAGCACGCCGAAGCTGCCCCGCCGCCGCATGCCGACGCTCACCTCGGTCGCCGCGACCTCGGTCGCCGCGCTGGCCACCCGGTCGACGATGCCGTCGAACTCGACCGCCTCGTCGCTGGACATGGAGAGCGTCTCGTGCACCAGAGCGATCGAGGCGACCCGCCGGACCGACTCCTCCAGCGCGACCCGGGCTTCCGGCATGGCCACCCGGCGGGCCTGTAGGCGCAGCAGCGCGGCCACCGTCTGGAGGTTGTTCTTCACCCGGTGGTGGATCTCCCGGATGGTGGCGTCCTTGGTGATCAGCGCCCGGTCCCGGCGCCGGACCTCGGTGATGTCCCGGACCAGCACCAGCGCGCCGATGGGCACTCCGGCCGGCATCAGCGGCAGCGCCCGGGTGAGCATCGTGGCGCCGCGGGCGTCGATCTCCCGGCGGGGCGGGGCCTCGCCGCGCAACGCGGCCAGGATGCCGTTCGCCGCCTCGGTGCCGTCCAGCGGGTCACCGGCCAGCCGGCGGTGCAGCGCGGCCAGGTCCTCGCCGACGAGGTGGGAGGCGTAACCCAGCCGGCGGTACGCGGACTGCGCGTTCGGGCTGGCGTAGGTGACCTTGCCGCCGGCGTCGAGCCGGACCAGGCCGTCGCCGACCCGGGGCGCCGAGGTGGTCTCGCCCGGGTGCCGCGGCGGCGGGAAGGTGCCATCCGCGATCATCTGCGCCAGGTCGTCGGCCGTGGTCAGGTAGTTGAGCTCCAGCTGGCTGGGGGTACGCGCGGTGGAGAGGTTGGTGTCCCGCCCCACCACGGCGATCACCTCGCCGGCCTCCCCCTCGGCGGTACGCAGCCGGACCGGGATCGCCTCGTGTCGGGCCGGCACGTCGCCGTACCAGACCGGGTCGCCCTCGCGCCAGATCCGGGCCTGGGAGTACGCCACCCCCAGGTGGGCCACCTCCGGCCCGCCGACGATCCGACCCACCTGATCGTCCTGATAGGCGGTGGGCGCGGTGGTCGGCCGGACCTGGGCGACGCAGAGGAACGTGCCGTCGGCGTCGACCGGCACCCAGAGCAGCAAGTCAGCGAAGGACAGATCGGAGAGCAGCTGCCAGTCGCCGGCGATCCGGTGCAGGTGGTCGATGTCGGCCGGACGGAGATGGGTGTGCTCCTCGGCGAGGTCGCGCAGCGTGGACACGGTGACCAGGGTGCCACGCCGCGCCTCACATCGTCGCGGTGACCTTCTTCAACCCGCGCGGCGCGTCCGGGTCCTCGCCCCGGGTGAGCGCCAGGGCCAGCGCCAGCCGCTGCATCGGCAGGATGTCCAGCAGCGGGGCGTACCGCTCGTCGACCTCGGGGACGGCCAGCCGGGTGGCGCCCGGCACGTCGGCGGAGCCGACCACCACGACGTCGGCGCGGCGTTCGCCGAGGCGGGGCAGCACCTCCCCCATCGACCTGCCGCCAGGGCCGGAGCCGACCACGGCGAGCACCGGGACCTCCGGGTCGGTCATCGCGAGCGGGCCGTGCAGCAGGTCGGCGCCGGAGAAGGCGAGCGCCGGCAGGTACGAGGTCTCCATCAGCTTCAGCGCGGCCTCCCGGGCGGTCGGGTAGGCGTACCCCCGGCCGGTGGTGACCAGCTGGCGGGCGAACCGGTAGCGCGGGGCGAGCCGGGCCGGGGTGTCGTCGGCCAGGGTGCGCTCGGCCAGCTCGGGCAGCGCGGCGAGCGCCTCCCGTTCGGCTGCCGGGAGCACGCCGTCACCGGCCCGGATCCCCTCCACAAGCATCAGCAGGGCGAGCAGCTCGGCGGTGTACGTCTTGGTGGCGGCCACCGCCCGCTCGTGCCCGGCGGCGATGTCGACGCTCAACTCGGCCACGTCGACAAGCGGTGAGTCGGGGGCGTTGGTCACCGCGAGGGTCAGCGCCCCGGAGGCTCGGGCGGCGCGCAGCACCTCGGCCAGGTCGGGCGAGCCACCGCTCTGGCTGACCCCGACGACAAGCGCGTCGGACAGGTCGGGGCGGGCCCCGAACAGGGTGACGACGCTGGGCGAGGCGAGCCCGGCGGGCAGGCCGAGCCGGATCTCGGTCAGGTAGGCCCCGTAGAGGGCAGCGTGATCGGAGGTGCCCCGCGCGGTGAAGACCACGTGCCGTGGCCGACGTTCGGCGATGACCGCCGCCACCCGGGCGATCTCCGTGGCGTTGGCGGCGGAGAGCAGGCGCGCGTAGCCAGCCGGCTGCTCGTTGATGTCGGCGGCCATTCCAGCCCCTGCACGAGTCACGGACACTCCTCCCTTGCGCGGTTCCCGCGCGGTTCCTGCTCAGTCTTGCACTTTTAGGCGCATCCGAGCAATCTAGCGAGCACGAGTGCGCAGATGATCACCTAATGATCTCAATATCAACTACGCTTTCCCCGATGTATCCGGTCTAGCCCCGCGACGAGAGGACGACGTGCCCGAGGGAACGGACGACCCCGCGCTCTCCGTGACGGAGGAGCTGGCGCTGGCCCGGCTGGCACTCGACGAGGGCGACCTGCACCACGCCGCCGGCCACCTCGCCGGCGCTTTGGCACGGGCCCCCACCCTCCCGGAGGTGCACGAGACGCTGGCCCGGCTCGCCGCGACCAGCGGCGGTGGCGTCGACCTCTTCCCGATCAACCACCACACCTTCGTCGGCGCGGTCGTCGCCCGCGCCCACCTCCTCGCCACCGCCGGCCGTCCCGCCGAGGGGCTGGAACTGCTCGCCGCGGCGACGACCTACGCGCCCGGCACCGAGTGGGCCGGCGTGCCCTGGGTCACCGCGCCCGAGCTGGCCGAACGGCTGGACCCGGAACACATCGCCCGGGTCCTCATGCAGGTCTGCGCCGCGCTGCCCGACCCGGTGCCGCGGGTCGGCCGGGCCCCTCTCACGCCGTACCTCACGCTGGCCTGCAACGCGGCCACCGTGCACCCCGAGCACGGCCTGCTGCTGGGCGCGGCGTCCGCGCTGGCCCGGCGCCTCGGCGAGGTCGAGCTGGCGGTCCGCTGGGCCAGCCGAGGGGTACGCGCACAGCCCTCGAAGATGGGCGAGGTGTGGCTCGGGTACGCGTACCGCAGCTCGGGCCGGACCCGCGACGGCCTCGCGGCCCTCGGTCGGGCCGTCGAGCTGGACCCCGACGACCTGGCGATCTACGCGGACATCGCCGGCACGCTGGCGGAGATCGGCCGGCTGGACGAGGCGCTGGAGTGGACCGAGCGGGCGCTGGCGCGCGATCCGTCGTTCGACTGCGCCGTGCACACCGCGCACCGCCTGCGGCACCTGCGCGACGGTGACCTGGCCCACCTGGTCGCGCTCGCCGACTTCGTGCGGGACCACCCGGACGACAGCCACGAGCACGGCGACCTGGCCCAGTGCTGCCGAGGTCGGCCCTGGCTCGGCCAACTCACCCCGGCCGGCGGGCCACTTGTCGACGCGCTGCGGCAGGCGGTGGCCGCTGACGACAACGGGCTCGGCGGTGCCGTCCGGCTACCCGCCGCCGCCCCGCCGAGCGCGGTCGGTACCGCGATCTCCACCGCCCCCGGGTTGCGCATCGAGGTCGTCGGCGCACCGGAGCCCGACCCGCGCGAGCCCCGACGGGCGTCGGCGCAGCGGTTGTGGCACTACGCGGACGCCGTCCCGACGCCCGCGCTGCCGGCGCCCTCGGCTACGGCGGTCGAACGGATCGGGCAGATCGCCCACCCGGCCTGGGCGCACCCACCGGCGGCGTACGACGCGGCGGTGGGCCTGGCCGGGCTCGACCTGGCCGACCTGCTCGGCCTGTTGGTGCATCCGCCGGCGGCGCCGGCCAACGCGGTGGGTCGGCTGCTGGCCGCCCACGACCCGTCGGTCTGGGTCCGCGGCGTGCAGGTGTGGGCCTGCCTGGGGCTGCTGCACCATCGCACCGACGAGCCGTGGGAGGGTTCCACCCGGCGTGCGGTGCTGCTCGACCTGATCTGGGGCGTCGAGGACTGGGTCACCGAGGCGGCGCTGTTCGCACTGGTCACCGCCGCCTGGGTGGACCCCTCGGTGCGGGCCGACGTGGCACGGGTGGTGGCGGAGCGGCTGGCCGACGCCGCTGCCGTGGCCCGCACCCGACCGGTCCCGATCGCCGCCTCGCTGGCCCACCTGGCGCTCGCCGCCCCGCAACTCGACCCGGCGACCGCGGCGCTGGCCACCGAACTGCTGGGTACGCGTTCGCCGAGGCTCCCCCGCCCCCGCAACCCGCTGCGCCGCCTCTGGCAGCGTCTGAACAGGAGCGCGCCGCGCCGACCGTGACGGTCGGCGCGGCGCGTCTCGCGGTGGATTCAGGCGACCGGGGCCTTGCCGAGGGCGACCTCGGCCTCCTCCTCCGGGGTGGCCTGCGGGGGTGCCTCGTTCGCGGTACGCAGCGGGATCTCCTTGATGAACCAGGCGAGCACCGGGATCACGATGGTGAACAGCACCGCCCAGAGGAAGACGTGCGAGATGGCGTCGGAGAGACCACCGAGCACCGCCTCGCGCGCCTGGGCGGGCAGTTCCTTGAGCTTCGCCAGGTCCATCCCGGCGCCGGTGTCGCCGCCGCCGAAGGCCCGACCGCCCTCCGAGTTGGCCAGCCGGTTGGCGAAGATCGCGCCGAACAGCGAGATGCCGAACGAACCGCCGATCGACCGGAAGAAGGTGGCCGCGCCGCTGGCCGCGCCGAGGTCCTTCTGCTCCACGCTGTTCTGCGCGATCAGCATCGACGTCTGCATGAGGAAGCCCATGCCGACACCGAGCACGATCATGTAGAGCGAGGACGTCAGCTTGCTGGTGTTGGTGTCGAGCATGGACAGCAGCGCCATGCCCCCCGTCATCACCACACCACCGATGATCGGGTACGCCCGGTACTTGCCGTTGCGGGTGATCGCCCGACCGATGACGAGCGAGACGACCAGCATGCCGAACATCAGGGGCAGCAGCAGCAGGCCGCTGTTGGTCGCCGACGCCCCCTGCACGGTCTGCTGGTAGAGCGGCAGGAAGTTCATCGCGCCGAACATCGCGAAGCCGAGCAGGAAGCCGATCACCGAGATCAGCGCGAAGTTGCGGTTGGCGAAGAGCGCCAACGGCAGGATCGGCTCCTGGACCCGGCGCTCCACCAGGCCGAACGCCGCCAACGCGAGCACGGCCAGCACGGCCAGGCCGAGGATCTGCGGTGACGTCCAGTCGTACTCGTTGCCGCCCCAGGTGGTGATGAGCACGATCGCGGTGATGCCGACCGAGAGCAGCCCGGCGCCGAGCCAGTCGATCCGGTGCTCGGTGCGGTACTTCGGCAGGTGCATGGTGCTGATCAGCACGAGCAGCGCGACCCCGCCCAGCGGCAGGTTCACGTAGAACGCCCAGCGCCAGGAGAGGTGATCGGTGATGAAGCCGCCGACCAGCGGACCGGCGACCATGGCGATGGCCATGATGCCGGCGATCATGCCCTGGTAGCGCCCACGCTCGCGGGGCGGGACCAGGTCACCGATGATCGCCATAACGCCGACCATGAGGCCGCCGGCGCCGAGGCCCTGCACGGCCCGGAAGGCGATGAGCTGGACCATGCCGTCCTGCGGGCCACCGAACATTCCGGAGCCGGCCATGCCGCAGAGGGCGGAGCCGACGAGGAAGATGACGACCGAGGTCAGGAAGACCGACTTGCGGCCGTAGAGGTCACCGAGCTTGCCCCAGATCGGGGTGGAGACGGTGGTGCCCAGGACGTACGCGGTGACCACCCAGGTGAAGTGGTTGAGCCCGCCGAACTCGTTCACGATCCGCGGTAACGCGGTGCTGACGATCATGTTGTCGAGCATCGCGAGCATCATCGCGATCATCAGCCCGAACAGCACGACCCGGATGTTGTTGGGTCGTGTGCCGGCCTGGGTTGCCTGAGTCATGGGTAAGCTCCCCCCGAGAATTGCCTTACTTACTTGCCGCCCGGCTAGTCACCTTACTAGCCGCACGGTAAGTTGGGTACGAGCGACGGTCAAGTCATTTGGGGGGCGTGGGTGAGCGAGAGCACAGGCGGCGGAACGCGGGAACGGATCAAGGCCGTCGCGCTCGAACTCTTCACCGAGCAGGGGTACGAGAAGACCTCCCTGCGGGAGATCGCCGAGCGCCTGAACGTCACCAAGGCCGCGCTCTACTACCACTTCAAGAGCAAGGACGACATCGTCGCCAGCTTCGTCGAGGACCGGCTGGAGCGGATGGACGCGTTGACCGCCTGGGCCGCCACCCAACCCGCGACCCTGGCCACCCGACGCGAGCTGATCTCCCGCTACGCCGACACGATGTTCGACGGCACCCAACCGTCGGTGATGCGCTTCTTCGAGCAGAACCAGACCGCCCTCAAGAGCCTCTCCTCCGGCCAGAAGATGCGCGGTCGGATGTTGGAGCTGGCCGACGCGCTCTGCCGGGGCGACGACTCGCCCGCCGCCCAACTGCGTGCCGCGCTGTCGCTGTTCGCGGTGCACACCAGCTGGTTCGCGGTGCGCGCACCGCACATCAGCGACGACGAACGTCGCAAGCTCGCCCTGGAGGTGGCCGACGAGCTGCTGGCCGCCATCGGCACCCAGCCCGACGCCTGACCCGACCGCGCTCGCGGCCCACCTGAGCTGATCGGTCGACGACTCAGCCGCGGGTCAGGGCCAGGCGCAGGCCCAGCAGGTCCACGCCCGGCGCCGGCGTCCAGTCCTTCTCCGGCCAGCGGACGAAACCCCGCCGCGCGTAGAGCCGGTGCGCCGGATCGGCCATCCCGGCCCGCACACAGATCACCACCGCCGTGCACCCCAGCTCGGCCGCCCGGTCGACACACGCCTCGACCAACGCCGCACCGACACCGCGCCCCTGGGCGCCCGGGTCGACCGCGAGCATCCGGAACTCCGCCTCGCCCGGCCCGGACAGCTCGGCGAACGGGGTGCCGGGCAGCACGAACGTGACCGAGCCGAGCACCGCGTCGGTCAGCTCGTCGACCGCCACCAGCACCTCGCCGCTGGCGGCCCGGGTCGACACGTCGGCCAACACCTCGCCGTACCCGTGTTCGCCCTTGAGCTGGCCGTCCGCCTCGTACGCGGCCACGGTCAGCCGGGCCACCGCCGGGAAGTCGGCCGGTTCGGCCGGACGGACCCGCAACCCGGTCAAGCGATCACCGCGATCAGGTCACCGTCCTGCACCACGTCACCCTCGTGCACGGCGAGCTGCTGGAGCACACCATCGGACTCGGCGACGACCGGGATCTCCATCTTCATCGACTCGAGGATCACCAGGGTGTCGCCCTCGGCCACGGTGTCACCCGCGGTCGCGACGACCTTCCAGACGTTGGCCACCATCTCGGCGCGGATCTCCTCGGCCATGTCCAGGCCCTCCCTCTTAGCGATGTGCCTGCCGACGTATCCAATCATGCGTCGATCGGCGGTGGGGGCGCAGCGGCTCGGCCGGGATGGCAGGCCCGCCCTGGGGAAGGCGGCGGGTGCCGACCGCACTACCATCAGCGGGTCGGACCCGCCGCCGGACCGCCGGTGGGTGCATCGGCGCCGAGGTCGTGCGCAGGACGGATCCGACCCATCACGAGGAGGTCAGCCATGGCGAAGAAGTCCCGGAAGAAGAAGGCCCGTAAGAAGAGCGCCGCCAACCACGGCAAGCGTCCCAACTCCTGAACGGATCGACGGGCCGGCGGCCCGTCGCCGATCAGCCCGACCCGGCCGAGGCCGGGAACACCGGTGGCCCGGGTCGACATCGACCCGGGCCACCGGTCTTGCCAGCTGCCGACGCTCAGTCGGCCAACTCACGGGAGTCGCTGGTCTCGAAGACCACCAACTCGGTGAGCTTGACCCGCAGCCGCTCACGTAGCTCGTCCGGCGCGGTCTCGTTGCCACAGCAGCGAGCCACCAGCGCGCGCACCTCCTGCTCGAGCCCGTACTCGCGCAGGCAGGGTCCGCACTCGTCCAGGTGGTGCCGGATCAGCGAACGCCGCTCGTCGGCGCACTCCAGATCCAGGTACAGATAGACCTCGGCGAGCACTTCGCGGCAGTCCGTCTCGTGCGGCTTCCCACAGCTCACGTCACACCTCCCGGCCGGCAGCGGCGGCGGTCGAGCCCTTCGATGAGCGGGCCGCACTGAAGCCCCGCTCCCCGGCGTAGCGCTCGAGCAGCTTGCGCAGATTACGACGGCCCCGGTGCAGACGCGACATCACGGTGCCGATCGGCGTGCCCATGATGTCCGCGACCTCCTTGTAGGAGAAGCCCTCGACATCGGTGAGGTAGACAGCCAGCCGGAACTCCTCCGGCAACTGCTGGAGGGCCTCCTTGACGTCGCTGTCCGGCAGCCGGTCCAGTGCCTCCGTCTCAGCGGAACGCAGCCCGCTGGAGGTGTGCGACTCGGCCTCGGCGAGCTGCCAGTCGGTGATCTCCTCGGTGGGCGCCTGGATCGGCTGGCGCTGCCGCTTGCGGTAGGAGTTGATGTAGGTGTTGGTCAGGATCCGGTAGAGCCAGGCCTTCAGGTTCGTGCCCTGCTCAAACTGGTGGAAGGCCGCGTACGCCTTCAGGTAGGTCTCCTGGACCAGGTCCTCGGCATCCGCCGGGTTGCGCGTCATCCGCAGCCCAGCAGCGTAGAGCTGATCGACGAATGGCATCGCGTCCCGCTCGAATCGGGCCCTGCGCTCGTCCGTCTTCTCGGTGGTCAACCGCACATCCCCTCGCGTCGGATGCTTTCCCGCCGAGGATACGCGCACGGACGTGCCCGCAGATTCACTTCCGGCCGGTGTGCCCGTGCTCACCGCACCCACCCCGCCCGGTCCCGCCGTGGCGGGCCACTCCGGGCCATCCAGCAGCCGCTTCAGCTGCCGGGCGTCCCGCTCGTCCCGTTCCAGGCTTCGTGTCTCGGTTGGCACCGGTCACCCCCTCGCAGAAAGTCGTCCGGGGGTAGTAACGCGAGATGACCACTGGGGCATTCCGGCCGGCTCTCCCCGTTCCTGGTCCCGGCCCCGACGGCGGCCGGCGCTGGGACCAGGAAGGGCCTGGGAGGACTGGTGTCACCTGTCCGGATCGGGCCGGCGGCACCACCGGATGCAACGACCCGTGCCCGGCACCGGAAACGGTCGCGCGGTCGAGCCGGCGCGACGGGTCAGTCGCTCGCCCAGCCCTGGGCGTACAGCCAGGCCCGGACGACGGCCGCGCTGCCGGCCGGATCCCGGCGCAGGTCGTGCGTCTCGCCCGGACGGCTCACCACCTGCACGGTCCGCCCCGGCTCGGGCGTCCCGAACGGGTCCCGGTCGCCGTTGACGACGAGTGTTGGCAGGCCGGTGGCCAGCTCGTCGGCCCGCGAACGTTCCGGCCGGCCGGGCGGGTGCAGCGGGAAGGCCAACGCGACCACGCCCAGCGCACCCACCGCACGGGCGGTCCGGCAGGCCACCCGTGCGCCGCTGGACCGGCCACCGACGAGCACCACCGGCACGTCCGCGTGCCGGACACGCAGCACGGCGAGCACCGCGGCCCAGGCCTCGTCGAGGTGGGCGGCCGGCGCCGGCGCACGTCGACCGGCGACCCGGTAGGGCTGAGTCACCCGGACCACCGCCAGGCCGGCCGCGACCGACGCGTCCCGGACCGCGAGCAGGTCGGGCGCGTCGACGCTGCCGCCCGCACCGTGCCCGAGCACGAGCAGGGCGGTGGCCGGGCGGACCGGCAGGTCGGTGTCGACCCGCGCCGGACCGCGCGGGGTGTCGATCTCGTCGCTGGGTGGCACCGACCCATTCTGCGCCGCCGGACGGGCGACGGGTGCGAACCGGGCCGCCGATCAGCTCAGCGGGACCAGGGCGAGCAGGCGGTCCCGCACCGGCGGACCGGCGTCGTCGATGGCATCCGGGTCGGGGTCGACCTCGCCACGCCAGGCGACCAGCATCGCCCGTCGTTCGCGCGGTGTGGTGCCTCCCCACACGCCGTGACAGTCACCGACGTCGAGGGCCCAGGCCAGACAGGACCCCTGCACGTCGCAGGTGCGGCACAGCGCGACGGCGGCGTCCGCCGGCTCGTTCGGTGCCGGAAAGAATGTCTCCGGATCGACGCTCTGACAGGTGCCCCTGGTGCGCCACGCGTCGTCCTGTCGCCGTTCCCGCACGGCCCGCAGCAGTCGCGGGTCCCGCCGCGCCGCCGCCACCTCGTGCGGGCGCGGCATCCGTGCCCGTGTCATCCACCCACCTCCCCCGTGGGACCGGCAAGATCGGTGGACGTCGTCCGCCCCGTGCGGATCGACAGCCACTACCGGCGCTGTGTTCTATCGCACTTCGCGACACCGGGACAAGTGTCTGCCGGGAACATGACTGAACATTCAGGCGACGAATTGCGCGGAACCCTGGCAAATCGGTGGTCGACGATGCGCCGACCTCAGAACAGGGTCAACTCCTGCGGTGCCACCGTCGGCGGCAACGCCACCCGGGCGGTCAGGTGCGGCCCGTCGTTGCGAACGTCACCCACCGCCGCGCCCACCGGGCGGATCTCCAACCCCGCCAACTGCTCCGCCGAGGCCGGTGCGAGCAGCCGTCCCGGCTCGTCGGTCGGCGCCAGCCACGCCGACCAGCGCTCCGGCGCCAACAGCACCGGCATCCGGTCGTGCACCTCGGCGAGGTCGCCGAGCGCCGCGGTGGTCAGCACGCTGAAGGTGAGCCGGGCGTCGGCCCCGGACTCCCACATCGACCAGATGCCGGCCAGCGCGAGCACCGACCCGTCCCGGGGAGTCATGAAGTACGCCTGCCGTCCACCGTCGGGCAGACGGACCCACTCGTACCAGCCGTCGGCCGGGACCAGGCAGCGCCGACGGGCGAAGGAACCGGCGTACGCCCGGCTGGTGGCCACCGTCTCCGCCCGTGCGTTGATCATGCGGGCGGCTCCGGAGGCGGAACGGGACCAGTGCGGCAGCAGACCCCAGCGGCCGACACTGAGGCTGCGGTGACCCTCCGGGCTCACCCGGACCAGCGGCACCGGATCGGTCGGCGCGACGTTGTGATCGGCTCGGACCAGGCCGTCGGTGTCGTCGGACGACTCGAACAGCGCGCTCAGCTCGCCGGAGCTCCGGGTCGTCGCGTACCTGCCGCACATGAGGCACACGCTAACGCGTCGGAGGCCCGGTCGGCTGTCCCGCCAACCGGGAGTACGAACGCCGGTCGCCGCCGCACACCGGCCGACACGGCAGAATGTAACCGTGGGGAACCTGACCGCGACCCGGCCGCCGCAGCCGTGGACCGCTCCGACCGCATCCGACCCGGTGGCGGCGACGCTGCGCCTGCCCGGTTCCAAATCGATGACCGCGCGCGCTCTGGTGCTCAGCGCGCTGGCCGCCGGCCCGTCGACGCTGGCCGGGCCACTGCGCGCCCGCGACACCGAGCTGATGGCCGCCGGCCTGCGCGGGATGGGCGCGCACGTCTCGATCAGCGACGACGAGCGCTGGCTGGTCCGACCGCACCCGCTGGTCGGTCCCGCGCACGTCGACGTGGGGCTGGCCGGCACCGTGATGCGATTCCTGCCGCCGGTGGCCGGGTTGGCCGACGGGCAGGTCACCTTCGACGGCGACCCGCAGGCCCGCACCCGCCCGCTCGGGCCGCTGATCGAGGCGCTGCGCTCGCTCGGGGTCCGGATCGACGTCAGCGGCACGGACAGCCTGCCGCTGACCGTGCTCGGCGCCGGCCGGGTCACCGGCGGCGAGGTGGTGATCGACGCGTCCGCGTCCAGCCAACTCGTCTCCGGGTTGCTGCTGGCCGCCCCGCGCTTCGACCGGGGTGTCGTGGTGCGCCACGTCGGCCCGCCGGTGCCCTCCGCCCCGCATCTTCGGATGACCGTGCAGATGCTGCGCGCCGCCGGCGCGGCCGTCGACGACACCACCCCCGACGTCTGGACCGTCGAGCCGGGCCCCCTCACCGGGCGCGGCTGGAACATCGAGCCGGACCTGTCCGGCGCGGTGCCGTTCTTCGCCGCCGCCCTGGTCACCGGCGGCGAGGTGACCCTGCAGGGCTGGCCGCACAGCAGCGCCCAGCCGGTCGAGCAACTCCGCTCGCTGCTGCACCGGATGGGCGGCGAGGTCACCCTCTCCACCAGCGGGCTGACCGTTCGGGGCACCGGTGTGGTGCACGGCCTGACCGCCGACCTCTCCGACGTCAGCGAGTTGACCCCGGCGCTGACGGCACTGGCCATGCTGGCCGACTCGCCGTCGGTCTTCACCGGCGTCGGGCACATCCGGGGCCACGAGACCGACCGGCTGAGCGCGCTCGCGCACGAGTTCACCGCGCTCGGGGCGGACGTCACCGAGGCACCGGACGGGCTGGAGATCCGGCCCCGGCCACTGCGCGGCGGGGTCTTCCGCACCTACCACGACCACCGGATGGCGCACGCCGCGGCGGTGGCCGGGCTGGCCGTTCCCGGCATCGAGGTGGACGACGTGGGGTGTACCTCGAAGACCATGCCGGAGTTCCCGGCACTATGGTCAGCGATGGTGACCGGCAAGAGCTGACGAGAAGAGGACAGGTCCTGGCGACCAGACGGCGGGAGTACGACGAGGACGACGTACGGGTCCGGCCCGGAAAGTCGTCGCGCCCGCGTACGCGCACCCGCCCGCAGCACGCCGACGCGGTCGACGGGTTCGTCATCGCGGTCGACCGGGGGCGCTACCAGTGCGTCCTGTCCGGCGCCGAGCGCGGCGTGGTCGGTGCCGAGCTACCCACGGTCACCGCCATGCGGGCCCGCGAGCTGGGCCGCAAGTCGGTGGTGGTCGGTGACCGGGTCAGCCTGGTCGGCGACACGTCCGGCGCGGAGGGCGCCCTCGCCCGGATCGTCCGGATCGCCGAGCGCCGCTCGGTGCTGCGCCGCACCGCCGACGACGACGAGACCACCGCCGAGGGTCGGCTGGAACGCGTGGTGGTGGCGAACGCCGACCAGTTGGTGATCGTCAGCGCGTTGGCCGACCCGCCGCCGCGCACCGGGTTCATCGACCGTTGCCTGGTGGCCGCGTACGACGCGGACGTCGAGCCGCTGCTCTGCCTCACGAAGGCCGACCTGGCCGGGCCGGAGGAGGTGCTCGGTTACTACACCGAGTTGGAGCTGCCGTACGTGCTCAACCGCCCCGACTCCGACCTGGGCGCGCTGCGCGCGCTACTCGGCGGCCGGGTCTCGGTGCTGGTCGGGCACTCCGGCGTGGGCAAGTCGACGCTGGTCAACCGACTCGTTCCGGACGCCGCCCGCGCGGTCGGCGTGGTCAGCGCGATCGGCCGGGGACGGCACACGTCCACCAGCGCGGTGGCGCTGCGGCTGCCACCGGTGCCCGGCGTCGACACCGACCCGGGCTGGATCATCGACACTCCCGGCATCCGCAGCTTCGGTCTGGCGCACGTCTCCGCCGACAGCCTGCTGCACGGCTTTCCGGACCTGGTCGAGGGCACCGTCGACTGCCCGCCGAACTGCCCGCACACGGCCGACGAGGCCGACTGCAGGCTGGACGCCTGGGTGGCCGCCGGTAAGGCCGACCCGCGCCGGCTGGCGTCGTACCGTCGGTTGCTCGCCTCGCGGGCCGGCGACGGTGACGCGCGCGGCGACGGCGACCAGCGCGGGCCGGGCGAGGGTGACCGGCGCGGGCCCGACGAGTGACCCGGTGGGCGTCCGCTAGGTTGCCGGCATGACCGGGTACGCCGACGACCTCGCCCTCGCCCACCTGCTCGCCGACCGGGCCGACGCCATCGCCACGGACCGGTTCCGCGCGCTCGACCTGCGGGTCGAGGCGAAGCCCGACCTGACGCCGGTCTCCGACGCGGACACCGCGGTGGAGCGGGAGATCCGCGCCCTGCTGGCCGAGCACCGGCCGGCCGACGGGCTGCTCGGTGAGGAGTACGGCGCGGGGCCGTCCACCGACCCGGACGGCCGTCGGTGGATCATCGACCCGATCGACGGCACCAAGAACTTCGTCCGTGGCGTGCCGATCTGGGCCACCCTGATCGCGCTCTACGACGGCGACCGGCCGGCGGTCGGCGTGGTGTCCGCGCCGGCGCTCGGGCGGCGCTGGTGGGCCAGCGCGGGCGCGGGCGCGTACGCCGGGCCGGGCCCCGCGGCCGGCGAGCGGATCGGCGTGTCCGCGGTCCGCGAGGTCGCCGACGCCAGCTTCTGCTACTCGTCGCTGACCGGGTGGGAACGCGCCGGGCGGCTCGACGCGGTGCTCGACCTCATGCGGGCCGGCTGGCGCAGCCGGGCGTACGGCGACTTCTACGGCTACATGCTGTTGGCCGAGGGAGCACTCGACGTGATGGCCGAGCCGGAGCTGTCCCTGTGGGACGTGGCGGCGCTCGTCCCGATCGTCACCGAGGCGGGTGGCACGATCACGGATCTGGCCGGTCGACCGGCGCCCGCCGGCCCCGCGGGCACCGACAGCAGCGCGGTGGCCACCAACGGTGTGCTGCACGCCGACATCCTCGGCCGCCTCACTCGACCAGCCGAGCGCTGACCCCCGGCAACCTCTATCCTCGCCAGGTGGTCTCCTCCGGCTGGTGCTTCCTCGCGGCGATGATCGTCGCGTACGGCTTCGCCAACCTGCTCCAGTCGGTCGCGGCGGCCCGCACCACGGTCCACCACACCTTCGACCCGGGCCTGCTGCTGCGCCTCGCCGGGCACCGGACGTACCTGGTCGGCCTCGGCTGCCAGATCGGCGGCTTCGTACTCGCCTTCCTGGCCCGCCGGGACCTGCCGCTGTTCCTCGTGCAGGCCAGCGTGGCCGCCGGGCTCGGGGTGACCGCCATCCTCGGCGTGCTGGTGTTGAAGTGGCGGCTACCGGCGGCGGAGGTGGTGTTGCTGGCGCTGCTCTTCGCGGGGATCACCGCGCTGGTGCTGTCCGCCCGGCCGGCGCCGTCGAAGCAGCTCGGCACCGCCGGCTCGATCGCCCTGCTGGTGGCGCTCGGCGTGATCGCGGTGCTCGGCGTCTTCGCCGTCCGACTGCACGGGGCACCTGGCTCGGTGGCCCTCGGCGCACTGGCCGGGCTGGCGTTCAGCTCGGCCGCGGTCGCCGCCCGGCCACTGGCATCCGCGCCCTCCGCCGAGGCGTTCCTCGCCGACCCGCTGTTCTATCTGTTGATCGCCCACTCGATCGTCGGTCAGCTGTTGCTCGGTCTGGCCATGCAGCGCGGCTCGACGACCGCCGCGGTCGCCGCGATGGACGCCGCGGGCGCGGTGCCGGCCGCGATCGTCGGCCTGCTGCTGCTCAACGACAAGATCTGGCCGGGGCGGGAATGGCTGGCCGCGGTCGGCTTCCTGGTCACCCTGGCCGCGGTGATCGGCCTGACCCGGTACGCCGAACCGCAGCAGCAACGCTCGGTGGCCCGCCGTCGGGACCCCGCCATGGTCGGTGCCGGCCGGCCAGGCTGACCGACCGGCACCGGAGACGGATCACGTCCTCAGGCTTCGACCGGCTTGCGGCGGCTCACCACCCGCTCGTAGAGGCGCTCCAACGCGCCGGCGGTGCGTTCCCACGTGTAGCTGCTGCGCACCCGGTCCACCGCGGCGTGCCCGTACGCGAAACGGCCGGCGTTGTCGGCCAGCAGCCGGCGCAGCGACACTCCGAGGGCCCGTACGTCGCCGGGCGGCACCAGGCGGCCGGTGACCTCGTCGACGACGGCGTCGGCCAGGCCGCCCATCGCGTAGCCGATCACCGGCACGCCGCAGGCCATCGCCTCCAGTGAGACCCGCCCGGCCGAGGAGTAGCGCGGCGTGCAGGCGACCACGTCCGCCGACCGGTACCAGGTGGCCATCTGGTCGTGCGGCACCGCCCCGACGAGCCGTACCTGGTCGAGGACACCGACCTGCTCGGCGAGCCCACGCAGTCGTCGCGCCTCGGTGTGGTTGACCAGCTGGTCGACCGGCGGCCCGCCGGCGATCACCAGTTCGGCGTCACCGACCAGCCGCATCGCCCGGATCAGGTCCTCCTGGCCGTGCCCCGGGGCGAGCGAGCCCACCGAGAGGATGCGGGGGCGCTGTTCGCGCGGCGCCGCCTCGCCGTCGGGATGGAACTGCTCGATGTCGACCCCGGCCGGCACCAGCGCGACCGAGCTGCGTTGCAGACCCATCCGGGTCAGCTCGTCGACCTCGTCGTTCGACTGGGCCACGGCGATGTCGACCGCGCGGGTCAGCGCACGCTCCAGCGTGATCCGCTCCCCCGGCCCGTCGTAGTGGCCGCCCAGATGACGCAGCTGCTCGACGCCGAGCGAGTGGAATGTCTGCACCACCGGAATGTCGGTCTCCCGAACCGCGTGCGCGGCGGCCAGGCCACCCACCCAGTAGTGCCCGTGCACCACCTCGGGCCGCCAGGCACCGGACCACTCGTCCGCCAACCAGCGGCCGACCTCGGTCACGTACGGGATCAGCTCGGCGGTGGGTAGTGGGCTGGGCGGGCCTGCGGGCACCTGATGCACCTGGTAGCCGTCGATCTCCGTCGTCGCCGGCGGCCCCGGGTCGTCCCGACGCTCGTAGAGCCGGACGTCGTGGCCTCGACCGGCCAGCTCGGCGGCGACCCTCGCGATGTGCTGTCGGGTGCCGACCGGTGGGCCGTCGGCGTGGCGGTACGAACTGGCGTGCGCGCAGACGAGGCCGACGCGCATGGGTCACCTCCCTGCGATCTTTCCTCGGCAGTGGTCCTCCCGGTCAGAGCGTCCCATTAACCCCGTGACGCGGAGCCGAAACCTGGCAGATCAGGAAGAGTCCCCGCGAGTACCACCGACGCTTGCGCCACAGCAACCACTTGCGCGCACCCGCGCGGGCATTTCGACGATGATCGACAACCCGTTGTTGGTATGACCAGGCCCGGGTGGGGGTACCGCTGAAGAATGCCGTTGACCCGCAGCCTCGACGATTCGACCGTGGTGATCACCGGCGCGTCCAGCGGGATCGGCACGGCCACCGCGTACGCGTTGGCCCGCCGGGGTGCCGCCGTCGTGCTGGCCGCCCGCAGCGAGCCGGCCCTGCGACAGGTCGCCCAGCGGTGCCGGGAGTTGGGCGGCCGGGCACTGGCCGTACCGACCGACGTGACCGACCTGGAGTCGGTACGACGGCTGGCCGACCAGGCGGCGGCCGAGTTCGGCCGGATCGACGCCTGGGTGAACAACGCGGCGGTGAGCGCGGTGGGTCTGTTCGACGAGATCCCGGTCGCCGAGTTCCGCCGGGTGCTGGAGGTCAACCTGCTCGGGGCGGTGCACGGCATCAAGGCCGCCCTGCCCTACCTGGGCGCGGCCGGCGGCGGCGTGTTGGTCAACAACGCCTCGGTGCTGGCCGAGGTGGCCATGCCGTACCAGTCGGCGTACAACGCCACCAAGCACGGCATCCGGGGCCTGGCCGACACGGTCCGGCAGGAGCTACGGGTCACCGGTCGCGGTCAGATCTCCGTCTGCACCGTTCTGCCGGCCACGATCGACACCCCGTTCTTCCGGCACGCGGCCAACCACAGCGGCCGGGAGCTGATGCCACCGCCTCCGATCTACCCGCCGGAGGTGGTCGCCGAGACCATCGTCCGGCTGCTGCGCCGACCCCGCCGCGAGGCGTACGCCGGTGGCGCGGCCCGACTGATGGGCCTGCAGTGGCGGCTGGCGCCGGCACTGGTGGAGCGCACCCTCGGCTGGTACGCGCAGCGCACCCAGTTCGGTCCGGGCGCCCGGGTGGACAGCAGCGGCAACGTGTTCCAGGCCGACGGCCAGGCCCGCCGGGACGGGGGCTGGCACGGTCGGCGGCGACAGCTGGTGCGGATGACCGCCGCGTTCGGTCTCGCCGCCGCCGGCACCGCCGTCGGCACCATGGCCGCCATCAACCGCCGCACCCGGTCGGAACGCTGATGGCCGACGTCAGACGCCCAAATGCGCTCAGCGTCACCAGCGCGCACAATGGGGCGATCATGTCGAGCTGCCGGGTGGAAGTCGACGAGTCGTCGGCGGTGGTGCGGCTGACCGGTGTGCTCGACGCCGCCGCAGCCGAGGCGGTACGCGGCGCGCTGCTCGCCCGCCTCACCGACCGGCCCGGTCCGGTCGTGGCCGACGTGACCGGTCTGCGGGTCGCCGACGCGGTCGGGCGGAGCGTCTTCGCCGAGATTCGCCGGGAGGTCGCCGACTGGCCCGCCGCGGATCTGCTGGTGTGCGACCCGGCGGTCGACCGGACCACCCAGTCGGACGCCGGGCCGACCATGGTGGCCGGCGTGCCGACCTGGTCGACGGTGGACGGCGCACTGGCCGCGGTCGCGACGGCACCGTTGGCGGCGGTGCTCACCGCCGAGCTGGCCCCGGCGGTGGGGGCCGCCCGACAGGCCCGCGAGCTGGTCGGCGCCGCTTGCGAGCGGTGGGACATGGCGGTGCTCAACGACCCGGCGTGCATCGCGATCACCGAGATGGTCAACAACGTGGTGGCTCATGCCCGCACCCCGATGACGGTGCGGCTGGCACCCCACGAGAGCACCCTGCACCTGGCGGTTCGTGACCACTCCCCGCATCGGCTGACGTTCGCCGGGATCTCGCCGCCGAACCGGGCCGGCGGCCGGGGGCTGCTGCTGATCGACACGGTGACCCGCCGCTGGGGCAGCAGCGCCGTGCCGGACGGCAAGGTCGTCTGGTGCGTGCTGCATCCGGACGACGAGGCGACCTGACGGGCTTTCGCCCTCGGCGCCCGGTTCGGTGCCGCATCGGCGAAGGTCGCCCGGTTATGGCGGGAGGGCAGCGGGTAGTGATCAGACATGCGCGACAACGAGTACCCGACCCCCGTGTCCGACACCGAGGCGCAAGGGCTGCCCGACACCGCCGATGACGACTCGTCCGCCAACGACGACGTTCTCACCGGACGCGAGGCGGACGGCCCCGACCCGGCCCAACTGCCCGGCGACCGGACACCGGTGGCGGTGGACCGGTTCGGGACGACCGCCGAGGAGCAGCTCGACGGTGAGTCGTTGGACTACAAGCTCGACCGTGAGGTCTACGAGCGCCCGGCGGACGATCCGCTGGCCGGAACGATCGACCCGAAGATCGCGTTCGAGGCGGACAACCTGGAGGCGGCGGCGGAGGCCCAGCTGGACGCCGACGTGATGGATCCGGGTCCGACCTCGGACCCGAACTCGCCGGTCTCCCTCTACGACCACGGTCAGCTCGGCACGGTGGCCGACGCCACCGTGGGTCGGCTGGTCGAACCGGACGAGGGGTCGCACACCGACCAGGAGACCGACTCGGTGGCGTACGACGCGGGGTCCGCCGGGGGCGGGGCGACCGCCGAGGAGCTGGCCATCCACGAGACGGAGCCGCCGCGCTCGGTCTGACTCCGCTCAGTCGTCCAGACCACGCTCGATGGCGTACCGGGTCAGCTCGACCCGGTTGTGCAGTTGCAGCTTGCCCAGGGTGTTCTGCACGTGGTTCTGCACCGTGCGGTGCGACAACCCGAGGCGCTGCGCGATCTGCTTGTACGACATCCCCTTCGCCACGAGCCGCAGCACCTCGGTCTCCCGTTCGGTGAGCTGGGGCGTGGCGGATCCGGCGTCGCCGGCCGGGCCGGTCGCCCGCCCCGGCCCGGCGGCCAGCCGGCGGTACTCGCCGAGCACGAGCCCGGCCAGGCCGGGGGTGAAGACCGCGTCGCCGGCCGCGGTGCGGTGCACCGCCTCCAGGAACTCGGCGGGCGCGGTCGACTTCACCAGGTAACCGGTCGCTCCGGCCTTGACCGCGTCCAGCACGCTCTGCTGTTCGCCGCTGGCGCTGAGCATCAGCACCCGCACGTCGGGCAGCGCCGCGCGCAGCCCCAGGATCACCTCGACGCCGGAGATGTCCGGCAGTTGCAGGTCGAGGACGACGACGTCGGGCCGGGCGGCGGCGGCGACCCGGATGGCCTGTCGCCCCTCGCCGCTGGTCGCCACCACCAGGAACCCGGCCTCGGTCAGGTCGCGGGCCACGCCCTCCCGCCACATCGGGTGGTCGTCGACCACCATCACGCGCGTCGGGTTCACCGCGCCGACCTCGGCACGGTCAGCTCGATCTCGGTGCCCGCGTCGGGGGCGGACACGATCCGGACCGTCCCGCCCAGGTCGGCGACCCGGCCGCGGATCGACTGGGTCACGCCCAGCCGGCCCTGGGCCGCAGCCTCGGTCAGCCGACCGTCCGGGATGCCCGGCCCCTCGTCGCGGATCGACACGGTCACCGTCTCCCCCTCGTCCTCGATCAGCACCCAGGCCCGCCCACCGGCGTGCCGCCCCACGTTGTCCAGGGCCGCGCCGGTCGCGGCGGCCAGCTCACCGGCCACCCGCCGGGGCAGCGGCACCGGGGTGGCCGGGGCGGAGAGCGCCACCGCCGCCGAGGCGTACCGGCCGAGCAGGGTCCGCAGGTCCACCGCCTCGGCGAGGTCGGGAATGCTGGTGCCGGCCGGGCCGACGCCGGCGATCAGCGCCCGCAGCGCGGCCTCCTGCTCGCCGGCCAGTCGGGCCAGCTCGCCGGCCTCGCCGGGCAGGTCGGCGCCGCGCCGCTGCACCAGCGCCAGCACCTGGAGCACCGAGTCGTGGATGCCGCGGGCCAGCCGCTCCCGCTCCCGGGTGGCGGCTTCCAACTCCACCGCGCGTTGCAGCCGCTCCTCGGCGCTCGCCGCGAGCCGGGCCACGTGTCCGACCACCACTCCGGCGAGCAGCATCAGGATCACGCCGGTGAACGAGGACTGGCCGATCCGCTCCCGGGTGGCCAGGTCCGCGCCGGCGACCAGCACCGCCGCGACCGTGCCGCGCCGACGCCCGCCGGCGACGGCCCAGGCCAGCACCGGGCCGGCCATCCAGGCCACCCCCATGGTGGGTACGCCGTGGCCGAGCGCCGCCCGACCGACCACCCACGGGGTTGCCAGCACGACGGCCAGCACCACTACCAGGTCGGCCAGCAGCAGTGGCCAGCGCCGCCAGTCCGGTCGGGCGTAGCCGATCGCGGTCACCCCGGTCCAGGCCATCATCACCAGGATCAGGGCGCCGACGGCGTACGGGTGGGCGTACCGGTCTGCGTCGCGCACCGCGAGCGCGCAGACGTACGCCAGCGAGGCCAGCCTGAACACGGTGAGCGCACGCCACAGCGGCACCTCGAATCCACCTGGCGGTGACGGCATGGCGGTCAGGATGCCACAACCGGGCCAGCGGCACGGCGAGCGGCGAGTGCGGTTCGGGAAACCCTGACGTACGGTGGAAAAGCCGCGAAATACTCCGAGATCCGCCGCCGGGACGGGCCCATGACGAACGCAGATCCGCACGCACCGCGTACGGTTGTGCCCATCGAACCTGCCCTCCTGATCGCCAAAGCCTTCGACCAGGCTCAGGTGACCGAGATTCGACACTCGGTCACCTCCTGCGCGCATGCCTCCGGCCTCCGCGGTCAGCGGCTGGACGACTTCGTGCTGGCGATCAACGAATTGATCACCAACGCGGTCCGGCACGGCGGCGGGCACGGCTGGCTGCGGCTCTGGCAGGAGTCGGGCCTGCTGGTCTGCGAGGTCGCCGACCACGGCAACGGGATCAGCCCGCAGCGGTTGGGCGACCGCACCCGGCCAGCCCCGGACACCGCCGGTGGCTGGGGCCTCTGGCTGGCCCGCGAGCTGACCGACGTGATGGAGGTCGCCACCGGCACCGCCGGCACCACCGTCCGCGTCGCCAACAGCCTCGTCAACCACAACCACACCCCGCGCTAACCCCCCCCACCCCGCCCCCGCCCCCGCCCCCGCCCCCGCGATCTTGCACTTTCTGTCCCGACGAGCCACGCAAAACCGCTCTTTACGGCAACAGAAAACGCAAGATCGCGCGAGTCGGGGGGCGCGGGTCAGGCGAAGAGGGCCGAGACGGATTCTCCGTTGTGGATCCGGCGCGTTGCCTCGGCCAGGGCCGGGGCCACCGACAGGACCTGCAACTTGGGGACCCGCTTGGCGGCCGGAATGGGCACCGTGTTGGTGCAGACGATCTCCAGGACGCCGTCCTGGTCGCTGAGCCGCTGCAACGCGTCGCCGGAGAAGAGGCCGTGCGTGCAGGCGAGGCGGATCGAACGGACCTTCAGACCACGCAGGTGCTCCATCAGCTCGACCACCGTGCTGCCCTTGGCGATCTCGTCGTCGAGCACGATGACGTCCCGGTCGGTCACGTCACCGATCACCGCGCTGATCTTGACCAGGTCGTCACTGAACCGCTGCTTCGCCCCGGCCGCGACCGGTGTGCCGAGCAGCCGGGCGAAGGCCGCGGCCTCCTTGGCGTTGCCGAGGTCGGGTGAGACCACCACGGTGTTGCTGAGGTCGTAGCGCCGAAAGTGGGTGGCCAACTCCCGCAGCGCGTGCAGGTGATCCACCGGGACGCTGAAGAAGCCGTGCACCTGCGGCGAGTGCAGGGTCATCGCGAGCACCCGGTCCGCCCCGGCCGAGGTGAGCAGGTCGGCGACGAGCCGCGCGCCGATCGAGATCCGCGGCGCGTCCTTCTTGTCGGACCGGGCGTACGCGTAGTGCGGCAGCACCACCGTGATCCGACCGGCGGAGGCACCCCGGGCGGCGTCGATCATCAGCAGCAGCTCGACCAGGTTCTCCTGCACGGGCGGCACCAGCGGCTGGATCAGGAAGACGTCGCGCTCCCGGCAGTTGGCCTGCAACTGCACTTCCAGACAGTCGTTCGCGAACCGGGAGACCCGCACCGGGTGCAGCGGCACCCCCAGGTGGGCGCAGATCTCGGCAGCCAGATCGGGATGGGCGGTTCCACTGAAAACTGCGATGTCGCGCACGTTCGCACATCGTAGGCGACGCGAACGGTCGCGGACGGCGGTGGGCCGGAACCCACAGTGACGCCTGTCGCACCCGCCGCCGGTCCGGGTACGGTGCTGCGGTGACCCCCCAGTACGTCGCCGCCATCGACCAGGGCACCACCTCCTCGCGGTGCTTAGTCTTCGACCGGGCCGGGGACGTCGTCGCCGTGGCCCAACGCGAGCACCGGCAGCTCTTCCCCCGACCGGGGTGGGTCGAGCACGACGCCGAGGAGATTTGGGACAACGTCCAGCAGGTGGTCGCCGAGGCGCTGCGGGCCGCCGGCACCGACGCGGCCGGGTTGGCCGCCGTCGGCATCACCAACCAGCGGGAGACCACCGTCGTGTGGGACCGGGCCACCGGCCGCCCGGTGGCCAACGCCATCGTCTGGCAGGACACCCGCACCGGGCCGCTGCTGCGCGAGCTGGCCTCGGGGTACGGCGAGGAGCGGTTCCGGGCCCGTACGGGCCTGCCGCTGGCCACCTACTTCGCCGGGCCGAAGCTGCGTTGGCTGCTCGACGAGGTCGACGGTCTGCGCGAGCGCGCCGAGCGCGGCGAGGTGCTCTTCGGCACCATGGACAGCTGGCTGATCTGGAAACTGACCGGCGAGCACGTCACCGACGTGACCAACGCCAGCCGAACCATGCTGATGGACCTCACGACCCTGGACTGGGCGCCGGAGCTACTGGACGCGATGGGGGTTCCGGCGGCGATGCTGCCGGAGATCCGCTGCTCCGCCGAGGTGTACGGCACGGCCAGCGGGGTGCTCGCCGGGGTGCCGGTGGCCAGTGCGCTCGGCGACCAGCAGGCGGCCCTGTTCGGGCAGACCTGCTTCCAACCGGGCGAGGCCAAGTGCACCTACGGCACCGGCAGCTTCCTGCTGCTCAACACCGGCGTCAGCCCGGTTCCGTCGACACACGGCCTGCTCACCACGGTCGCCTACCGGATCGAGGGGCAACCACCGGCGTACGCCCTCGAAGGCGCGATCGCGGTCACCGGCTCGCTGGTGCAGTGGCTGCGGGACAATCTCGGGCTGATCTCCACGGCCGCCGAGGTGGAGGACTTGGCCCGCACCGTGGACGACAACGGCGGCTGTTACGTGGTGCCGGCGTTCTCGGGTCTGTTCGCCCCGCACTGGCGCAGTGACGCCCGCGGGGTGATCGCCGGCCTGACCGGCTACATCACCAAGGGGCACCTGGCGCGGGCGGTGCTGGAGGCGTCGGCGTGGCAGACCCGCGAGGTGGTCGACGCGATGAACGCCGACTCCGATGTGGCGCTGCGCCGACTCCGGGTCGACGGCGGGATGACCGCGAACGGCCTGCTCATGCAGTTCCTCGCCGACGTGCTCGACGTGCCGGTGGTCCGCTCCCGGATCGCCGAGACCACCTGCCTGGGCGCCGCGTACGCGGCCGGGCTGGCGGTCGGGTTCTGGCCGGATCTGGCCACCCTGCGGGCCCAGTGGCGCTCCGACGCGCAGTGGGAGCCGAGCATGGCACCGGGCCTGCGCGACCGGGAGCTGCACAACTGGCGCAAGGCCGTGCAGCGGACCCTCGACTGGGTGGAGTGACGCCGCCTGGGCGTCACTCCCAGCGGTTGCCGGTGAGCTTCTCGTAGACGTCGACGTAGCGTGCCCGGGTCGCCTCGACCACCTCGGCCGGCATGTCCGGGACCGGGCCCCGCTTGTCCCAACCGCTGCCGGTGGCCCAGTCCCGCACGTACTGCTTGTCGTAGGAGAACTGCACGCGCCCCGGCTGGTACGACTCGGCCGGCCAGAACCGTGACGAGTCGGAGGTGAGCAGCTCGTCGGCGAGGACCAGGGTGCCGTCCGGCGCCCAACCCAGCTCGATCTTGGTGTCGGCGACCAGGATGCCCCGGTCGGCGGCCAGTTCGGCGCCGCGCCGGTACACGTCGAGGGTGATCTGCCGGAGCCGCTCGGCGGTGGCCTGGCCCACCTTGTCCACCACGTCGTCGTACGTGATGGGCTCGTCGTGCTCGCCCATCGGGGCCTTGCTCGACGGCGTGAAGATCGGTTCGGGCAGGATCGACGCCTCGCCGAGCCCCCGGGGCAGTGGTACGCCGGAGACCGCGCCGGTCTGCTCGTACTCCCGCAGGCCGCCGCCGGTCAGGTAACCGCGAGCGACGCACTCGACCGGGACCATGTCCAGCCGCTGGCAGCGGATGGCCCGCCCGGCGAACTCGGCGGGCACGTCGGTGGACGAGATGACGTGGTTCGGCACCAGGTCGGAGAGCTGCTCGAACCACCAGAGCGAGAGCGCGGTGAGCAGGCGACCCTTGTCCGGGATCGGCGTCGGCAGGGCCACGTCGTAGATCGAGATCCGGTCCGAGGCCACCAGGATCAGGTCGCCGCCGTCGGCGTAGACGTCCCGAACCTTGCCCGAGTGCAGAAGTTCCACGCGCCCTAGTACACCACGCGACATCGGAGGGGCCGGATTCGACCACCGCGCCGAGGGTGACCGGACGGACGTTGACACCTTCGTGCGCTGCCTGCGTGAATGGTCCGACCGCCACTCCCGCAGGTCCAGGAGACCCCCGTGCCCGTTGTTCCACCCCCGATCGACCGCCTCGGCGCCGACCCGGGCCGGCGCCGACTGCTCACCGCGCTGCTCGGCGCGCCTCTGCTCGCGTCCAGCGGGCTGGCGGGGTGCAGCGACGGCGCCGCCAGCTCGCCCGAGGACGGGCCGGTCGAGCTGTCGGTCTTCTGGTGGGGCGGCACCAGGCGGGCCGAGCTGACCGAGAAGGTGCTGCGGCTCTACTCGGATCGCAACCCCCGGGTCACCTTCCGGGTCACCTGGCAGGGCGCCGACGGCTACTACGACCGGCTGGCCACCCAGGCGGCCGGTGGAAACGTACCGGACCTGATCCAGATCGACGACGCCATGCTGACCGAGTACACCCAGCGCCAGGTCATCCTCGACCTCACCGACCGGGTCGCCGACCACCAGGTGGATCTGCGGGGCCTGTCGGAGGGTCTGATCCGCTACGGCACGGTGGAGGGGCGGACGATGGCGGTGGCCGCCGGGCAGACCCACGCCGGCGTGGTCTTCAACCGGGACCTGCTGCGGGAGCTGAAGATGCCCGAGCCGCGCGCCGGGATGAGCTGGGCCGATTACCTCTCCTGGGCCGAGCAGGTCACCGAGGCCAGCGATGGCAGGGTGGCCGGCACGATGGACGGGTCCGGCGACTACCGGGCGCTCTGGCTCTGGCTGCGGTCGCAGGGCGGTGAGTTCTACCGGGGCAACCAGCTCGGTTTCGGCGCGGACGAACTGATCGCGTGGTTCGAGCTGTGGCAGCGGGCCCGCCGGGGGCGGGCCACCCCGGGCGCGGCGCTGGTCGAGCAGGCCGACAGCGGCGAGCCGGCCCGGCAACTTGTGGTGACCGGGCTGGCCGCCGCGTCCTTCGCCTGGTCGCACCAACTACCGGAGCTGCAACGACTCACCGGGTCCGAGTTGGGCATCGTCGGCCTTCCCGGCCCGCCCGGCGCCCAGTGGGCGCGGGCGTCGATGTACTGGGCGGCGTTCCGGGGCACCCGTCACCCGGACGCCGTCGCCGACGTGATCAACTTCTTGACCACAAACGGTGAGGCCGGCACGGTCCTGGGCCACGAGCGTGGGCTGAACGCCAGCTCCGCGGTCCGCCGCTACGCGGAGGGCAGCATCACCGACCCGGCCCAGAAGCGTGCCGCCGCGTTCGGCGCCAGCATCGCCGACCTGCTGGGGCCGGCGCCGGCGCCGCCACCCAGGGGGCACGCCAAGGTGCGTACCCTGCTGGTCACCGCCGCCGAACGCATCCGCGTCAAGCGGGACGGCACCCGAGAGGCCACCGCGCGCTTCCTGTCCCAGGCCATCGCGGCGCTGGCGGTGTGAGCACCGGCGGCCGGCCCGGGGCCGGCCGCTGGTGACCCCGCGATCGGCCTCGGCCGTCAGCGCGGCGGGCCACCCCGACGGTTGCGCATCAGACGCAGCACCAGGAACACCACGATCGCGACCACCACCAGGCAGCAGAGCAGCGGCAGCACCCCGAAGCCACCCCGGCTCCGCCGCCGGGCAGCCTCCACCACGAGTTCGCCGGTACCCGTGGACGCCCAGGCCGCGACGGGCACGAAGACCGCCAGTACGACCGCACCGAAGACCGCGCTCAGGCGGCCCCACCACTTACCGAATGAAGACATGCGTCCATCCTCGCCGAAGGGCGCAACCTCGGCACCTCGGTCCACGCCGAATCACGGAACCGAGATCGTTGCGGAGCACTCCGGCCGCCACGCAACGACCTCGCAACGTCCCCGCAAAGATGATGATCTTTACATGAATCTGCGGAGGTGATCGGATTCGCCTCATGGGCAACTCTGTAGACAGTGGGCGGATCTCTCGCATCCGAAGATCTGCGGCGGCAGCGGTCGGCATCACCCTCGTCGCCGCTCTCCTCACCCCCACGGCGGCGCACGGCGCACCACCACCGACACCACCGCCGACGACACCCGTCCCGACCGGCACCGCGGACCGCACGCCCGTCACGGTCACGCTGATCACCGGAGACCGGGTGACGGTGACCCCGGGCGTCCACGGCGCGACCCCCACCGTGGACGTCAAGCGCGCACCCGGCGCGACCGGCTCGGTACGCATCTCCACCGAGGGCGGGGATACCTACGTGTATCCCGCCGAGGCGGTGCCCTACCTCGCGACCGGCCGCCTCGACAAGCAACTGTTCGACGTCACCCGACTGGTCGCCGAGGGCTACGGCGACGCGCAGACCAGCGAACTCCCCCTGATCGTCACCCGCACGACGGGTTCGGCGAAGCTCCGGACCGGTACCACGCTGCCGGGCGCGCGGACCACGCTGGAGCTTCCCTCCGTCCGGGGTGAGGCGGTCCGCACCCGCCGGTCGCAGTCCGCCGACTTCTGGTCGGCGCTCACCGGCGGCGGCCGGTCCGCGAAGGCCCGCACCGGCGTCACGTCGGCGCCCTCCTTCGCGGCCGGCGTCGACAAGGTGTGGCTCGACGGCAAGGCCAGGGCCGCCCTCGCCGACACCACCGCCCAGATCGGCGCGCCCGCCGCCTGGGCGGCGGGCGGCACCGGCAGCGGCGTCCGGGTCGCCGTCCTGGACAGCGGGGTGGACACCACCCACCCGGACCTCGCGGACCGGGTGGTGGCGTCCCGGAGTTTCATCCCCGGCCAGGACGTGATCGACCGGAACGGGCACGGCACCCACACCGCCTCCACCGTCGCCGGGACCGGCGCCGCCTCCGGCGGCAGGGAACGGGGCGTCGCCCCCGACGCCGACCTGGTGGTGGGCAAGGTCCTCGACGAGAACGGCAGTGGGTCGATCTCGGGGATCATCGCCGGCATGGAGTGGGCGGCGCGGGCCGAGCACGCCAAGGTGATCAACATGAGCCTTGGCGTGAGCGCGTGGCACACCCAGGACGACCCGCTGAGCCAGGCCGTCAACCAGCTGACCGCCGAGACCGGTGCGCTCTTCGTCGTGGCCGCCGGCAACAGCGGACCCGATCCGTACACCCTTGGTGCGCCGGGCACCGCGGACGCCGCGCTGACCATCGGCGCGGTGGACACCTCCGACCACCTGGCGGACTTCTCCAGCGTCGGCCCTCGGATGAACGACGAGGCGCTCAAGCCCGACATGACCGCCCCCGGCGTCGACGTGCTGGCGGCACGCTCGCAGCACATCCCCTGGGGCGAGGGCTTCTACTACGTCGACAGCGGCACCTCGATGGCGGCGCCGCACGTCGCCGGGGCCGCCGCCCTGCTGGTGCAGAAGCACCCGACCTGGAGCGCGCGGCAGATCAAGGACGCGCTGATGAGCACCAGCGTCCGCACCCCCGGCTACAACGCCTACCAGGCCGGCAGCGGTCGGCTGAACGTCGCCGCCGCCTACCACCAGGACCAGGTCGTCGCCACCGGGTCGGTGGACGCCGGACTCGTCAAGTGGTCACCGGGCAGCACACCGCAGCCGACCAGGCGGACCATCACCTACACCAACACCACGGCCGACCCGATCACCGTGGAGTTGTCCGTCGACCGTGGCACCTCCCCCGCACAGACGTTCACGGCAACCACCGACCGCGTCACCGTGCCCGCTCGGGGGACCGCGACGGCCGACGTCGTGGTGGCCCCGGCGGGCCTCGCCCCCGGCCGGTACTCCGCCCAGATCACGGCCCGTTTCCCGACCGGCGAGGTGCACACGGCCGTCGGAGTCGCCGTCGAGTCCAAGAAGTACGAACTCACCGTCCACCTGAAGGACCGCGCCGGCCGGCCGATGAGCGGCGAGGTCGAGGTCGTCAGCGCCGAGACGGGTTCCGCCTTCATGTGGGTCCCGGACGGAAAGCTCACCAGCCGCCTGGCCCCCGGCTCCTACACGGTCGTCACCGCGGCGGACGTCGAGGGTCTGCACGGGCCCCGCTCCCTCGGGCTCGCGATGCTGACCGCTCCTGAGGTCGACCTGACGACCGACCGGGTCGTGGAACTCGACGCCGCGCGGGCCCGCCAGGTGAAGGTGGCGACGCCCCAACCGACCGCCGTCGTCAACAGCAGAATCGACGTCTACCGCTCCTTCACCTCGCCCGAGCCGACACCCACCGACTGGAGCGCCCTACGCGAGACCTTCTGGCCCGGCGCCGCCTACGACAGCCTGTGGGCCCTCCCGACCAGGGACAAGGTGCGGAAGGGCAGCTTCGTCTTCACCACCCGGATCCGGGCCGAGCAGACCCCACTGGCGATCAGCTACGGCGGACGGCACCTCAGCGAACCCCTCGCGCAACCCGGTTCCCCGCCGCTGCCCGACGGCGCCTCCCGCCTGGACGCCGTGTTCGCGGGCGCTGGCACGACAGGTGACTACAGCGGCCTGTCCGCCCGCGGCAAGGCCGTGGTCGTACGCGCCGACGACTCGGTGCCCCCCACCGACCAGGCAGCGGCGGCACACACCGCCGGTGCGGCGATGCTCGTCGTGGTCAACGACCGGGCGGGTCGCAAGAGCGACTGGTACGGCAACCCCGACGCGGTGACGACCGGGCCGATTCCGGTCGCCTCGGTGAGCATTGACGAGGGCGAAGCGTTGATCCAGAAGATCGCCGCTGCGGGACGCAACGGGGTACGGCTGCTCGTCGTGGCCCACCCCCGGGCGAAGTACCTGTACGACCTGGTGGACTACCACCGTGGCGGGGTGCCCGACGACCCGTCCGCCAAGACCGACCCGCGCCACCTCGCCCGGATCGATCTCACCTTCTCCCCGCCCCCGGGGAAGCAGTCGAGCGAGACCCGGATGGACTTCCCGCCGTACGAGTACGCGGCGGCCCGCCCGTTCCCGTTCGAGCCGGTCGCGCCGGGGCCGCGTACCGACTGGGTCTCCGCAGGCGGTGGCGTCGAGTGGATGCAGTACGCCGACGTCGTCGACTGGGCGCGGTCCAACACCGAGGCCATCGCCTACCGGCCGGGCAGTGTCCAGAAGGACCGCTGGTTCGGGCCGATCACCCGGCCCCGCCTGCTCAGCACCGAGATCCCGTTCCGCGGCGAGTTCGGCATGAGCGCCTACATCCAGGGGTTCGGTGACGCGGGAGCCGCACACAGCGGTGGCGCGAGCATGCCGCAGGTCGTCACGTTCTACCAGGGCGACAAGCAGCTGACCCAGTTCGACGGTTGGCCGGAGGTCGGCGCCGGTGACCTGTCGCCGGAGAAACTGCCGTACCGGCTGGTGGTCGAGACCACGGGCAAGCCCGAGTTCAGCCCGTACTCGACCGCCACGCACACCGAGTGGAGCTTCGTCTCCGGTGGCGGCCCGGAGGTGCAGGCCATCCCGCTGGTCCAGCTGGACTACGGCACCGACGTGGACCTCGCGGGTCGGGCGAAGCGCCGGACCGACTTCTCGATCACGCCCGTGGTGGTGGGCAGCACCGCGGCTCGGGACGCCGTCTCCGCGCTCGGCCTGGAGGTCTCCTACGACGACGGGGCGACCTGGCAACGGCAGGACCTGAAGGAGAAGCAGGGCACCTGGCAGGCGTCGCTGAACGCGCCGCACCGGGCCGACTTCGTGTCGATCCGGGTCACCGCCACGCAGCGCAACGGTGCCGCCGTCACGCAGACCGTCACCCGGGCCTTCGGCTTCCGGTAGGACCCACCAGGGGCCGGCGCCTCGTCGGCGTCGGCCCCTCGCTGCAAGCAGGCGGACCAAAACAAGTCCGGCCCCCACACTGTGGGGGCCGGACTCATATCACTTTCCGTGGTAGCGGGGACAGGATTTGAACCTGCGACCTCTGGGTTATGAGCCCAGCGAGCTACCGAGCTGCTCCACCCCGCGTCGACTGGTTAAGACTAACCCACCCGATCGGACGATGATCAGCGGGGTCACCTCACCGACGCGGACGCCCGGACCCGGCAACGCGGAGCAGGCCAAAAAAGTCGAAAGCCCGCCCCGGTGCTCCCGGGACGGGCTTCGAGCTGGTGTCTCTCTCGTAGCGGGGACAGGATTTGAACCTGCGACCTCTGGGTTATGAGCCCAGCGAGCTACCGAGCTGCTCCACCCCGCGTCGGTTCGCTAACCGTAGCGCACCGACCCGGGGCACCGCAAAGTGACTCCGATACCGCCCCCGCCGACACCTCTGACCTGGCACGCGCTCAGTTCAGCCAGTCTTCGATCGCCGCCACCGCCCGTCGACTGTCGGCATCGACCTGGGACCGTTCGGCCGCCGTGTGCTCCCAACCCTGCTCCCAGAGCACCGTCACCACGTCGCCGAGGCGGATCGCCCGGACCAGCCGCACCTCCTCGGTACCCGGTTCGCCCATCCCGTCCGGCATCGGTGCCCGCATCTCGAACAGCACCGACTCGTCCCCGTACGTGCCCGAGGTCAGCAGCCGCTGCCGCCACGTCCTGCCGTCGTCCGGGAGCCTCTGGTCGGGGCAGTCGCGCACGGCCCGCCGCAACTCCCGCACCGCGTCGTTGGCGCGGCCGGCCCGGTAGATGGTGATGGTGTGCCGGTAGCTGCCGTCCGGCACGTTCCCCGTCGGCGTCTGCGCCAACTTGTAGGCCAGATACCGGCCCCGACGCTGCACCATCGCCGAGTCGCTGGCGAGCCGCGTCCCGCAGAGCACCGGCAGCGCCGGGCCGTCCCCCCGGGACTCCATGCCGGTCCGGTTCGCCGCCGCCAGCACGAAGAAGGCGCGATCCGGAATGGCCGTCGGCGACCGGGGCGCCGCCGTGCCGGTGGCCGGCTGCGACGACGTACCGGGAGTGGTCCGCGACGGCGGCGGGGACGGTGGTGTGGACGCCGGCGGTGTCGACGGGGCCGGCGGCGTCGACGGCCGGGGGGTCGCCGCGGTCGGCACCGGGCCGGCCGTGTCGGCGGGTGGCGGCAGCGGCGCGGCGCCGTCCGCCGGGTACGCCAGCCGAGCACCGACGGCCACCCCGCCCACGAGCAGCGCCACCGCGAGCGTCGAGCCGGCGATCCGGGCTCGTGCCCGCCGGTCGGCGAACCGCCGGAGCGACTCGGGCCGCGTCAGCTCGTGGCCGTCCGCGACGGTGCTGAGCGACCGGTACAGGTCGGAGAGTTCAACTGACATCGTTCGCCTCCAACTCCACGGTGCAGAGGTCGGGCAGCAGGGCGGCCAGCCGGGACCGGCCTCGGGACAGCCAGGACTTCACGGTGCCGACCGGGACGTCGGTCTCCCGGGCGATCTCGTCGACCGACATGTCGAAGAGGTAGTGCAGCGCGAGCGCCTGCCGGTGCACGGCAGGCAACTGCCGGAGCGCGCCGACCAGCAGCACCCCGTCCTCACTCGGCGGGGGCGCGACCGCCGGTGGCCCGGTCTGACTCAGCACCGCCCGCCAGCGGTGCAGACGCCGCCAGCGGTCGGTCGCCAGCCGGGCCACCACGAGCCGCAGCCACGCCTCGGGCGCGGGGTGCGACGACAGTCGCCCCCACTGCCGCCAGGCCCGGGTGTACGCCTCCTGCACCAGGTCCTGCGCCTCGCTGTGGTCGCCAGCGACCGCATAGCCGTACCGCACCATCCGCCTTGCGGTGCTGCGGTAGAAGTCATCGAAGCTTTGCGCGTCCCGCACGACTGACCCCCTCGTTCCCACCCCGTTGCATTGAGGACGGCGGACCGGCGTCGCAGGTTGCGGGCTGGACGGTGCTGTCGGTGACGTGACAGACACGCACAGATCAGGACAACGCCGAGCCCCCGCCGTTCGGACCTGATGCGGTCCGCGCGACGGGGGCTCGGGGAGGAACTACGTGCGGTGGCGGTCAGCCTCCCGCACTCGGGCTGGCACCCGGCCCACCGGCGGCCTGCTGCGCCTGCTGGAACGCGGTCAGCGCCTCGTCGAGGGCCTTCAGCGCACGCCCGTACCGCTCGAAGTCGCCGGACGTCTGCGCGGCCCGGACCTCGGTGATCGCGGTCTGCACCCGGTCCGCGGCGGCGGCCAGGTCACCGGCCGGCGGTGGGGTGCCGGCGCTCGGGGTCGGCGTCGGCGTCGGCGCCGCCGTGCCCGAAGGCGTCGGCGTCGGGGTCGTCGGGTTGCCCCCGGTCGTCGGCGGCGGCGACGTGCCCTGCCCGGCCTTCTTACCCTGCTCGACCAACTGCTTGATGCCGTCGTTGATGTTGTCGGCGAGCGCCACGAAGGAGCCACCGTCACCGTACGAGAGCAGCACCTTCTGCAACAGCGGGTAGGCGTCCTGCTGGTTGCTCTTCACGTAGACCGGCTCGACGTAGAGCATCCCGTCGGCGAAGGGCAACGAGAGCAGGTTGCCGTACTGCACCTGCGCCTGGTTGCTGGAGAGCAGGTTGAGCTGCTGACGGATGTTCGCGTTGTTGGTCATCTGCTGGTGCACCTGCACCGGGCCGGAGATCCGGGTCTGGTCCGGCAACTCCAGCACCTCCAGCCGGGGCTTTCCGTCGACGTACGACCCGGAGATCAGCGCGGCGAGGTTCTGCCGGCCGTTCGGGGTGACCGCCGAGGTGAGCTGGAACCGGGGGGTCTCCTGCCCCGGGAACTGGGTGAACAGGTAGTACGGGGGCTGCTTCTGGCCGCTGTCCGGAGCGTCCGGGACGTTGGGCACCTGCCAGAAGTCCTGCGCGGAGTAGAAGTCGCCCGGGTTGGTCACGTGGAACTTGGTGAGCAGGTTGCGCTGCACCTTGAACATGTCCGCCGGGTAGCGCAGGTGCTCGTTCAGCTCGACCGGGATCTCCGCCTTCGGCAGGATCAGGTCACCGCCGAACGCCTTGTTCCACGCCTTGAGCACCGGGTCGGTGTCGTCGTACTCGTAGAGCTTCACCGTGCCGTCGTACGCGTCGACGGTGGCCTTCACCGAGTTGCGCATGTAGTTGACGTCTTCCCGGGCCAGCTGGAAGGTGCCCCGGTTGGTCAACTCGTCGGTGGTCTCGGTCTGGAGGTTGACCTTCTCGGCGTACGGGTAGGTGGCCGCCGTGGTGTAGCCGTCGACGATCCACTGCACCCGACCGTCGACCACCGCCGGGTACGGGTCGCCGTCGAGCGTGAGGAACGGCGCGACCTTCTCCACCCGGTCCCGCGGGTTACGCACGTAGAGCAGCTTGGAGTCCTTGTTGACCGCCTCGGAGAGCAGGAAGTTCGACTCCTGCTCCTTGATGGCGTACAGCAGCCGCCGGGTGAAGGAACCGATCTCCACGCCGCCCTCACCGGTGTAGGTGTAGGACTCGCCGCCGCCCTCGCCGACCGGCCGGTCGAACTCGGCCTTCTTGTTCGGGTCGGACTGCCCGACGATGGCGTAGTCGTCGGCCGCCATCCGCTCGCCGTAGTAGATGCGCGGCTGCTTGGCCGGGATCTGCTCGGTCTGCGAGGAGCACGCCTCCTGGGTCTTCTCGCCGAGGAAACCGGAGACGAAGAACGGCTGACCGCCGCAGACCACCTGGTTGGCCGGGGCGGCCACCAACCCGTACCCGTGGGTGTAGACGGTGTGCCGGTTGATCCAGGTGTTCTGCTGATCGGTCAGCTCGCCGTAGTTGATCTCCCGGACGCCGACCACGTAGTCGGAGACCTTCCCGTTCACCCCGTACCGGTCGATGTCCAGCTTCGGGCCGAAGTCGTAGAAGCCCCGCACCTGCTGAAGCTGGGTGTACGTCTCGCTGACCAGTTGCGGGTCGAGCAGCCGCACGTTCGACACCACCGACGTGTCGGTGGCCAGGTTCCCCGGTGGGGTGAGGTTGCTCGCCGCGTACGGGGTGGTCTCGGTGGCCCCCAACCCGAACGCCGCCCGCGTCGCGTCGATGCTGCGCTGGATGTACGGCGCTTCCTTGTCCTTGGCGCTCGGCTTGACCTCGAAGGTCTGCACCGCCCACGGGTAGATGCCGCCGATGGCCACCGCGGACACGCCGAGCAGCGCCAGCGAGATCCCCGGCCAGACTAGGTTGCGCATCCAGGCGTTGGAGAACACGATGATCGCGATCGCGACCACGATCGAGATGTAGGCCAGGATCTCCTTCGCCGGCAGCAACGCGTTGACGTCGGCGTAGCCGGCGCCGTACAACTTGGCGCCCTCGTTGTACTCCAGCAGCATCGCCCGCCGGTCCAACACGTACGCGAGTGCCTTCAACAGCACGAAGACCGCGACCAGGGTGCTCAGGTGCGCACGCGCGGCGTTGCTCATCCGGTCCCCGACACCCTGGAGGCGGACCCCACCGAAGAGGTAATGCACCGCCAACGCGCCGATCACGGCCAGCACCACCGCGGTGAAGGCGACTCCGAGCAGGTAACGCCAGAACGGCAACTGGAAGACGTAGAAGCCGATGTCGACGCCGAACTCCGGGTCCTTGATCCCGAAGTCACCGCCGTTGCGGAAGAGCAGCCACTGGTTCCACCGGTTCTGGGCGGAGAGGCCGGCGAAGAGCCCGACCACCCCTGCGGTCAGCGAGATCCAGGTGCCCAGACGTGGACTGAGCGCCATCCGGTAGCGCTCCAGCGTCGCCTGCTCCACCGAGTGCGGACGCAGCCGTGGGCGCAGCCGGTAGGCCAACCACAGGTTGCCGCCGACGACCACCGCCATGCCGAGACCAATGGCGAGGAAGAGCACCAGCCGGGTGAGCAGGACACCGGTGAACACCTCGGTGTAGCGGACCTCGTCGAACCAGAGCCAGTCGGTCCACGCCTGCACACCCCAGCCGAGCAGGGTGAAGAGCACGAACACCCCGACCAGGACCGCGATGGTGACGCGCCCGCGCCGGCTCATCCTCGGAAGGGGGCTGCTGCTACGCATGACCACTGTTGGCTCCGCACGCTCGATATGATCGGCTCCGACCAGGCACCCAGAGTACGGGGTGTTCCTGAGCGTGTCGGGGCACGGTCACACCGGTCAGCAACGCGTCGGCTGACCTCCCGCGCGCAACGTCTCCAGAGCGGTCATCGCCTCGTCCAACGAGCCCACCCGCAACAGCGGCAGATCGGGCTGCGGATTGCGGACCGCCTCAGCACAGTTGTCCGCCGGCACCAGGAAGACCTTGGCCCCGGCGCGCTTCGCGCCGACCAACTTCTGGGCGATCCCGCCGATCGGGCCGACGGCGCCCTCGTCGTCGATGGTGCCGGTGCCAGCGATGATCTTGCCGCCGGTGAGGTCGGCCGGGGTCAGCTTGTCCACGATCCCCAGGGCGAACATCAGACCGGCGCTCGGGCCGCCGATGTCCCCCAGGTCGATGCCGAGCGTGAACGGGTGCGGCTGCTGCTGGTCGATCTCGACACCGATCCGCGGCCGGCCGTCCTGCTCCCGGCTGGTCACCGTGGCGGTGGCCGGCACGCCGTCCCGGGTGTAGCCGATCGTCAACGCGGTGCCCGCCGGCTTGGCCCGAACCAGGTCGGTGACCTTCGAGGCCACCGGCACCGGCTGGCCGTCGACCGAGGTGATCACGTCGCCGGCCTTCAGTGCCCCGGCGGCCGGACCGTCCCCGGCCACCGTCTTGATCACCACCTGCACCGGAAAGCCCAGCTCCCGCAGCGCGGCGGTCTCCGCGCTGGTCTGCGACGCCTTGAAGTCCTCGGCGTTGCGCTGCTCGACCTGCTCCGTCGACTCCCCCGGCGGGTAGACCAACTCGCGCGGCACCACCGCCTCGTCGTCGGAGAACCAGCCGGCGATCGCGCCCCGCAACCGCACCGTGGGCTGCACCCCCACCGTGGTCAGCCGCAGCTGGCCGGCCGAGGTCGAGGTCTCCCGCCCGGAGACCTGGATGACCTCCTTGCCGTCGGACGTACCGAGGGTGTTGACCGTCGGGCCCGGGCCCAGCACCACGTACGGGATCGGCACCCGGAGCACCCCGATGCTCAGCAGGGCGGTGAACAGGGCACCGAGCAGGACCGTCAGGCCACGACGTCTCATGCCGCAGAGCGTACCGACCGGGTCCGGGCCACCCGGCGGATGCGCCGCGCGACTTCGCCCTCAGCGCAACGCCAGCGGCGGCGACCTGGGGCGCGGTCCGCGTACCGTAGGTGTCGTGCCTGATATTCCGTTCGGTTTCGCGCTCCCGGGTGGGCAGCCACCAGACCCCAACGATCCCGCGCAGATGCAGCAGTTCATGTCGCAGTTGCAGCACCTGCTCTCCGCGCCGGGCAGCGGGCCGGTCAACTGGGACCTGGCCCGGCAGGTAGCGGCCAGCCAGCTCGCGGCCGCCGGTGACCCGGCGGTGTCGATGTACGAGCGCCACGCGGTCGAGGAGGCCCTGCGCCTGGCCGACCTGTGGCTGGAGCCCGCCTCGGCGTGGCCCACCGGCATCCAGAACCCGATTGCCTGGAACCGCAACGAGTGGATCTTCAAGACGCTGGACGTGTGGCGCAAGCTGTGCGACCCGGTCGCCAGCCGGATGGTCGGCGCGATGGGCGACCTGGTGCCACCGGAGGCGCGCGCCCAGCTCGGCCCGATGCAGTCGATGGTGGCCACCCTCGGTGGCGCGCTCTTCGGCGGTCAGTTGGGCCAGGCCCTCGGTTCGCTCGCCGCGGAGGTGCTCTCCGCCGGCGACATCGGGCTGCCGCTCGGCCCCGCCGGCACGGCCGCGCTGATCCCGGCCAACATCCGGGCGTACGGCGAGGGCCTGGAGCTTCCCGAGGACGAGGTCCGCCTCTACGTGGCGCTGCGCGAGGCCGCCCACCAGCGGCTGTTCCAGCACGTTCCGTGGTTGCGTGGGCACGTGCTCAGCGCTGTCGAGATGTACGCCTCGGGCATCCGGGTCAACCGGGAGGCGATCGAGGAGGCGATGGGCCGGGTCGACCCGACCGACCCGGAGTCCATGCAGGCGATCGCACTGGAGGGCATCTTCACCCCGGAGGACACGCCGGCGCAGAAGGCGTCACTGGCCCGACTGGAGACCGCGCTGGCCCTCGTCGAGGGTTGGGTGTGCCACGTCGTGGACAGCGCCGCCAGCGAGCGGCTGCCCAACGTCGTCCGGTTGGGTGAGGCGTTCCGCCGTCGCCGGGCCGCCGGCGGCCCCGCCGAGCAGACCTTCGCGGCGCTCGTCGGCCTGGAGCTGCGCCCGCGCCGGCTGCGCGAGGCCGCGGCGCTCTGGGCCGCGCTCACCCAGCACCGCGGCATCGAGGGCCGCGACGCCGTCTGGGGCCACCCGGACCTGCTCCCGTCGGACGACGACTTCGCCGACCCGGTCGCCTTCGCCATGAACGACATGGACCTCAGCGAGCTGGACAGCTTCGACTTCACCGCCCCCGGCGGGGTGGAGGAAAAAGCCCCCGGCCAGTCCGGTCAGTCCGGTCAGTCCGGTCAGTCGGACGAGACCGACGGCGACGGCGACGCCAAGTCCTGACGTCCGCGCAACGACTGCCTACGCCCGGTTGCCCGCACGATCGAAGCGGGCAACCGGGCGCGGCGGTCGGCAAAGCCGACAGGCAGGCAGGCTGACGGGTTCAGGCGGGGCGGCCCGACCCGGAGAGAAGGGCGCGGGTCGCTTCCCAACCTTCGAAGGCCGGGTCGAGCGTGGCCAGGTCAGCCGGGCCGCGCAGCCGTCGCCAGCCCGTGGTGACCGCCACGTCACCCGGGCGTGGGGCATTGGCCCGCGCCTCAGCCGCCGTGGCCGAGTCCAGTTCCAGCGTCGGTAACCAGTCCGGCGCGGGCAGTCGTACCGCGACCCCGAGCAGACCTGGGCCACCGCCCTCGACCGGCGCCACCGCGACCGGCCGGGTGGTGAGTGGGCGGAGCAGCTTGCCGACCGTCAGTGCGGGCAGGTCCGGAACGTCACTGACCAGCACGGCCGCCTGGTCGTACCCCTCCAGCGCGGCGAACACGGCGTTCGGCGTCGGCTCGGCCACCTCGTACACGGCCGTGCCGGGCCACACCAGCGCATCGGCCAGCGCCCGGTCGGCCGGGGTCACCGCGACCGCGACCTCCACCTCGTTGAGCGTGGCGAGCAGGTCGATGACGTCTTCCGCGAGCGCCGACCGCCACTCCGCCAGGTCGACGCCGGGCGGCGACCAGTGCACCGGCCCGAGCAACGCCACCACCACCCGTCGTGCCATCCCCCGACCCTAGCGCCCCAGCCCGAACGGCCACCCCGCCCGGCCCGCCCCATCCCGGCGAGGCTCAACGCCATGATCGACTCGACATCCTTGAAGTCGCGGTGTCCCGAGGCCATCGATAGCGCGATATTCAAGAAACCGAGTGGATCTCGGGATGCGGCGGCGAGGCATGCCCCCGAAGACCCACCCACCCCATCAGGGCCCCGCCCATCACCCAGCCCCGGCTCGACGCTGACCCGACCCGGCCCGGCCCGCCCTGGCCCGGCCCGGCCCCTGACCCAACCAAACCGAGCCCGACCTGCCCTGACCCAACCCGACCCGACCCAGCCCGACCCGACCCGACCTGACCCAACCGGCCCTGGCCCGACCCGGTCCTGGGCCGACCCGCCCGACCTGCCCTGACCCGGCCCCGCCCGGCCCGGCCCGGCCCGGTCCCTGCACCGACGCGGCCCGACCTGCCCTGATCCAACCCAACCCGACCTGCCCTGGCTGAACCCGACCCGACCCTGACTCAACCCGACCCGACGCGGCCCGACCTGCCCTAGCCAAATTCGGCCCTGGCCCGACCCGGCCTGGCCCGACCCAGCCCGGCCTGACCCGACCCGACCCTGGCTCAACCCGACCCGACCTGCCCTGACCCGGCCCGGCCCGGCCCGGCCCGGCCCGACCTGCCCTGGCCCGACCGCCCCGCCCGACCTGACCCGGCCCGGCCGCCCCGCCCGACCTGACCCGGCCCGGCCGCCCAGCCCACCGGCCCACCGGCCCACCCTGGCAGGTTCGGCGGCATGATCGACTCGGCTTCCTTGAAGTCGCGGTGTCCTGGGGCCGTCGATGGCACGGTTTTCAGGAAAGCGAGTGGATCTAGGCTGATCACGCCTCAGACGGCGTCCGGGGCGACACCCGACGGGGCCTGACGCGCCGGCACCCAGGAGCCCCGGCCCGGCCGGGTGTGGATCAGGTGGGAACTGGTGCGCAGGAGGCGGCGGCGACCCCTTCGAGGTAGCCGCGGGCGCGTTCCGCCTTGGGGTAGCGACCGACCAACGCCCAGAACCGGGCGTTGTGGCTGGGCACGATGAGGTGCGCCAGCTCGTGCAGCAACACGTAGTCGATCACCCATTCGGGCATCTCCTGGACGCGGTGCGAGATCCGGATGCTGCGGTCGGCCGGCGTGCAGGAGCCCCACCGGCCGTTCTGGTTGGTGACCCAGCGCACACTGGCCGGCACCGCCTTCGTGGCGTACCCGGCGAGGTAGAGGTCGATGAGCCGGTTGGCGCGGGCCAGCAGTTCGTCGTCGGAGCGGGCGAGTCGCCCCTCCCGGGCGGCGAGCCGGGCGAGCATCCGGTCGACCCACTCGCTCTCCTCGGCTCGGGAGAACTGGTCGGGGATGAGGACGACCACTCGCTCACCGTCACGGTACGCGGACACCGTGCGTCGTCGGCGCTGGCTGCGCCGCACCTCGACGACCGGCTTGCGCGTCCCCGCCATCACGAGCCCGCGCAGCCTCGACTACGTGTCACGAAGGAAAGCTAATGCGTACTGACCAGGGGTCCGCAAGAGTCAACCGCACGACACGCGCCCAGAAAATGGTGATTGGTCGCCAGGCGTCCCGAAAATTTCTTGACGGCGACACCACCGCGCGATCTCGTCACCCTTCGTGAACGCCGACGGCGCCGGTACGCGGCACCTCCCCACCGTAGGTGATCACCGCCCCGGATGCCGTCGCGGGGGCACTCGCACGGGTGGCTGTCAGGGTTTGGTCGGCGTGTCCCCGCCAAACTGACTTATCCGACCTATTTCGCCATGCACACTCTCGACGTCGACTTGCTCACAGTGTCGATGCACAGCTGACATGGAACTGCCCAGACCTGGGTAGGGTCCGCGGACCAGCGGTCACGAAGGTGGCCATGGAGTGAGACCCAGCGTCGGCGCCCCATGTGGCCCGCCGCCGGGCACCCCGCCGGGACGGCATTGACCGGCGGACGAGACGAGGAGGGCACCGTGGCCGACCAGGCCCAGACGACCTACAACGGTTACTGCGTGAAGTGCAAGGAGAAGCGGGACTTCGAGGGGCACGTCGAGGTCTCGAAGACCGGGATGAACATGGCCAAGGGCAAGTGTCCGGTATGCGGCACAACAGTGAACCGCATCCTGGGTAAGGCCAAGGTCTGACCGATACGGGTGGACGGGGGCGGGGTGGCCGGCGGTCACCCCGCCCCCGTCGCCGTTCGGGGTACCGGTTTCGTCGGGCTCGGTGGCCTGTCGGGTGACCGACAACGGGACGAACAGGCTGTGGAAAACCCGGCGAATCCTGTGGATAGCGCTGGACAGCGGCCTGGCCGCCTGTGGACAACGATCGACCGAGCGCGAAGGTGCGGTCACGATTGGTGACCATGAGTCGTACCGCACTGCCTCGCCCCACACTGCTGCCCGGCCTGCACCGGCTCTGGCGGGACCGGCACACCCTGCAGCTCGGCGTCGGGCCCGGCCCGGCCGTCCTGCTGGAGTTGGCCAACCCCCGGGCCGCCCGCCTGCTCGACCTGCTCGACGGCACCCGCAGCGAGCGCGTCGTGCTGGCCCAGGCGGTGACCGCACGGGTCAGCGCCGACGACGCGCGTACCCTGCTCGACAGCCTGCGGGCGGCCGGCCTGTTGGTGCCCGCGCACAGCCTGCTCCCCCGCGAACTGGCCGGTCCGGTCCGGGCCCGGCTCACGGCGGAGGCCGGCGCGCTGGCCCTGACGGCCGCGCGACTGCCCGGCACCCCCGCGCAGGTCCTGCGTCGGCGGCGGGCAGCCCGGGTCCTGCTCACCGGCGCAGGAGCGCTCGGCGGGCCGCTGGCGGTGGCGCTGGCCCAATCCGGCGTCGGGCAGGTGATTCCCCAGCTCACCGGCTCGGTACGCGCCGTCGACCTGGTGGGCACGGGCATTCCCGCGAGCGAACTGGGGCGTCCGCTGGCACCGGCGGTGCGGGCCGCGGTCAACCGGGTCGCACCGGGCACCGGCACCCACCCGAGCAATTCCGGACGGACGGACCTGGTGATCCAGCTCGGCACGGACCGGCCACCCGCGCTGCTCGCCGCCGGTCTCGCCCAGCGCAGGCAGCCGCACCTGCTGGTCACGCTGCGCGAGGGCGTACCGGTCATCGGGCCGCTGGTCCGCCCACCCGCCGGGCCCTGCCTGCACTGCGTCGAGTTGCACCGGGCCGATCGCGACCCGGACTGGCCGCGGCTCGCCGCCCAACTCGCCGCGGCCGACCCGGAGGCCGCCGGTGCGACCGGCACGCTGCTCGCCGCCTGCGGGTACGCGCTGGCCGAGGCGCTGACCCAGCTCGACGGAGGTCAGCCGGAAACGCTGGGTGGGGCCATGGAGATCACCAACGCCGGCCGTTTCCGTCGTCGAGGTTGGCCGCCGCACCCGGCCTGCGAGTGCTCGCAGGGGCGAGTGTCCGCACCAGCCCAGCCGCAGAGCAGCAGCGGGGCCCTCCGGTCGGTAACAATGACCGGGTGACCGACATCCCGCGCCGCGCCGTGTCCCGCACCGCCAAGCTCGCCGCCCTGCCACTCGGCTTCGCCGGCCGGACCGTTCTCGGGATGGGAAAGCGCGTCACCGGGCTCGCCTCCGACGTGATCTCCGCGGAGATCCAGCAGCGCACCGCCGAGCAACTGTTCAGCGTGCTGGGGCAGCTCAAGGGCGGGGCGATGAAGTTCGGCCAGGCGCTGTCGGTCTTCGAGGCGGCGTTGCCGGAGGAGATCGCGGCGCCCTACCGGCAGGCGCTCACGAAGCTTCAGGAGGCGGCGCCGCCGCTGCCGGCCGCCAGTGTGCACAAGGTGCTGGCCGAGCAGCTCGGCCCCGACTGGCGGGACCTGTTCGTCGAGTTCAACGACACCCCGGCCGCCGCCGCCAGCATCGGTCAGGTGCACCGGGCGCGGTGGCGCGAGCCGGGGTTCGACGAGTCGGGCGCGCCGAACAGCCGCGACGTGGCGGTCAAGATCCAATATCCGGGGGCCGGCGACGCCCTGCTCGCCGACCTCAAGCAGCTCTCCCGACTGGGTGGGATGTTCCGCGCCATCCAGCCCGGCCTCGACGTCAAGCCGCTCCTGGTCGAGCTGCGCGAACGGATCACCGAGGAGTTGGACTACGAGCTGGAGGCCGAGTCGCAGCGCGCCTTCGCCGCCGCGTACGCCGACGACCCGGAGATCTACATTCCGGCGGTGGTCAACGCCTCGCCCCGGGTGCTGGTCACCGAGTGGGTGACGGGCACCCCGCTGGCCGACATCATCCGCGAGGGCACCGAGGAGGACCGGGACGAGGCGGGCAGGTTGATGGCCACCCTGCACCTCTCCGCGCCGCAGCGGGCCGGGCTGCTGCACGCCGACCCGCATCCGGGGAATTTCCGGCTGCTGCCCGACGGTCGGCTCGGGGTGATCGACTTCGGTGCGGTGGCCCGGATGCCGGAGGGCACGCCCGAGCCGATCGGCCGCATAGCCGCGATGGCCCTGCGCGGCGACGCCGACGAGGTGGTGGCGGGGCTGCGGTCGGAGGGCTTCATCGGGGCTACCGACGAGATCGACGCCGAGGGGGTGCTCGACTTCATCCGTCCTATGCTGGAGCCCATCGCGGCGGACGGCTTCCGGTTCACCCGGGCCTGGCTGCGGGGCGAGGCAGGCCGACTGGCCAGCCCGCGCTCCCCCACGTACCAGCTGAGCCGGCAGCTCAACCTGCCTCCGTCGTACCTGCTGATCCACCGGGTGACGCTCGGGTCGATCGGGGTGCTCTGCCAGTTGGAGGCGAAGGCCCCCTACCGGAGCATCCTGGAGCGCTGGCTGCCCGGCTTCGCGCCGGTCGCCTGACGACAGGGGGAAGGGCGGGTGCCGGTCGGCACCCGCCCTTCTGCGTGGGGTGGTACTACAGAACGCCCAGGTCGCGAGCCGCCTGGTTGCGGCTGGTCAGTGCGACGGTACGGGCGGATCGGGTTGCCTCAGTGCTCGTGGTGGTACGACCGGCCTGAGGCCGGCGCATTCGAGCCCGGGTCAACGCTTCGTGGAGTAGTTGCATCTCGAAGGCTCCACTCGGAATGTTCAACATCGTCTTCTCACTCACTGCCGGTGTGGCACCGGCGTAGTTGGTACGGGTCGGGAACATGTCAGGCTGCCAGCCGGACCGCGCCGCGCACCTCGGACAGCCCACTGGCTGCCAGGCGCGCCTCGGCCTCGACCCGAAGCGCGGCGTCACGGGCGACGTCCTCCTTACGCGGACGGCCACGGGGCCGCTTACGCGGGACGACCGCGCCACGCTCGAAGATCTCGCCGCCCCAGACGCCCCAGGGCTCCGCTCGCTCAACGGCTCCGGCCAGGCACTCGACGCGCAGCGGGCAGTCCCCGCAGAGCGACTTGGCCAGCTCGAGCTCGGTGGGCGAGTCGGAGAACCACAGGTCGGGGTCGAACTTCCGGCAGGGCAGGTTCGCCTCCAGCTCGACGCTCACGTCGAGGGGGGCCAACGCCAGACTCATCTCCCGGTCACCTCTCTCTCACTTCGATCTCGTGGATCGCATTCCGACGTACTTACGGCGGGCAAAAAACTGAGGCCGCGGATCCCGGTAAGCGGGTTCCGCGGCCTCGAGGTGAGCCGGAGTCTGATGGTCAGACCGGTTTACCTCGAGGTGGAACGCCGCGGACATCCATGCGCTTCTTGGCGACCTGGATGCCATTGCCCGTGGAGCCACTGGTCCCCTCGACTCCGGTTGGCGCGACGGCCAGGATCAGCTCGGCCTGAACCTGGTGCACCTGCGGAACCGACGGTCGTGCGGCCGTGAGGGCCACCCGGCAAGCCGACAGCGGAGCGTGGACAGACGGCATCGCCGTCAGACGCTCATAGGTGAAGATCTTCACGGGTGCCACCTCCCTCACGTTCCTCGGATCGACTGGACCAACCCCCGTGAGCAGCCGGAATGGCGCCGCTCGCGTGGTGTGTCCTGAGGCTATTCCTCGCGCCGGGGCGAGGGCAAACGAATTTACGACGAGATTTCGAAAGTTTTCTCCGGGCAGACATCGTCCACCCCGGCACCAGCCACGAGGGCCAGCACCGACTCCCCGTAGAGGCCCAACTTGCGGGGGCCGATCCCGGCGATGGCGATCAACTCCTCGGACCGGCCCGGTCGGCGCTCGGCCAGCGCGATCAGCGTCGCGTCGGTGAAGACCACGTACGCCGGGACCTTCTGGGCAGCGGCCACCCGCTGCCGCCACTCGCGCAGCCGTTCGTGCAGCTCGTCGTCGATGTCGGACGGGCAGGTGGGGCAGCGGCCGAGCTTGCGGTCCGGGCCGGCGAGCAGGGTGGCGCCGCAGATCCGGCAGGAGACGATCTGGGTGCGTCGCCGCTCGGGACGGCGGGCCGGACCGGTGCCGCCGCTCGCCCGTTCGGTGCCGCCGGAGCGGTCCAGCTGGGGCAGGAACCGCGACGGCCGCCGGGCCCGTCCGCCCGGCGAACGCGCGGCCGCGTACGACAGCCAGAGCCACTCGCGTGCGCGGGTGATCCCGACGTAGAGCAGCCGGCGCTCCTCCTCGACCTGTTCGACGGTCTTGGCGTACGTGGTGGGCAGGGTGCCCTCGGCGAGGCCGACCAGGAAGACCGCGTCCCACTCCAGCCCCTTGGCCGAGTGCAGGGACGCCAACGTCACCCCGTCCACCGTCGGTACGTGCTGCTGGGCGGCCCGGCGGGCCAACTCCTCGGTGAAGTCGGAGAGGGTGACCGGGCGCTCCACCGCGGCGGCCTCGCCGATCGGTACGACCTCGGGGGTCGCCGCGTACTCCTCGGAGAGCTGGACCAGCGCGGACAGCGCCTCCCACCGCTCGCGGGCGGCGCCACCGGCCGGGGGCGCGTCCGGTGCCCAGCCGACGGCGGTGAGCGCCTCGACGACGGCGGACGGCAGCGGTGTCTCCCCGGGGATCGAGCGGGTGGCGGCACGCAGCGCCACCATCGCCTGCCGCACCTCGGCCCGTTCGAAGAACCGCTCCGCGCCCTGCACGACGTATGGCACCGCGGCCTCGGTGAGCGCCTTCTCGTACGCCTCGGACTGCGCGTTGACGCGGAACAGCACGGCGATCTCCCTCGCCGGAGTGCCCGCGTCGATCAGTGACCGGCAGCGCGCGGCCACCGCGTTCGCCTCGGACGGCTCGTCGGTGAAGATCCGCAGGTCCGGCTCGGGGCCGGGTGGGCGCTGCCCGCTCAGCTCCAGCCGCAGGCGCGCCTCGACGCCCCGGGCCTGGGAGATCACCGCGTTGGCCAGCCCGACCACCTGCGGAGTGGAACGGTAGTCGCGGACCAGCCGGACCACGGTGGCGCGGCGGTGCCGGCGCGGGAAGTCGACCAGGTACGCCGAGGTGGCCCCGGTGAACGAGTAGATGGTCTGGCTGGCGTCACCGACCACGGTCAGGTCGTCCCGGCCGCCCAGCCAGGCGTCCAGCAACCGCTGCTGGAGCGGGTTGACGTCCTGGTACTCGTCGACCACGAAGTGCCGGTACTGGCCACGGACCTGCTCGCCGACGTCCGGGTGCTCCTCGATGCCCCACACCGCGGCCCGCAGCATGTCCTCGAAGTCGATCACCCCGTTCGAGCGTTTGAGCTGCTCGTACGCGGTGAACACGTCGGCCACCTTCGCCGGCTCGTGCGGTGTGTCGCGCAGCGCCCGGGCGGCGGCCACCACGTACTCCGTCGGCTCGACCAGCGACGACTTCGCCCACTCGATCTCGCCGGCCAGGTCGCGGGCGGCGGCCCGGTCGGTACGCAGGCCGACCCGGGCGGCGGCGAGGGTGACCAGTCGTACCTTGCTGTCCAGCAGCTCGGGCATGGCCCGGCCGGCCAGCAGCCGGGGCGCGAAGTACCGCACCTGTCGCAGCGCGGCGGCGTGGAACGTTCGCGCCTGCACGCCGCCCACCCCGAGGACGGTGAGCCGACTCCGCATCTCGGCGGCGGCGCGGGCGGTGAAGGTGACCGCCAGCACATGCCGGGGGGAGATCTCTCCGGAGAGCGCCCGGTGGGCGATCCGGGAGGTGATCGCGCGGGTCTTGCCGGTGCCGGCGCCGGCCAGGATGCAGACCGGCCCGGCGGGTGCGGTCACGGCGGAGCGTTGCTCCGGGTCCAGCCCGGCGAGCACCTGTTCCGACGCTGAGTGAACCACCACAACCAGGAATCATCTCAGCTACCCCGAGCGTTGCAGCGAACAGCCTCGGCTTGATCCGCAAGCCGCGGCCGGAGGAGTTGGAGGATCCGACCATGCTGACGATGTATTCAACCCCCTGGTGCGGCTACTGCCACCGGCTGAAGTCGCAGCTCGACCGGGAGGGCATCGGGTACGAGGTGGTCGACATCGAGCAGGACCCGAAGGCCGCGGAGTTCGTGATGAGCGTCAACGGCGGTAACCAGACGGTGCCGACGCTGCGCTTCGCCGACGGCAGTGCGCTGACGAACCCCTCGATCACCCAGGTCAAGCAGCACCTGGAAACCCTCACCGCCTGATCTACCGGTTCATTCTCGGCGAGCGGCCGCCCCAGCTGGGGCGGCCGCTCGCCGTGTCCGGCAACGGCTCACCGCGGCGGCGGTCGTCGGGCGTCGGCAGCCCGGGACGATCGGTGTCCTCGACCGGGCGCCGGGGTGCGGGGAGGGTGGGGCGGGTGGGCGGCGTCGGCGGGCGGGCGCCGGGCGGCGCGCTGAGGTGCCGGCCCCGCCAGAGGTAGCTGCCGGCGGCCAGGGTGGCCACCCCGACCAGCACGAACAGCACCCGGTAGTCCAGGAAACCGACCAGCAGAGCGCCCGCCCCGATGGAGAACGCCTGCGGCCCGCTGACCACCGCCTGGGTCGCGGCGGCGACCCGGCCGACCAGTGGGGGCGGGGTGCGGCGCTGGATCAGCGTGTGCAACCCCACCATCGTCAGCGGGAGCGAGACCCCGGCCAGCAGCACCGCCGCGAACCCGAGCCGCAGATCGGGGTACGCGAGCGCGAGCGCGGCCGGCGAGAAGAAGGCGACCCCGGCGGCGAGTGTGCCGACCTCGCCGAGCCGGCGGACCAGCGTCGGTGAGCAGAGCCCGCCGAGCAGCCCACCCACACCCTGCACGGTGACCAGCACGCCCACGAACGCGGCATCCCGGTTCAGCCCCTGGTCGACGTAGGCGAAGATGAGCGACTCGCTGAAGCCCATCACCAGCGACCCGAGCCCGTAGCCGAGCAGGGCCCGCCGCAGGGCCGGCTCGCCGGCCAGATGCCGCAGGCCGGCGCCCAGTTCGGCCGGCCACCGCAGCCGTACCGCCGGCGGCAGCTGTCGCGGGGTGGGCAGCGCGGTCACCACCGCCGCCGCGGTCAGAAATCCGACCATGCCGATCCCGGCCAGCGCCCACCCGCCGAGCGCCGCGTAGAGCGCGGCGCCCACCAGCGGGCCGACCAGTCGTATCCCCTGGCGGACGGTCTGTAGCACGCCGTTCGCCTCGGCGAGCAGCTCGACCGGCACCATCTCGCGGATGAGCCCGCTGAGCGCCGCGCCGAGCGTGATGGACGACAGCCCGTACAGGGCGGCCACCAGGTAGACGATCCAGACGTCGCCCGCGTCGTGGACGGTGAACAACGGTGCGAGCAGGGCGGCGGTCACCACGTTCGCGGCCACGAAGAACGGCCGGCGTGGGTAGCGGTCGACGACCCACCCGACCAGCGGTGCCAGCGTCATCGGCGCGATGACCGCGAAGATGGTGGCACCGGCCAACCCGTTCGAGCCAGTCAGATCCTTGACCCAGATGGCGAGCGCGAGCAGCAGGATCGACTCGGCGGTCATGCTGGCCAGCAGACCGCCGAACAGCAGGCGGAAGTCGGGTCGGCGCAGGATCGTGCGCATGGGGTCCCTCCGGCGGGATGGCTGCCCAGGTGGGCGAGGTCGACGGTCGCGACCGCGGGTCCGTCGTCGTCCGGCATTCCCGTGGTCCGATTTTCGCAAGACACGCCCCCGCCGGAACCTCCGACACCGGTCGCGCCGTCCATACTGACCGTGGGGGGCGAATTTCATACAGTTACCGTCGCGTCTGCGGCGGTCGACGGGAAAGAGGACACTGTGCCTCCTGCCGCACCCAGCCCGATCCTGCGTCGTCGCCGGTTGGGCATCGAGCTGCGCCGCCTGCGTGAGGCCGCGGGCCTCACGGGCGACCAGGTCATCGAGCGTATCGGTTGGGCCTCCGCGTCCAAACTGTCCCGCTTGGAGAACGGCCGCAGCCGACCGGACCCGCAGGACGTCGGGGCCCTGCTCGATCTGTACGGCGCGGACCAGGCGCTGCACGACGAGCTTCTCGGCATCACCAACGAGGCCGGCGACATGCGCGGCTGGTTGAAGAACTTCCCGGTGATGACGCAGCAGCAGCGCGGCTGGGCCGAGCTGGAGGCGGGCTGCGCGGAGATCTCCGAGTACAACCCGGTGCTGGTGCCGGGCCTGTTGCAGACCCCCGGGTACGCCCAGCTCCGCATCGTGTCGGCCAGTCAGGTGGACGAGGGCGCGCGCGAGCCGGAGCCCGGCGACGAGCCGGAGACCGAGGTGCAGGCACGGCTGGCCCGCCAGTCGCTGCTGACCCGGGAGCCGTACGCGCCCCGCTACACGGCCGTGTTGGAGGAGGCGGCTCTCGGCCGTCGGGCCGGGCCGCCCGAGGTGCTGCACGAGCAACTGCTCCAGCTTTGTGAGCTGGCCCTGCTGCCCAACGTGACTCTGCACGTGCTGCTTCGGGACACCCAGATCGGCAACTGGTATCTTCCGCCGACCGCTTTCTCGGTCTATCGGTTCGCCGATCCTCTCGATCCGGAGACGTTGGCCATCGAAGGTGGCTTCACCGACGTCATGTCGACCGAGGCAATCACGCTAAATCGCTATAAAGTGGTGTTCGAGTGGCTATGCACGGCGGCACTTAACGCCTCGGACACCCTCTCCTGGCTGATCGAGGCGACGGGACGGCTGACCGAGGCGACGCCCCCATCCACAGTGGCGTTCGGGCCGGCAACGGCGCCGACCCAACGTCGCCGGGATTCGGGGCGGCTGACGGACCGGTAATCCACGGGGGACCCTCCGTCGGGACGTGCGGCACCACTCGTCCCATCGGATCGCTTCACATCAGGAGCAGAACCATGAACGACATCCGCAACACGCCGTCCGTCTCCGTCCACTCGTTGGCGGACGCCCCGTGGCGTACCAGCACGCGCAGCCAGACCTCCAACTGCGTGGAGGTCGCCCCACTCGCCACCGGCCCGTCGGCGGTCGCCCTACGCGACAGCAAGGACCGCGGCGGCCCGGTGCTGCTGTTCAACCGCGCCGGATGGCTCGGTTTCATCACCGGAGCAAAGAAGGGCCAGTTCGATCTGAACTGATTCGGTGACTGGTACGGGGCCGTCGGCGCACTGCCGGCGGCCCCGTCGCGTTGCGCCCCGCTGACCCCGCTGAGCAGCCATCCGCCGATCGGACGAGGCTCGAAACCGATAGGCGCGTTTCAGTTGCTGGGACGAACACGGGGCGTAACATGGCCTTCGGATACGTGGAACTTCCACACTGGCTCATCCGTCGCGGTTCATCCGGAGACCCTCATGCGGTTCCTGATCGTTCGCACCGACATCCGCGCCGTCGCCGACGGGGACATCGCCGCCGCCTGGGCGGACGGCCACCGACTCCGCGACGAGACCACCCTGCCCGAGCCGCGACGACAGATCGTGCACGCCGAGGACCGGGACGCCGCGCTGCTGCTGGCCCGCGCTCTGGCGACCGTCGGTGCGGTCCGCGCCGGCAAGCAGCGGGTCAAGGTTCTGCCGCTGGTCGAGCCGCGGCCCGCATTCCGACACCGACCGGGCCGCACCGGGCCCTGATTTCCAGGTCGTCCGTCGTGGTCGGACCGGCTCCCCCGCCGCGTTTTCACGCACCCACCGACCACGACGGCCCGTGTTCCCGGCCCGTGACCGCCGCGGCAACGGCGGCCACGGGCCGGGACCGTGTTCAGCGGTCGGCGTCCACCCAACCGTCCAGCCAGCGGTGGATGAGGAACAGCGCGATCGACGACGGGGGCGGCAGGATCAACCGGGCACCGTCGCCCACGTCCACCGTCTGCCCGGCCAACGCCGCCCCGATCTCCCGGCGAGAGAACCACCTGGCGTACGCGATCTCGGACGGGTCGACCCGCACCGGGTCGGTCGGGCTCGCGGTGGCCAGGAAGCCCAACATCAGCGAGCCGGGGAACGGCCACGCCTGGCTGCCCACGTACCCGATGCGCTCGACTCCGATGCCCACCTCCTCGCGGACCTCGCGCAGCACGGCCGCCTCCGCCGACTCGCCCGGCTCGACGTAGCCGGCCAGGCAGGAGTAGCGCCGACCATCCGGAGTGCCCTGCCAGCTGGCATTGTTGCCGAGCAGACAGCGACCGTCCGAACCTTCCACGCCGTCGTGCACGAGCACGATCATCGCCGGGTCGGTACGCGGCCAGATCCGCCCACCGTTGCGGTCCACCCGGGACCAACCGGCCTCATCCATCACGGTCGGCGCGCCGGTGCTCGTCGAGTAGCCGTGGCGGGTGTGCCAGTTGACCAGGGCCAGCGCGGTGGTGAAGATGCCCGCCTCCCGATCAGCGAGCAGGTGGCCCACCTCGCGAAGGTGGACCGCCCGGGTACCCGGGACCACCGGCAGCGGCGTGTCGACCGCGAAGACCGGCACCCCGTCCGGCTCGACACCCAGGAACATCGCCACCGACTCGGACCCGGCGGGCACGTCGCCCGCCCCGAACAGCACCAACGTCGGAGGCGACGTCTCGGTGCGGGCCAGCGTCCGACCCTCGTCGGTCGAATCGAGCAGCAGCACCCGCGCTCGCAACCACGCCTCGGTCAACCACTGCGCGTCACCCCGCCGGTGCGCCGCCCGATCCAGCGTGGACCGCGCCAACGGCGGCGCCGCCTCCCCGCTCACGCCGTTTGCTCGGTCTGGACCGTGGTCAACGCGGCCAGCCCCGGGGTGACCCGTTCCGCGTCGCCGAGCACCACGATCGCCGCCCGAGCCGGCGCCAGGTACCGGGCCGCCGCCTGCGCGACGTCGTCGATGCTCGCCTTCGCCAACCTCGCCGCGTACTCGGCGAGAAAGTCCAGGCGCAGACCGTTGCCCACGTACGCGCTGGTCAACGCCGCCAGACCGGCCTGGGTGGACATGCCGAGCTGAAGGGTGCCCAGGGCGTACTGCCGGGCCTGCTCCAACTCCTCCGGCTTCGGTGGCAGCGACGCCAACCGACCCAACTCGTACGTCGTCTCCAGCAGCGCCGGACCGGTGACCTCGGTGGCCACGTCGGCGGCGGCGACCAGCACCGACCCGGCGACGGAGTGCTCGATCACCGAGTGCGGGCCGTACGTGTAGCCCTTGTCCTCGCGGATGTTCTCCACCCAGCGGGAGGAGAAGTAGCCGCCGAAGATCAGGTTGGCCAGTTGCAGCGGCGCGTGGTCGGGATCGGTGCGCGGCACCGCCGGAAGCGCGATCCGCAGCGACGACTGCACCGAGCCCGGCCGGTCGACAAGCAGCAGCGGCCCCGGCTCCAGCGGCGGGGTCGCCGGCAGCGTGGCCGTACGCCCGGCACCCGACCAGCCGGCGAGCGCCCGCTCGGCGGCGTCCAACGCCTTCCCCGGCTGCACGTCACCCACCAGCACCAACTGCGCGCCGGCCGGATGGACCCGCTCCGAGTGCAGGGTGCGCAGCGCCGCCGGCCGGACCGCGCGGATCTGACCGGGCTCCGGCGTCTGCGTCGCGTACGGGTGCCGGCCGTAGATCCGCTTCAGCAGCGCCTCCCGGGCCAGGTGCGCCGGCTGGCTCTGCGCCACCTGGATCCGGTCGACCAGCCGGTCCCGTTCGGTGGCCACCTCGTCGCCGGGGTAGCTGGCACCGGTCAGCACCTCGGCCAACAGTTCGAGCATCCGGTCCAGACCGGTGACCAGGCCGGCACCGGAGACCATCAGCCGGTCCGGGTCGACGCCCGCGGAGAGCCCGCCGCCCACCTTCTGCAACTCGGCGGCGATCTGCACGCTGGTCATCGACTCGGTGCCGGAGAGCATGGTCTGCGAGAGCATCGCCCCGCGGGCCAGGTGCACCCGACCGAACGGCACCCACAGCCGCAGTTCGACCAGGGGCACGGCGGGCCGGCGTACGGCGATCACGGTGAGACCGTTGGGCAGCGTGCGCTCGGCCTGCGTGGGCACCTTGAGTTTGCGGGTGGGCCCGAGCGGCGGCAGCGTCCGCGGCCCGGCCGCAGCGGTGGTGGTGGCGGCGGGAGTCATCGGGAACCTCCGGCGATGACCTCGATGGCGGCCCGACGCTCCGGGCGCAGGGTGGCCGCGGCGGCCCGGACCTGCTCCTCGGTGACCTCGCCGACCAACCGGGGCAGCTCGTTGAGCAGGCCCGGCTCGCCCCGTTGCTGTTCCAGCACGGCCATCCGCAGCGCCCGACCGAGTACCGCGTCGGTGTCCCGCAGCAGGTGTGTCGCCATCCGGGCCTGGGTACGGGCCAGCTCACCGTCGGTCAACCCGTCGGTGGCCAACCGGTCCAACTCCTCGTCGATGGTGCGCAACACCTTGTCCACATCGCCCCCGGGCGGCAGGTGCGCCTGCAACAGCAGCGCGGTGGGGTCGCGCACGTCGAACGGGTCGCCCATGAAACCGAGGTATCCGCCGAGGCTGGTCACCGTGCGGTCCCGCTGCACCAGTCGCTCGACCAGTCGGGACGCGTCGCCGTCGGTGAGCACCTCGGCCAGTACCACGTACGGCAGGTAGCCGGCGAAATCGGTGACCGGGTCCGGTACGCGCCAGGCGCCGGCCACCGCCGGCAACGGCGCCAGGGCGTCGGTGTACGAGGTGCGCCGCTCGGCGCTCAGGTCGGGCTCGGTGAAGTCGGGTCGTTGCGGTGCCGGCCGGGCCGGCACGTCGCCGAAGTGCCGGGTGACCAGCTCGGTCGCCTCGGCCACGTCGATGTCGCCGCTGACCGCCAACACGGCGTTGCCGCTGGCGTAGTAGCGGCGGAAGAAGTCCGCGGCGTCGGCGACGGTCGCCGACTCCAGGTCGTCGAAGGAGCCGTAGCCGTCGTGGGCGTTCGGGAAGGTGTCGAACATGACCGGCGGCAGGGTCAGCCAGGGAAAGCCGCCGTACGGACGGTTGAGGACGTTGACCCGGATCTCCTCCTTGACCACGTCGACCTGGTTGCGCAGGTTCTCCTCGGTCAGCCGGGGGCCGCGCATCCGGTCCGCCTCCAGGAACAGCGCGCGTTCCAGCGCGTTGCTCGGCAGCGTCTCGAAGTAGTCGGTGTAGTCCAGGTGGGTGGAGCCGTTGAAGGTGCCACCCGCGCCCTGCACGTGCCGGAAGTGAGCCAGCTTCTCCAGGTTCTCCGAGCCCTGGAACATCAGGTGCTCGAAGAGGTGGGCGAAGCCGGTGCGCCCCTCCGGCTCCGAGCGGATGCCGACGTCGTAGACCACCGCCACCCCGATCACCGGGGCACTGCGGTCGGGGGTGAGCACCACCCGCAGGCCGTTGTCGAGGGTGAACCGCTCGACCGGATACTTCGTCGCTGGAATTCTGGATCTCCGCGCCGCCACGGAGTCGACCCTAGCGCGTCGGCCCCTCCGCCACCCGCGACCTTCCCGGAGCCGCCGCGACCGGGGCCGTCACCAGCGGGGCGTACGCGTCGATTGACGTCGCGACCCCGGCACTGGCGGGCGGGAACGAGCGGAGGGTCGTCGTCGCGGATCCGCCCTCGCGGCGGCCAACGAACGCGGGTTGCCCTAGCAATCTGGTAGGAAATACCGACATAACTGAGGCGCGCCATCCCGCCATGTGGATGGGTCTTGACGCTGACCACGGCCTGGCCCACTCTTCCTACCAACTAAGTAGGAATACTGCGGATTGGATGGACGATGAGACGGCTCCCCCTGCGCCGGTTGGTCACCCTGGCCACCCTCGCCGTGGTCGGCGCGGCGACCCTGGGCAGCACCGCCGCGTGCGGCGACGACAGCGAGGGCGCGGGCGGCGGCTCCGGCCCGGTGACGCTGCGCCTCGGCTACTTCCCCAACATCACTCACGCGCCGGCGGTGGTCGGTGTGGAGAAGGGAATCTTCGCGGAGAAGCTCGGCAGCGACGTCAAGCTGGACCCGAAGACCTTCAACGCCGGTCCGGCCGCCATCGAGGCGGTCTTCTCCGGCGCACTGGACGCCACCTACATCGGCCCCAACCCGACGGTGAACGCCTTCTCCAAGTCCAAGGGCGAGGCCGTCCGGGTCGTCTCCGGCGCCGCCTCCGGCGGCGTGGCGCTGGTGGTGAAGCCGGGCATCAGCGGGGCGCAGGACCTGAAGGGCAAGAAGATCGCCACCCCGCAACTGGGCAACACGCAGGACGTGGCGATCCGGTACTGGCTCAAGCAGCAGGGCCTCACCACCACCAAGGAGGGTGGCGGCGACGTCAAGATCGTGCCGCAGGAGAACGCGCAGACGGTCGAGACGTTCAACAGCGGCACGATCGACGGCGCCTGGGTGCCCGAGCCGTTCGTGTCCCGCCTGGTCAACGCCGGCGGCAAGGTGCTGGTCGACGAGCGCGACCTGTGGCCGGACAAGAAGTTCGTCATCACCAACCTGCTGGTGAGCACCAAGTTCCTCAAGGCACACCCGGACGTGGTGCAGAAGCTGGTCGACGGCCAGGTGGCCGCCAACGAGTTCGTCAACACCAAGCCGGACGAGGCGCAGCAGGCCATCTCCGACGCGATCGGCAAGATCACCGGCAAGCCGCTCGACCTGAAGCTGATCAAGCAGGCGTGGCCGACGTTGGAGTTCACCAACGACCCGATCGCCACCTCGCTCAAGGCCGGGCTCGACCACGCCGTCGACGTCGGTCTGACCGAACCGGTCGACCTCAAGGGCCTGTACGACCTGACCTACCTCAACAAGGCCCTCAAGGCCGCCGGCAAGCCCGAGGTCGTTCAGCCATGACGTCGACCACGACGACGCCGCAGAGCGCGACCACCGCGGTCGCGCTCTCCGGCGTGACCAAGGTGTACGGGCGGGGGGCGAGCGCCGTCCTGGCCCTCGACGGCGTGTCGCTGGACGTCGCGCCCGGCGAGTTCGTCTGCCTGGTCGGCGCGTCCGGCTGCGGCAAGAGCACGCTGCTCAACCTGGTGGCCGGGCTGGACCGGGTCAGCGGCGGGCAGATCACCCTGGCCGGCGACGCCAACCCGGGCCTGATGTTCCAGGAGCCGGCGCTCTTTCCCTGGCTGACCGTCGACGCCAACGTGGAGGTGCCCCTCAAGCTGCGCCGCCTCCCCCGGGCGCAACGCCGCGAACGGGTGGCCGAGCTGCTGCGCACGGTCCACCTGGCCGACTTCGGCCGCAAGCGCCCGCACGAGCTGTCCGGCGGGATGCGGCAGCGCGTCGCGCTGGCCCGCACGCTGGCGCTTGACACTCCGGTGCTGCTGATGGACGAGCCCTTCGGCGCGCTGGACGCGATGACCCGGGACATCCTGCACGACGAGCTGGAACGGATCTGGTCCGAGCGCAACCTCTCGGTGCTCTTCGTGACGCACAACGTCCGCGAGGCGGCCCGGCTGGCCGACCGGATCATCCTGCTCTCCAGCCGACCCGGTCGGATCATCTACTCCACCAGGGTGGACATCCCGCGCCCGCGCCGGATCGACTCCCCCGAGGTCGCCGCCATCGCCGCCGAGGTCACCGAGCGGCTCCGTACGGAGGTGGGCCGCCATGGCCAGTGACACCCTCACCAGTTCGGCGCGTACCGACGCGGAGATCACCGGCCTCGACGCGTTGGAGATCGCCGGCCGGGACAAGGAGGCCACCCGGGGCGCCCGGATCTGGGCGTCCACCTGGCCCAAGCTCGCCGCGCTGGTCATCGCCATCGCCGCCTGGCAGCTCGTGGTCCTCTCCGGCTGGAAGCCGCCGTACTCGCTGCCGGGCCCGCTGGAGGTCGGTCGCGAGTTGATGGCCCAGGCCCAGGGCCCGCAGCTCTGGGACGGCCTGGCCACCACCCTGCGCCGGGCCGCCCTCGGGTACGTCTTCTCGGTCGCCGTCGGTCTGCTGCTCGGCCTCGCGGTGGCCCGGTCCACCGTGCTGCGGGCCGCCATCGGCTCGATGATCACCGCGTTGCAGACCATGCCGTCGATCGCCTGGTTCCCGCTGGCCATCCTGCTCTTCGAGCTGAGCGAGAAGGCGATCTTCTTCGTGGTGGTGCTCGGCGCGGCGCCGTCCATCGCCAACGGGGTGATCTCCGGCGTGGACTACGTGCCGCCGTTGCTGCTGCGCGCCGGTCGCAACCTGGGCGCACGCGGCCTCAACCTCTACCGGTACGTCATCGCGCCGGCCGCCCTGCCGGCCATCGTCGCGGGGCTCAAGCAGGGCTGGGCGTTCTCCTGGCGCAGCCTGATGGCCGGTGAGCTGCTCGTGGTCGGCATCTCGCAGACCTCGCTCGGCGCCCAGCTGACCTACTCCCGCGAGTTGTCCGACGCGCCCTGGCTACTCTCCACGATGATCGTCATCCTGGTCGTCGGCCTCGTCGTGGACGCCGCGTTCGGTGCGGCGGACAAGGCGATCCGGCGCCGCTGGGGCGTACTGGACCAGGCTGGTCAGTGAGGTGTTCGTCTCCGCGCGCAGCGACTATGCGCTCCGGGCCATGCTCGCCGTCGCCGCCGCCGCAGGTGGCGGCGACGGCGGCAGAGTCGCTGAGTTGGTGAAGGCGGCCAGCCTGGCCGAGACGCAGGACATCCCGCTCAGTTTCCTGCAGGGCATCCTGCTCGACCTGCGGCGGGCCGGTCTGCTGCACAGCCATCGCGGCGCCGACGGCGGGTACGCGCTGACCCGTCCACCCGACGAGATCACCGTCGGGGACGTGCTACGCGCGGTCGGCGGCTCGCTGACCACGGTGCGCGGCCTGCCGGCCGAGCGGGCCGGCTACCACGGGGTGGCCGCGGGGTTGACCGACGTCTGGCTGGCGGTGCACGGGGCGATCGCCACCGTGGTCGACAGCACCACCCTGGCCGACCTGCTCACCCACGCCCCCACCACTCCCTGAGTCGACGAGGCGGCGTGGTCGGGCCGGTGCCCCGCCGAGGCGATGTGGTCGGGCCGGTGCCCCGCCGACCCGACCACATCTCGCACCGATCCTGACCGCGCCTGCCCCTCCGCCGGCGCCGGTAGGCCGGTCGTCGCTCAACCCACGTGCGCGACCCCCGGGCCGGGGCCCGGGTCGCCGGGACTGTGCAGCTCCACCAGACCGGCGGGAGCGTTGCCCGCCGAGGTGGCGTGCCAGGGTGCGAAGGCCGCAACCATGGCGAGCAACAACCCGGCGAGCGCGACCGCGACGACCAGGATCAGCTCGCGCAGTGCGCCCGAGCCGGTTTCGCCCGCCATGGTCACCCCTCCCGTGCCGGGCCCCCCGCCCGACTTCCCCCGTCGGTCAGCCTCGACCACCACCGTGCGGGGCGCAGTCGGCCAGCCGACCCAGCGGAGGCTGATTACCGACTCAGAAGGGTGCTCCGCACGGCGCGGCCGGCTGACCGGTCGGTCCGCCAAGACAGCCGACCGGCCCGGAACACCACGCAGACAAAACCGACCCGCCCCGCCGAAGCGGAACGGGTCGGTCGACGCGCAGAAGATCAGACGGTACGCGGGCGACGCGGACGACGGGACCGGCCCGACGCGCGGTGCGCCGGCCGGGCGCCGCCCTCGGTGGCCGAACCGCCGGCGGTACGAGGCCGAGCGGCAGGCACCTGCGGAGCGACGATGGTCACCGGCACACCGGACGGTTCGCGGGCGCCGGTCACCCGGGCCAGCGCCCCGTCACCCGGGCGCACCTGGACCGACTCGGGCCGGATGCCCGCCGTGGCCATCAGCCGGGACACGTCCCGGCGCTGCTCCGGCAGGACCAGCGTGACCACGGAGCCGGACTCACCGGCACGGGCGGTACGGCCGCCCCGGTGCAGGTAGTCCTTCGCCTCGGTCGGCGGGTCCACGTTGACCACCATGTCCAGGCCGTCCACGTGGATGCCACGCGCCGCCACGTCGGTGGCGACAAGCGCGGTCACCTGGCCGTTGCGGAACTGCTCCAGGATCCGGGTGCGCTGCGGCTGGGACTTGCCGCCGTGCAGCGCGGCAGCCCGTACGCCCTTGGCGAGCAGTTGGCGGGCGAGCCGGTCGGCGCGGTGCTTGGTGCCCATGAACAGGATGGTGCGGCCCTCACGGGCAGCGATCCGGGTCAGCGCGTCGGGCTTGTCCGCGGCGTCGACGTGCAGTACGTGGTGGGTCATGGCGGTGACCGTCGCGGTGCCCGGGTCCACCGAGTGGGTGACCGGGTTGCTCAGGAAGCGGCGGACCAGCCGGTCCACGCCGCCGTCCAGGGTCGCGGAGAAGAGCATCCGCTGCCCCTGCGGCGCGACCTGCTCCAGCAGCTTGGTGACCTGCGGCAGGAAGCCCATGTCGGCCATCTGGTCGGCCTCGTCGAGCACGGTGATCTCGACCTGGTCGAGCCGGGCGTCGCCACGGTTGATCAGGTCGTGCAGCCGGCCGGGGGTGGCGACGACGACCTCGGTGCCGGCGCGCAGGGCGTCCGCCTGCCGCTGCAACGACAGGCCGCCGACGACGGTGGCGCAGCGCAGCCCGACGGCGCGGGCGTACGGAGCCAGGGCGGTGGTGACCTGCTGGGCCAGCTCACGGGTCGGCACCAGCACCAGGGCCAGCGGGCGACCCGGCCGGGCCTTGCGGCCGGCGGTGCGGGACAGCAGCGGAAGCCCGAAGGCGAGGGTCTTGCCGGAACCGGTACGGCCCCGGCCCAGCACGTCCCGGCCGGCGAGCGAGTCGGGCAGCGTCGCCGACTGGATCGGGAACGGCTCGGTGATGCCCTGCGCGGTCAGCGCGGTGAGCAGCGCCGGCGCCAGACCGGACTGAGCGAAAGAAGGAATAACTGTGGTCATGCGGAAGCCTTCCTCGACGCGGCACGTGTCGAGGGAGGGCGCCGAAGTCGGCGCTGTCACCGGCGGAAAAGGCCGCCAGGACTCACAAGCACGAACCGAAGGGAGTACAGGCCGGCCCGCCGCCGGGCCGCCGCCTGCGGAGGCAGGCGGCAGCGGGGCGGGCCGGTCCCGTCACCGTCACACCCGGAGGGCGCGACAGGTAATGCTGACCGATCCGAAGATCAGAGCGGGCGGATGTTCTCCGCCTGCGGGCCCTTCTGGCCCTGGGTCACCTCGAACTCGACCCGCTGGTTCTCGTCCAGGCTCCGGTAGCCGGAGGACTGGATCGCCGAGAAGTGGGCGAAGACGTCGGCGCCGCCGCCGTCCGGGGTGATGAAGCCGAAGCCCTTGTCAGCGTTGAACCACTTCACGGTGCCAATAGCCATGTGTTTCGTCTCCTTGACGGAACGTCGGACACGCACGTGTTGCGTGCCCGAAGAGGAGCGCTCCGCGCGGGGATGCGCGAATCGCCTGTCGCTTCTGGTCGCCCCGCCCGGAGAACTCCGGACACAACAAAGAGCGCCTGGGGCCACAATCCCGCCAGGCGCACACAGAGTCTCTGGTAACCAAAACTGCAACCCGGTCAACCTACCACGGTTTTCCCCGCAGCGGTCAACTTTGGGCGGAATCCTCGGGCAACTGGGCGATCATGGCGGTGAGCCCCGTCACGTCCAGCAGGTCGGCGGGCCGGACCGTCACCCCGTGCCGGACGTAGTGGAACGCCGCACCCACCCGGTCGACCGGCACGCCGGCCAGCTCCGCCCAGGCCAGCCGGTACACGGCCAGCTGCACGGCGGCCACCTCCGCCGCCGGCCCGCTGGGTTGCGCCCCGGTCTTCCAGTCCACCACGTCGAACCGACCACCCGGCCGGGCGAAGACCGCGTCCATCCGGCCCCGCACCACCACACCGGCGATCACCGTGGCGAACGGCACCTCCACCTCCACCGGTGACCGGTCGGCCCACTCGCTGGCCAGGAACCGCTCCTGAAGCTCGACCAGCGCCTCGTCGGGCGCGGCGTCGGCGTCGGCCGCGCCGGGCAGCTCGTCCAGGTCCAGCAGGCGGTCGGCGCCGAAGCGCTGCTCCAACCAGGCATGGAAGGCGGTGCCCCGACGGGCGTACGGGTTGGGTTCGGCCGGCACCGGGCGACGCAGCGTACGGGCCAGAGCCGCCGGATCGCGTCGCAACGCGACCAGCTGGGTGACGCTCATCGCCCCGGGCAGAGCCACCTCGACCGCCCCGGAGAGCCGGGTCAGCTCGGCGCGTTCGGCCAACAGCAGGTCCGCCTCGCGCCGCCAGCGCGCCACCTCCGGATCCGGCTCCGGCTCGACCGGCTCGGCCTCCGACCCGGTCGCCGCCAGCGACCCGGACAGCACCGGCCCCACCGGGCCGGGGAGCGCCGCCGCCGGGCCGTCGGCCATCAGGCGACGCACCAGCCCGGCCGCCTCGGCCAACGCCGGCCGGCGACCACCCAGCGGGTCGGCCGGCCACTCCGCGCGCAGCACCACCTCCGCCGTGGGGTTCGTCGCGTCCGGCGTCGGCTCCGGCGCCCACGCGTCGATCAGGTGCCCCGGCCCGCCGTCGAGGCAGGCGTCGTACACCTCCCGCAGGAAGACCGACGGACCGCGCGGTCGCTTCGTGCCCTCCCCCCACCAGTAACCGGAGCAGAGCAGCAGCCGGCGCGGCCGGGTGACCGCCACGTACGTCAGGCGGCGCTCCTCCCGCTCGTCGTGGGCCCGCCACGCGTCGGTGAAGTCGGTCACCGCCCGCGCCACGGCCCGTTGGTCCCCCGCCTCGTCGAGCGCCAACTCGGGCAGCCCGTCGGCGTCGCCGCGCAACGGGAACGGCAACACGCCCAACCCGCCCAACCAGTGGTCGGAGTTGCGGACCGGCCCCGGCCACAACCCGCGACTGAGCCCGGCCACCGCCACCACGTCCCACTCCAGGCCCTTGGCGGCGTGCGCGGTCACCACCTGCACCGCGCCCTCCACCACCTCGACCTCGCCCGGCGCCAGGCCACGCTCCTCGTCCTCGGCGGCGGCCAGGTAGGACAGGAAGCCGGACAGGGTCGCGCCGGGCGTCTCGCCACTGAACCGGGCCGCCACGTCGCCGAGCGCGTCCAGGTGCCCCCGGGCCAGGCCCGCGTCGCCGGCGCCGTCCCGGCCGGCCCGCACCGCGACCTCCACGTCCAGGCCGATGGTCCGCTCGATGTCCGCGATCAGGTCCGGTAGGGCCTGGTCCAGCCGGTAACGCAGCAGCGCCAACTCCCGGCCGTACGCGCGCAGCCGCGCGAAGCCCTCCGCCGAGTACGCCTGCGCCGGCCCGAGATCGGCCAACGCCTCCACCAGGGTCGCCTCGTCCAACAGGTCGGGACTGATCTCCGCGGTCTCGTCGGCGGCCACCTGACGCCGAGCGTTCGCGATCGCCCGAGCCCGTCGGTGCAACGCCACCAGGTCACGCGGCCCGATCCGCCAACGCGCGCCGGTGAGCAACCGCAGCAGCGCGGCGCCGTCGGTCGGATCGGCCAACACCCGCAGCGTGCAGACCACGTCGCGTACCTCGGGGGTGTCCAGCAGACCACCCAGCCCGACCACCTCGACCGGAAGGCCACGCTCGCGCAGCGCCGACTCGATCGCCGGGATCTGGCTGCGCACCCGGACCAGCACGGCGGTCGTCGGGCGCCGGGCCACCGGGATGTGCTCCGGGGCCGCGCCCGGCATCCCGGCCGCCCCGCGCCAGGCGGCGAGCACGCTGTCGGCGATCCAGTCGGCCTCGTCGGCGTACGTGGGCAGCAGCGCGCAGTGCACCGTGCCGCCGGCCGCGCCGCCCGGGCTGCGGTGCGGGATCGGATCCCGGACGGTCAGCGCGGAGCGCAGCTCCGGCACCCGGGCGCCCGCCGCCCGCAGCGGAGTGGACAGCGCGTTCGCCACCCGGAGGATCTCCGGGCGGTTGCGCCAGCTCGTGGTGAGCCCCAGCGCCTGGGCCGGCTGACCGTCGGCGCGGGCGAACTCGGTGGGGAACCGGTCCAATGTGCCCGCGCTGGCCCCCCGCCAGCCGTAGATCGACTGACACGGGTCACCCACCGCGGTCACCGGGTGACCGCCACCGAACAACGCGTTGAGCAACACCACCTGGGCGTGGCTGGTGTCCTGGTACTCGTCGAGCAGTACCGCCCGGAAACGGTCCCGCTCGATCTCGCCGACCCCCGGGTGATCCCGGGCCACCCGGGCCGCCCGCGCCAACTGGTCGGCGAAGTCCATCGCCTCGAAGTCCTCCTTGCGCCGGGTGTACGCCCGCACCAACGGCAGCAACCGCAACCGGGTCTGCTGGAGGGTGAGCGCCTTGCGCACGTCGGCGTACACCCGACCCGGCCGGGACTGCACCTCCGCGAAGAACCGACCGGTCCACGCCGCCAGCTGGTCCGGCGCGACCAGATGCTCGTCCAACTCCCCGGCGAGCGCCAACACCGCGTCGGTGATGGTGCTCGGCATCCGGTCCACCTCGGACATGTCGCCGTCGTAGTTGCGCACCAACAGGTCGACCAACTGCCAGCGGGACGCCTCGGTGAGCAGCCGGGTGGACGGCTCGTAGCCGGCCCGCAGCCCGTGCTCGGTGACGATCCGCCCCGCGTACGAGTGGTAGGTGGAGACGGTGGGTTCACCGGCGAGCGGATCGTCCAGCGGGTCCCTCCCCTGCCGGCCGACCCGGCGGATCAGCTGGTCCAGCCTGGTCCGGACCCGGTGCGCCAGTTCGCCGGCCGCCTTGCGGGTGAAGGTCAACCCGAGGATCTGCTCCGGCCGCACGTACGAGTTGGCCACCAGCCAGACCACCCGCGCGGCCATCGTCTCGGTCTTGCCCGACCCGGCGCCCGCGACCACCAGCAGCGGCTCCACCGGGGCGGCGATGATCGCGGCCTGCTCCCGGGTGGGCGCCGGCAACCGCAGCAGCTTGGCCAGCTCCACCGGCGTGTACCGGGGGCCGGAGTCCGCGATCCGGGGCGTCGGCGCGGGACCCGCGCCGAACAGGGTGGGCTGACTCACGGTGCCCTCTCAGTTCCTGCCTGCGGGGCTCGCAAGCTCACTCCTCGCACTCACGGATGCCCTCTCAGTTCCTGCCTGCGGGGCTCGCAAGCTCACTCCTCGCACTCACGGATGCCCTCTCAGTTCCTGCCTGCGGGGCTCGCAACCTCACTCCTCGCCCTCACGGGTGTGTCGGACGGTGGGCGGCTCGACGACCTGGCGCCCCTGCCCGGAGACCGGGCAGCTGGTGCGCACCGGGCAGACCCGGCACTTCGAGTTGGCCACCGCGGCGAACGTGGCGGCAGCCATCGTATCGGCGGTGCGCCGGACCAGCGCGGTCGCCCAGCCGGCCGCCGGCCCCTCGCTGGCCGCCGGCTGAGTCTGCTCCCGGGCGTCCTTGGCGGAGGTCCCGAGCTGCACCAGCGCGGCCCCCCCGGACTCGTCACCGAACTCGGCGAACGCCCCCGCCTCCACCGCCGCCTGGTAGGCGCCGAGCTGTGGGTGCTCGGCCAGGTCCGTCCCGGTGACAGCGGTGGACTTGCCGGTCTTCAGGTCGATCACCACGAGCCGACCGGCCTCGTCGACCTCCAGCCGGTCGACCCGACCGGTCAGGTCGACGGGCCGGTTCGGGTCGTCCAGCCGGACCGCGAACTCGTGCTCGATGGCGAGCAACCGACGCGGGTTGGTGGCCAGCCAGCGCAGCAGCTTGTCGACCATCGCCTCGGCCCGCTCCCGCTCCGGACCGGCCATCCACCGCGCCGCCAGCTCGATCGCGTCGAACCGGGCGGCCACGTAGTCGAGCAACGCGCCCCGGTCGGCGCTGGCGTCCTCGGCGAGCATCGCGGCGGCGTGCACCAGGTTGCCCACCCCCTGCGCCGTGCTGGTCGGGCCGCTGCCGCCGTGCCGTTCCAGCAGCCACCGCAGGCTGCACCGCAGTGCGCTCTCCATGGCCGACGGGGTGACCCGGACCGGGTCTCCGTCGTCGACGAGCGGCCGGTCGTCGGAGAGCGCCCGCAACCCCCACCAGTCGTCCGGGTGCGCACCTGGGACTCCGGCGGCGGCGAGCCGCGCCAGCTCGGCCGCCGCCGCGCGCCGCCGGGCCACCGGGGCAGCCGGGTCGGTGACGGCGGTACGCAACTCCGCGACCAGCGCCGGCAGGGTGAGCGCCCGGGGTGGACGGGTCACCGGCAACGCCCCTGGACGGTCCGGCTCCTCGTCACCGGTGTCACCGGCACCAGCGCCCCCGGTGTCACCCGACGACGGATCGGTGCGCGGACCGGGCGGCGGCGTGGTCGGCGGGCCGAGGGGCGGCGTGCTCGGCGGGCGGGGCGGCGCGCTCCGGCCCAGCTCGTGCAGGAACCGGCTGGGCTGCTCTTCGTGATCGTCACCGCCGACCGCGGCCGAAGCCACGGCGCTGACCAACAGCCGGTGCCGGGCCCGACTGATGGCGACGTGGAAGAGCCGGCGTTCCTCATCCAGCAACGCCGAGGTCTGACCCACCACGTTCGCCGCGGTCGCGCCGTCGACCGACCGGCCGGCCAGCACGTCGACCAGCCGCTCGGAGCCGAGCAGGCTGCCGCGCAACCGCAGGTCCGGCCAGATGCCCTCCTGCACGCCGGCCACCGCGACCAGGTCCCATTCGAGGCCCTTCGCGGCGTGCGCGGTGAGCAGGCGTACCGCCGCGCCCCGGTCGGCGGTCGGGGCGATGGTGTCGGCCGGCAGGTCCTGGGCGAGCACGTGGTCGAGGAAGACCTCGGTGCGGGCACCGGGCAGCCGGTCGGTGAAGCGGGCCGCCGCGTCGAAGAGCACCAGCACCGCGTCCAGGTCACGGTCGGCCGCCTCGGCCCGCCGTCGCCGGGACAGGTCACCCTCGCCGGCCTCCGGCCGCCCCTGGTTGATCGCTCCGGCCCAACGCTCGGCGAGACCACTGGCGTGCCAGACGGCCCAGAGCACGTCCTCGGCGGTCGCACCCGGCCGGGCGGCGGCGTCCCGAGCGGTGGCCAGCAGCCCGGCCACCGCCTGCGCCGGCTCCGCCCAGTGCCGCTCGATGCCGGCCAACTCCTCCGGATCCTGCAACGCCTCGACGATCAGCTCCCCCGAGGGACGTCGGTCACCGCCGGCCAGGGCGAGCGCGCGCAGGCCCTGCCGCAACCGCCGCTCGGCCAGCGGGTCGGCGCCGCCCAACGGCGAGTGCAGCAGCGCGACCGCCGCCTCCTCGTCGAGCCGCTCCGGCTCCAGCGCGCAGCGCAGCAGGAGCAGGAGCGGCGCGACCGCCGGTTGCAGGTGCAGCGGCAGATCCTCACCGTGCACCACGGTGGGTACGCCGGCCGCGTGCAGCGCTCGGCGCAGGGTGGGCAGTTGCAACGCGGTGGACCGCACCAGCACCGCCATCCGCGACCAGGGCACGCCGTCGAGCAGGTGGGCCGAGCGCAGCGCGTGGGCCAGCCAGGCAGCCTCGCTGGTCGCCGAGCGGAACGTGTGCACCTCGACCACGCCGGGCGGCGCGTCCGGCAGTGGGTGCAGCCGACGGTGTGCGGCCGGGCCGCGCAGCCGGCGACCCAGCCGGGCGATCGCCGCGAGCAGGCCCGGTCCGGCCCGGTACGACGTGGTCAGCAGCACCTGCGCGGCCGGCGCGCCGGAAGCCGTCCGGAAGCGGTGCGGGAACGTCGTCACTCCGGCCGGATCGGCGCCCCGGAAGGCGTACGTGGACGAATCGGGGTCGGCGAACGCGACGAGCGACGTGCCGCCGCCCGCGATGACCGAGAGCAGCTCCAGCTGGGCGGGGTCGGTGTCGGCCAACTCGTCGAGGTAGACGTGGGCGAGCCGGCGACGCTCGGCGGCAAGCAACTCCTCGTCGTCGCGCAGCAGCCCGGTGGCCGCCCGGACCAGCTCCGCCGGGTCGTACGCGATGGAGCCCCGGTTGCTGACGTCGCGCAGCGCGAGCACGGCGACGTACTCCCGGAGGAAGCGTGCGGCGGCCGGCCAGTCGGCCCGGCCGAGTCTCTCGCCCAGCCGGGCCAGGTCGACCGGGCCCACACCGCGCTCGGCGGCGCGCATCAGCAGGTCGCGCAGCTGGCTGGCGAACGCCCTGGTGCGCAGGGCGGGGCGCAGGTCGGTCGGCCAGCCGACCGGGTCGTCCTCGGGATCGTCGGGTTGCTCGCCCACCACGTCGAGCAACTCGCGGATGATCAGATCCTGCTCGGGACCGGTGAGCAGCCGGGGCGACGGTTCGCCCCGCTCGGCGGCGGCCCGGCGGAGCAACCCGAAGGCGTACGCCGGGAAGGTGCGCACCAGCGGCTCGCGCAGCACCCGGTGACCGTCCTGCGCGACCCGGGCCTCGATGCGCTGACGCAGCGCGGTGGCGCCTCGACGGCCGAAGGTCAGCACCAGGATCCGTTCGGGGTCGACCCCCTCGGCCACCCGGGCGGCGACCGCCTCGACCAACGTGGTGGTCTTGCCGGTGCCCGGGCCACCGAGCACGAGCATCGGCCCGTCGGTGTGCCCGACCACCTCGGCCTGCACCGGGTCGGCTCGCCAACCGCCGCCACCGATCGGCTCGGGTGCGGCCCCCCGCTCGGGCGCGGCCGGCCCGTCGACACCGGCCGCGGAGGCGCCGCGCCCGGCGGGCACGGAAGCGCTGGCCGGCGTCGCCCCGTCCCCCCGCGCCGGCCCACCGGGCCGCCGCACCAACCGGTACGCCTGCATCAGCTCATCCCATCAGACCCATACGACACCCACCCACCCAAACCCCACCCACACCGCTCCCCACCCAACCCCTCCCGCCCCCATCCACCCTCATCGATCATGAAGTTAGCGACGCGACACGCCGACAGCAACGTCGCTAACTTCATGATCACCGCGGCGCGGCGCGGCGGGGTGGGGTGGGGTGGGTGGGGGCGGGGTCGGGGGTTAGGTCAGGCGGGATTCCAGGGCGTTGAGGGCCTCGGGGACGGTGCTGGTCACCGTCAGGAGGTCGCGGCCGGCGGGCTTGAGGAAGGTCTGGTCGGCCAGCGCGTCGAGCCAGTCCAGCAGTGGACGGTAGAACCCGTCGGCGTCGATCAGCACCATCGGCTTGGCGTGCAGGGCGAGAGTGGCCGTGGTCCACACCTCGAACAACTCGTCCAGGGTGCCCAGCCCACCGGGCAGGGTGAGGAACGCGTCCGACTTGTCGATCATCAGGGTCTTGCGGCTGGCCATCGAGTCGGTCACCAGCAACTCGTCCGAAGCGAGGTCGGCGACCTCCAGATCGACAAGCGACTGCGGGATCACGCCCAGGGTGCGCCCGCCGGCGGATCGGGCGCCGTCCGCCACCGCGCCCATCATGCCGACGCAACCGCCACCGCTGACCAGGGTGTGGCCGCGCCGGGCCAACTCCGCGCCGGTCTCGGCGGCCAGGTCCAACCAGCGCTGATCGAGGGTACGAGAGGACGCGCAGAACACGCAGATGGCCGCCATCAGTCGCGGTCCCGAGGCTGCTCGGCGGCTCGCTCGGCGGCGGCCTGCTGATCCGCGCCGGTACGGGCGACGGCCTCCTCGCGGACCGCCTCCTGCTCGGCGGAGAGCGCGGCCTCCGCCGCGACGATGTACCGGACGGCCTCGTTGACGTCGTCGGTGAGGCAGATCAGGTCCAGGTCGACCGGCCCGATCTTGCCGGTGGCGGCCATCGTGTCGCGCAACCAGTCGAGCAGGCCCCGCCAGTAGGCGACCCCCATGAGCACCACCGGAAACCGGGTGACCTTGCCGGTCTGCACGAGGGTGAGCGCCTCGAACAACTCGTCCATGGTGCCGAACCCGCCGGGCAGCACCACGAACGCCTGGGCGTACTTGACGAACATCGTCTTACGGGCGAAGAAGTAGCGGAAGTTGATGGCGAGGTCGACCCAGTCGTTGATGCCCTGCTCGAACGGAAGCTCGATGCCGAGCCCCACGGAGATCCCACCGGCCTCGCTGGCGCCGCGGTTGGCGGCCTCCATCACCCCGGGCCCGCCTCCGGTGATCACCGCGTAGCCGGCGCGGGCCAGCGCACCGCCCAACTGCTCGGCCAGCTGACACTCGGCGCTCTCCGGTCCGCTGCGCGCGGAGCCGAAGACGCTGACCGCCGGCGGCAGGTCGGCGAGGGTGTCGAAACCCTCGACGAACTCGGCGAGGATGCGCAGCGCGCGCCAGGCGTCCTTGGTCTTCCAGTCGCCCCGCCCCCGTGAATCCAGCAGGCGCTGGTCGGCGGTGCTGCTCGGAATGGCACCTCTACGCAGCGTGACCGCACCGCGGTGCCGCTCCTGTCCGGGACTGCGACCGGCCTCCCGCCCGTTGCTGTGGCTCATGGGGCAACCGTAATGGAGCAGCACCGGCCGGGTGCGCGGGGAGCGAACGCCGAGAAATAGTTCGGGATCATGGGCAACTATTCGGCTCTCCCGTACGTCTTACTATTCACATACCGGGTATGCCCCGGCGCGCGCCTTCGGGGGAGGAGACAGCGTGATCAGCAACAGCGAGATGATCCGGATCCGTCGACAGATGCAGCGACGGATCCAAGACGTGGTGGCCGAACGCCGCCGCACCCGCCAGCAGAACCCAACGCCCGCCTCCCCCACCCCGTCCGGAGCTGATCAAGAGGTTTGCGCCGCCGACAACGGGCCCGGCTGACGCAAACCTCTTGATCACCGGAGCGGGACGCCCGGGGGCAGCGCCGGTCAGGCCGGGGCCAACCAGCGGTGCAGGGTCGCCGCGCCATCGCGGATCTTGCTGATCTCGACGTGCTCGTCGGGGTGGTGGGCGAGGTTCGGGTCCCCGGGTCCGAAGTTCAGCGCGGGGATGCCCATCGCCGCGAACCGGGCCACGTCCGTCCAGCCCAGCTTGCCGATCGGCGCGGCGCCGACCGCCGCCAGGAACTCCTTCGCCGGGGCGGCTTCCAACCCGGGGGCGGCGCCCGCCGCGGTGTCGGTCACCGTGAGTTCGAAGCCGGCGAACACCTCACGCAGGTGCGCCTCCGCCTCGGCGGGGGTGCGATCCGGGGCGAACCGATAGTTGACCTCGATCTCACAGCGGTCGGGGACCACGTTGCCGGCCACCCCGCCACTGATCCGCACCGCGTTCATGCCCTCGCGGTAGTCGCAGCCGTCGATGGTGACCCGGCGCGCCTCGTACGTCTGGAGGCGGCGCAGCACCTCGCCGGCGGCGTGGATGGCGTTCACCCCGTGCCAGGAGCGCGCCGAGTGGGCACGTACGCCGGTCGTGGTGACCACCGAACGCATGGTGCCCTGGCAGCCCGCCTCGACGATGCCGTACGTCGGCTCCAGCAGCACCGCGAAGTCCGCCTCCAACCACTCCGGGAACGCCTGGGCGACGAGGTTGAGCCCGTTGTACCGGGACTCGATCTCCTCGGCCTCGTAGAAGAAGTACGTCACGTCGTAGCGCGGCTCGGGCAGCGTCACCGCCAGGTGCAGCGCGTACGCGGTGCCGGACTTCATGTCGGAGGTGCCGCAGCCGTACATCAGGTCGCCGCGCATGGTCGACGGGAAGTTGTTGTTCAACGGCACCGTGTCGAGGTGCCCGGCCAGCACGACACGCTGCGACCGACCAAGGTCGGTGCGGGCCATCACCGTGTTGCCGTGCCGGTGGGTGGTCAGGTGCGGCACACCCCGCAGCACCTCCTCGACACAGTCGGCGATCGCCTTCTCGTTGAGGGACACGGACTCTATGTCTACCAGCGCGCGGGTCAGCTGCACCGGATCGGCGAGGACCTCGGGGGTCAGCGGGTTCTCCATGGTTCGCACGGTACCTTCAGGTCTGTCAGCGCGAGGAGCGAGCCGAGGCCAGTCCGGCCGCGACCGAGAGGTGTAACAGTGACGTCCGCAGATTCCGCCTGGGGCATCGGCCTGGCCACGGTCACCGCAGACGAGCAGGTGCTCGACACCTGGTACCCGACCGGCAAGCTGGGCCTGGGCGAGTTGCCGCTGGTCGCCGGCGAGGACAAGGCGGACGTGCTCGACCTGCCGCCGGCCGCGCTGGGTGACCGGTCCCTGCCTGGTCTGCGTACCGTGCAGGTGGTGACCGTGATCGGCTCGCTGGACGACCCGATCAAGGACGCCTCCGACGCGTACCTCCGGTTGCACCTGCTGTCGCACCGCCTGGTGCGACCCAACCAGCTCAACCTGGACGGCATCTTCGGCAAGCTGGCCAACGTGGCCTGGACCTCCGCCGGGCCGTGCCCCCCGGAACGGGTGGACGAGCTGCGGGTGATCGAGCGGGCCGCCGGCCGGCACCTGGCGGTGTACGGGGTGGACAAGTTCCCCCGGATGACCGACTACGTGGTGCCCTCCGGGGTGCGGATCGCCGACGCCGACCGGGTGCGCCTCGGCGCCCACCTGGCGGCCGGCACCACAGTGATGCACGAGGGCTTCGTGAACTTCAACGCCGGCACCGTCGGCACCTCGATGGTCGAGGGGCGGATCGTGCAGGGCGTGCTGGTCGGTGACGGCTCCGACATCGGCGGTGGGGCCTCCATCATGGGCACCCTCTCCGGCGGCGGCACCGACAAGATCAGCATCGGCGAGCGGAGCCTGGTCGGCGCGAACGCCGGCGTCGGCATCTCGCTCGGCGACGACTGCGTGGTCGAGGCCGGCTGCTACATCACCGCCGCGTCGAAGATCACCCTTCCGGACGGCCGGGTGGTCAAGGCCCGGGAGCTGTCCGGCGTCGACGGCCTGCTGTTCTGGCGCAACTCGGTCACCGGCGGGCTGGAGGCCCGCCCGCGCACCGGCCGGGGCATCGAACTGAACGCCGCCCTGCACGCCAACGACTGACGCACCCGCCGGGTCCGCGGCGCTCGGCCGCGGACCCGACGGGGGTACGCCTCAGCGCAACCGGTACGCCTGGATGATCCGTTGGGTCACCGTGTTGCCGGCGGCGTCCCAGGCGGTGGCCCGCAGGGACGCGTGACCGGGCCCGGCGGGATGCCGGACGGTGGCCGTCCAACCGTGCCCGCCGTGCCGCACCCGGGCGGGTTGCCAGCTGCGGCCTCCGTCGTAGGAGACGTCCACGGTCAGTTTGGTCACCCGTGACTCGGCCGCCCCGGGTTGCCGTCGCACCTGCACGGGGATGACCAGGCTCCGGCCGGCGGCAGCGGCGTTGTCCCCGTTCACCGCAGGGGTGAACCGGATGGCCGACACCGGCAGCGCGTGGTAGTCGTCGCCGGCCACGCGGCGGGACCGGAACGTCCACGCCGTGCTGACCTCGGTGCTGAGGTCGGTGAAGCTCCGCTTCGACGACACCTCAAGTCGGTAGCCGGCGTTGCCGGGCGGCACCGTGAACTGCCCGAAGCCCGCCTCCGACGACTCGCCGACCAGCTTGCCCTCGCGGTAGAGGGCGGTCCGGGCCGAGTCGTGGACCGAACCGCCGGCGTGCCCCTGGGCGTCTCCGTGGAGCGGAACGTCCACCTGGATGTCGTCACCCAATCGGGTGACTCCCTGGCCGGGCCAGCGCGGCGTCGGGAACGACGGACCGTACGGGGCGCTGTTCCAGCTTTCCCGGGTGTGCCGGCCGGGCCGGTACGCCGTGGGGTCGGCGCTCAGCGCCGCCTTCCCGTCGAGCCATCCCTCCTCGGTGGGGACCCCGAACATCGTTTCCGAGGACCACCGCACGCCGCGGGTGTTGTAGTGCTCGACCCGCTGCCCGGGCACTGTGGTGGGCAGATTGACCGCCCAGCCACCCAGGTCGGGTTCGAGGTGCGGGAAGACCACCCGGTCCGCGACCAGGCCCGGGTAGCCGCCCCGGAACTGGTGCGTGACGCTCGCCAACTCCCGGCTCCGGTAGGTCTTCTCGAAGCCGGTCGGCATCCGGCCGGGGAAGCTTTCGGCCAGCGCGTACAGGTAGGGGCTGACGGCCACCTCCGGTTGGGCCCACTGACTGGCGACCGTCGCGACGAACCGTTCGGTGGACACCGCCCGGCCGAGGTGCCCGGTGGCCAACCCGGAGAAGTCGGGCGAGACGACCCCGAACCCGTAGTACCTACCCTCGTCACCGAGGAAGATCGCGCCGACGTCCACCACCGCCGGTACGGCCGAGCGTTCCGGGACGGCCACCCGCAGCGGCCGGGCCTTCCGGGCGTCGACGGTGACCGCCGTGTCGGCGTCGACGACCAGCTCCGGTTGGGCCAGCTGGGCGAGCCCGTCCTCGGCGAAGACGAGGCTGACCAGCCCGTAGCGGCCCTTCGGCACCCGGATGTCGTCGGTGCCGTCCGGGTCGTACAGCTCGTAGCTGGCGAAGGTCTCCAGATCGACCAGCACCGTGATGTGTTCGGCGGCGGCCGTCCCGGCGGCGTCCAGGTGGCGCACCGCGACCTGGTAGCTCTCCACCTCCCGGTCGACCGCCAGCGGGGTGACCGCCACGGTCGCCCCGGAACGGGCCACGATGCGTCCGGTCCAGTAACCGTCGGTGCCGAGTCGGGTGTCCGCGCTGACCGTGGTGCCGGCGGTACCGCCGGCCGGCACGGTGACCTGGGCCGCCGCCAGGGTGAACAGGCCGGCGGGGGCCGGCTGGCCGGCCGGTCCGGTCGCCTCCAGGGTCAGGTTCAGGGTGATCGGGTCGGGGCCGTCGTTGCGCCAGCCGACCGCCCGGGTGACCGGGGTGTCGTCCCCGTGTGGCCAGGCCGGCTGTCCGAAGGAGACGCTGACCGGGTCGCTGACCACCCGCTGTGTGATCGCCCGGGCCACGTCGACCCGGCCGGCGCCCTGCTGGAAGGAGGTCTGCTCGGGGTGCGGCTTCGCCGAGGCCATCAGGGTCGCCTTGAGCTGGGCCGCCGCCCAGCCGGTGTGCTGCTGGGCGATCAGCGCGACCGCGCCGGTGACGTGCGGCGCGGCCATCGACGTGCCGGAGAGCGCGACGTACTTCTCCCCCACCGGTTCGCCGAGCAGCGTGCCGTCCCCTCGGGCCGCCACGATGTCCACTCCCGGCGCGGTGATGTCCGGCTTCAGTCCGCCGTCGCCCACCCGGGGACCTCGGCTGGAGAACTCGGCCAGCGCGTCGTCGCGGTCCACCGCGCCCACCGACAGCGCGGCGTCCGCCGTGCTCGGCGAGCCGACCGACCCGTCGACGCCGTCGTTGCCGGCGGAGATCACGAAGAGCGCGCCGGTCTGCGCGGTCAGCGACTCGACGGCCGCCTCCAGCGGGTCGACCTCCGCGGTGTCCCTACCAGTCAGGCTCATGTTGATCACGTCGGCGTGCTGGTCGGCGGCGGCCCACTGCATGCCGGCCAGGATCGCGGACTCCGTGCAGCCCTGGCTCTCACAGACCTTGCCGTTGAGCAGAGTGGCGTCCGGGGCGACGCCCCGGAACCTGCCACCCGAGGCGGCGCCGCTGCCGGCGATGATCGAGGCGACGTGGGTGCCGTGACCGACCGTGTCACCGCCGTCGGCGTCCTCGGTGAAGTTGTGCGACGCGGCGACCCGGCCGGCCAGGTCGGGGTGGCCGGTGTCGATGCCGGTGTCCAGCACCGCGACACGGACGCCCCGGCCGGTGAACCCGGCCTGATGCGCGGCCGGCGCGCCGATCTGCGGCACACTGTGCTCCAGGGTGACCTGGCGGCGGCCGTCGAGCCAGATCCGGTGGGCGCCGCCCGCCGCGCCGGCCCGGGCGCTCGCGCCGGTGAGCGCCGCCCAGACCGTTGCGGCCCGCTGCTTGTCCGCGGTGGCGGCCACTGCGCCGATCGCGGGCAACTGGGCGGTGACGGTCAGCCCCGCAGCCACCGTGGCACGACGACGAGCACCCGCATCGCCGGCCACCAGCACCGGCAGGTTGTCCCGGTGGGCGTCGTCGTAACCGGCGTTGATCAGCCCGGTCACGTCGAACAGTCGCCGGTCGACCCGTCCGGAGCGGACCAGCGGTAGCGCGTCCTGCGGCAGCACGGTGAGCTGACCACGGTCGCGGGTGGTGACGAACCGCAGCCGGGCGCGACCGGGGCCGGGTCGAACCGAGGCGGACCCGGACGCGGTGAGGGTGACCCGGTCACCGGTGAGCAGGGTGACCGTCTTCGTGAGGGCGGTCCGGGCCGTCGACGTGCCGGCACCGGACTTCGTGGTGGCGGCGGGGACGGCGTCGCCGGGTCTGCTGGCCAGGGCGACGGTCGGCGCGCCCAGTACGAGGGCTGCTATCGCGATGGCGGCGGTGGACATGCGGCTGCGTCGATGCAACGGAACCTCCTGCGTGGAGCGTCGACAGCTACGAGAGGTGCATTGACCTCCGTCAGTGTTGCATACTCGGTATGCAAAAAAGGGGTCGAGAATATGACGGACCTGCCAACCCCGGACGGAATCGGCGGGCATCATCGACCGGGTGACCTCCATGAAGGACCGGATGCTCGCCGGCGAGCCGTACCTCGCCGACGATCCGGAGATCATCAGCGACCTGGACCGCGCCGCCCGGCTGATGGAACGCTTCAACACCAGCGCCGCGGCCGACCCGCAGGCCCGCCTCGCGGCGCTGCGCGACCTCCTCGGCGAACTGGGTGAGGGCACCTGGGTTCGCCCACCGTTCTACTGCGACTACGGCTGGCAGATCCGCATCGGGCCACGCAGCTTCGTCAACTACCACGCCGTCTTTCTCGACGTCGCCACCATCACCATCGGTGCCGACGTCCAGATCGGACCGAACGTGCAGCTGCTCACGCCGACCCATCCGGTGGAGCCCGGCCCGCGCCGCGACAAGTGGGAGGCGGCCAAACCGATCACCATCGGCGACAACGTGTGGCTCGGCGGCGGCGCCATCGTGCTGGCCGGCGTGACGATCGGCCCGAACACCGTCGTCGGCGCCGGCGCGGTGGTCACCCGGGACCTGCCCGCCAACGTGGTGGCGGTCGGCAACCCGGCCCGGCCGGTCCGGGAACTCGACTAGCTAACAGGGAGCCGGCGGCTCCGGCAGTCGGACCACCAAATCGGCCCGGTCGGCGGTGGGGGTGATCAGGGCGGCATTCGCTTCGTCGCTGCCCAACGCCCACGCCCGCGCCTGCTCCGGCGACCGACCGTACGCCTCGTGCCGGGCGGTCAGCCGGCGCTGCCGTACCTCGGCGTCCAGGTCGAGAAACCACGCCTCGTGCAGCAGCGACCGGATCTCCTGCCAGGGCGGATCCGGCAACAGCAGATAGTTGCCCTCGGTCACCACCAGCCGGACCGACGGCAGCACCTCGATCGCCCCGGCCACCGGCTCCTCCAGCTCCCGGCGGAACTCCGGCGCGTAGACCGCCGTCGGCTCCAACCGGTGCAACCGGCGCAGCAGCGACACGTACCCGTTGGCGTCGAAGGTGTCCGACGCACCCTTACGGTCGGCGCGGCCCAGGCGGACCAGCTGCGACTGCGCCAGGTGGAAACCGTCCATCGGCACCAGCCGGGCGACCGACCCGACCTCGGCCACGATCCGCTCCGCCAGACTGGACTTCCCGGCGCCCGGCGCACCGGCGATGCCGAGCAGTTGTCGCGGACCAGCCTCGGCCAGCACCAACGCTCGCGAGATCAGCTCGTCGACGGAGAGCACCTGGGCCGGCGGCATCAGCCCAGAACCGGGTCGCTGATGGTGAACCGCGCCTGCACCGCCGCCTGCACCGTCTGCGGCTGTGGGTCCAGCTCCAGCTCCGGCGGGCCACCACCCGCGCCGCCGCCCCCGGCGAACGCCGCACGGGCGAACATCGGCCGGTCGGCGGGCCCCGCGTCGGCCAGCTCGATCAACGAGGTGACCTGGGCGCCAAGCGCCTCCGCGTACTCCCGGGCCCGCAGCAACGCGTCACTGATCGCGGCGTGCCGGGCCGCGCGATGGGCCGGGCTGTCCGGACGAAGCTCCCACCACGGGCCGGACACCTCGACCTGATCCTGGTCGGCCAGCCGGAGCATCAGCTCACCCAGGGCGGTGAAGTCGGTGACGGTGACGGTGGTGGTGACACTGCCGTGCCAGGCGACCACCCGTTCACCCGAACGGCGGGTCTCCGGCCGCACCCGCAGGTCGCCGGTCTCCCGCCGCGCCACCGTCGACCCGGCGCCGTCGAGCAGCACCCGGATCGCGGCGGCCCGCTCGGCCAACCGGGTCAGCGTCGCCTCCCGGTCCCGGTCGCGGGCTGTCGCGGTGACCGCGAACCGGGCCAGCTCGGGCGGCACCTCCCGGTACGCCTCGCCGCGCACCTGCACCACCGGACTGTCCACCGCCATGCCCCTCAGCCTAGTCAGCCGCGGGAAACCACGCGGCATAGGAAACCGCGTCCGGGTCGATCCGACACCCCGTCAGGTGCCCACCGGCGCCGCCCAACCCGCGCAGCCAGGTCACCTCGGCGTCCTGGTCGCCGTCGGCCGCGAACCGTCGGGTCTGACCGGTGAATCGCCGGTCCAGCAGCGCCGACCGGGCCGCCCCGGCCTCCGCGTACCGGGCGATGAGCGCCGGCGCGTCGTCGGCCCGCAGGGCGGCGGCCAACCCGTCGAGGAACGCACGGACCTCGGCCAACTCGTGCAGCACCCGGTCCCGGTTGCCGAGCAGCATGTTCGCGGTCCGTTCCGCCGGCGTGCCGGCGACCCGCGTACCGTCGGCGAAGCTGCCCGCGGCCAGCGCCAGCACCGCGTCCCGCAGTGGCGCCCGCTGCGTCGCCCCGGCCAGCGCACCCGCCAGCAGGTGCGGCACGTGCGAGGAGAGCGCGGCCACCGAGTCGTGGACCGGCGCGGACATCGGCACGACCCGGGCGTCGAACACCTCCACCAGCAGCCCGGTCAACCAGCGGAAGGCCTCCAGCGCGGCACCGGGCGCCGGGCAGAGCACCCAGGCCGCGCCGACCAGCAGGCTCGACGAGGCCGCGGTCAGGCCGGCGGACTCCGCACCGGCCATCGGATGCCCCGGGACGAACCGTTGGGCGAGCCCGAGCCGGTCGGCCGTCTCGGTCACCGCCACCTTGGTGCTGCCGACATCGGTGAGCACGCAGCCGGGCCCGGTCAGCTCGGCCAGCCGGGCCAGGGTGTGCGGCAGAGTGGGCAGCGGCCCGCAGAGGAAGACCACGTCCCGGTCGACCACGGCCTGCTCGATGGTGGCCGGGGCGACCACACCCCGGCGCTGGGCGCGCTCCCGGGTGGCCGGGTCCGGGTCCCATCCCACGACGTCCAGGCCGGCGTCGGCCAGGCGCAGCAGCACCGAGCCGCCGATCAGCCCGGTGCCGATCACGGCGGCGCGCACCCTGGCGTACCGCTCGGTCATGCCGTCGGTCATCGCCGGGCCGCCCGGGGTCAGGCCCGGAGCCGGCCGGCGACCGCCGCGACGTGCTCGTCGGACTCGGTCAGCGCGACCCGGACGTACTGCCCGGCGGTCGGGCCGTAGAAGACACCGGCGGCGACCAGGATGCCCCGGCGGGCCAGCCAGTCGACCGTCTGCCAGCAGTCCTCACCTCTGGTCAGCCAGAGGTAGAGGCCCGCCTCGGAGTGCTCGACGGTGAAGCCGGCATCGGTGAAGGCCGCGCGCAGCACCTCGCGCCGGGCGCGGTAACGCTCCCGCTGCTCCTCGGCGTGTCGCTCGTCCTCCAGTGCGGCCACCATGGCCGCCTGCACCGGTGCGGGGACGATCATGCCGGCGTGCTTACGGACCTTGAGCAGCTCGGCGACGAGCGCCGGGTCACCGGCCACGAAGCCGGCCCGGTAGCCGGCGAGGTTGGACCGCTTGGACAGCGAGTGCACCGCGAGCACCCCGGCATAGCTGCCCCCGCTGACCTGCGGGGACAGCACCGAGACCGGCTCCGCCGACCAGCCCAACGGCAGGTAGCACTCGTCGCTCGCGACCACCGCGCCACGTTCCCGGGCCCAGTCGACCACCTTGCGCAGGTGCGCGGCGGGCAGCACCCGGCCGGTCGGGTTACCGGGCGAGTTGACCCAGACCAACCTGACCCGTGAGGTCGGCCCGACCGATGTGAGCGAGTCGGTGCGGACGACGGTCGCGCCGGCCAGCCGGGCGCCGTCCTCGTAGGTGGGGTAGGCGATCGACGGCACCACCACCACGTCACCGGGGCCGATGCCGAGCAGCGTGGGCAACCAGGCCACCAGCTCCTTCGAGCCGATGGTCGGCAGCACACCAAGACCGTCGACGCCAGCACCACAGGCACGCGACACCCAGGCCGCGATCGCGGCCCGCAGCGCCGGGGTGCCCGCGGTCAGCGGGTAACCGGGAGCGTCGGACGCGTCGCCCAACGCCCGGCGGATCACCTCGGGCACCGGGTCGACCGGCGTACCCATGGAGAGGTTGATCAGACCCCCCGGATGCGCCGCGGCCAGTGTGGCCGCGGCGTCCAGGGTGTCCCAGGTGAACTCGGGCAGCCGCGACGAGACCGGCGCGGGCCGGTTCAGTGGCCCTCGCCGCGCGGCGCCTGCGCGGCGACGAAGGTGGCGTCCTTCTCCACCTTGCCGATCTTCGAGGCGCCACCGGGCGAGCCCAGATCCTCGAAGAACTCGTAGTTGGCGCCGGTGTAGTCCTTCCACTGCTCCGGAACGTCGTCCTCGTAGAAGATCGCCTCCACGGGGCAGACGGGCTCACAGGCACCACAGTCGACGCACTCGTCGGGGTGGATGTAGAGCATCCGGTTGCCCTCGTAAATGCAGTCGACCGGGCATTCCTCGATGCATGCCTTGTCGAGCACATCCACGCACGGCTCGGCGATGATGTAGGTCACCGGTCTTCTCCTCCGCAAGACGCGCCGCGATCTCCCGCGACGGTAAGAGCCTAGTATCTCGCCGGGGAGGGGGTCGATCGTGCTCCGACAGCAGGATGTGGGACATCGGATCGTAGTCCGCCGGATTGTGGGGATTCGCGAAGGCCGGCCGCTCTTCTCGGACGCCCTCGGCGAGCTGGTCGAGCTGAGCGAGACTCATCTCACGCTGGCCACCGCGCACGGGCAGCTACGGGTGCCGGTGGCACAGGTGCACCGTGCCAAGCGCGTACCGCCGACCCGTCGGCCGACCGCCGCCGCGGTCGTGGCCCTGGAGCGGGCCGCCAACGAGGCGTGGCCAGCACCGACCCGGGGCCGGCTCGGCGACTGGCTGCTCCGGTCGGCCGAGGGCTGGACCGGGCGGGCCAACTCGGCCCTACCGATCGGCGACCCGGACCGACCACTGGCCGCCGCGGTCGACGCGGTCGAGCGCTGGTACGCCGAGCGGGGCCAGCCCGCGTTGATCAACACGCCGCTGCCACTCGCCGCGCCGGTCGGTGCCGAACTCGACGCCCGGGGCTGGGGCAGCCGCCCACCGACGCTGGTGCAGACCGCGTCGCTGCCGCTGCTGGCGCCGACGTCCGCCAACGCACCGCTGGTCGAGGCACCTGAGCGAGCCGGCGACGCCGTCGGGTGGAGCGGTGCGGTCGTCGAGCTGGCCACCGCGCCGGGCGACGAGTGGCTGGCCATCGCCGCCGGCCGCAAGGGCGGCCTGCCGGAGGCCGCCCGGCACGTCCTCACCGCCGTGGACCAGGTCCGCTTCGCCAACGTGTACGTCGATGGCGCTCTGGTGGCGGTCGGCCGCGGCACGGTGACCGGCCAGGGGCGCTGGCTGGGCCTGAGCCTGATCGAGGTGCTGCCGGTGGCTCGCCGGCAGGGACTGGCCCGCCGTGTGATCAACGAATTGGCCGCCTGGGGCGCGTCCGGCGGCGCGACACACGCGTTCCTCCAGGTCGAGCAGCGAAACACGGCGGCGGTCACGCTCTACCAGCAGCTCGGCTTCGTCACCCACCACACCTACCTGACCCGGGTCGCCCCGCACTGACCCCTGCGTCCCCGGGCCGGGCCGGGCGGGGCCAGGGCGGGCTGGGGAGTGCCGGCCGGGGCGAGGATCAACTCAGCTTTCAGGAAGTCGCGGCATCCCGAGGAGCGGGACACCGCGAGTTCAAGGAAGCCGAGTCGATCACGCGGCGCTTGCCGCGAGGCCCGATTGGGCGGCCCGCAACGCACTGCCGAGCGGGACGGCCCGCCGGACCGGGCCGGGCAGAGCCGACCGGGCCGGACCGACCGGGCAGAGCCGGACCGACCGGGCGATGGCGGCCCGGCCGGGCGATGCCGGACCGACCGGGCGATGGTCAGCGGCGGACGACCCGGCGGGGCTTCGCGGCCTTGACCTCGGCGAACCGCTTGAGCTGCTGAGATCGGTAGTCACGCCCGAGCGCGGTGAGCACCAGGTAACCGATCAGCAAGCCGGCGCCGGTGGCGAGCAGGTAGAGCCAGATCTGGGCGAAGAACGTCCCGGCACCACCGGCGAACGGGTTGTGACCGACCAGCAGGGGCCCGACCAGCACGGTCAGCAGCATCGCCACCGGCACCACGAGGGCCATGTCGGCCGCCCAGTCCGCCAACGGCCGGCGACGACCCCAGCGGAAGGCGACCACGGCGAGGATCAGCCCGATCACCACGAACATCGCGAGCGACACCCGGTCGGCGGCGGTGTCGTCCTCGTCGAAGCCGAACCGGGTGATCAGTCGGGCGACCACGTTGACCGCGAACAGTGCTGCTACGAGCACACCGATGTCACGCCACCGCTTGTCCATCGCCGGACCCTCCTGCCGTACGCCCCGTCGCGGGGTTCACATCCCTGGCAGGAATATCTACCACCCTTACCTGAGTGACGTCACCAGCTAGCAGCAGGAGCCGGGCATCAGCCGCCGAGCAGGTGCGGCTGCGGGGCGAGGATCTGCCGGAAGCCCATCACCGCGAACGTCATCGCGCCGGCCACGATCATGGCCAGGCCGACCCAGTTGTCGCCGGCCAGCAGCAGGTCGCCCTCGGTGGTCCGGATGGCGGCGACGGCCATCAACGCGAACCACGGCACCGCCGGCAGCGCCACCGCCCACCGGCGGCCCACCGCCTCGTACGCGAACCAGCTCAACACGATGTTGGCGCCGATGGCCAACAGCGCCGACACACCGATCAGTTGCCCGCCGACCCGGAGCGTGGCGAGCAGCAGCTCCAGCACACCGGTCACCACCCCGGCGACGACCACGACGATCGCACCGACCAGCCGCAGGCCCAGGTCCACCGCGCGCGGCGGTGGCCCCGCCGGGGGCGGGGCTTCCTGGTCGTCCACGACCGTCATCGGTGCGGCGGGCAGGCTCACCGGAGACCCGCCGCCGCGACCGGGGACCGGTCCGGGGCGTTCTCCGCGGACAGACCGGCGAAGAGGTCGTCCTCCCAGCCGTACGGCCCGGTGCCCGGGCCCTTCTCGCCGACCGCGAGGGTGAAGTACTCCAGGCCCATGAACTCGCCACCGAAGTTGCCGGCGATCGAGTAGAGCCAGGAGTTGGCCGGGATCTGGGTGGCGTGCGCCCGCATCGCGGCCTCCTTGGCCTGGTGCTGGTCGGTGCCGTCGATCCGGGCGGCGATCTGGGCGTCCGGGGTGCCGAAGGGCAGGTCCGCGATGTCCTCGATGCCGCCGAACGGGTTGTCGGACGACTCGGCGAAGTGCGTCATGCCGGCCTCCAGGACGCTGAGCGGCATGGCCGTCCAGTAGACCTTGAGCGGGGCGCAACCCTCGGCGGCGGCCAGCTCGACGGCGCGCATGGCCACCCGGTGCGCCTGGATGTGGTCGGGGTGACCGTAGAAACCGTTCGGGTCGTAGGTGACGAGCACCTGCGGGCGTACCTCCCGCATGATCTCGACGAGATGCCCGGCGGCCTCGTCGAGGTCGGCCTGCCAGAAGGCCCGGGGGTGCTCGTTGGTCGCGAGCCCCATCATCCCGGAGTCGCGGTAACGGCCGGCGCCGCCGAGGAAGCGGTGGTCGGTGACGCCGAGCGCGGCGCACGCGGCGGCCAGCTCGGCGAGGCGGTACCCGCCGAGCTGGTCGGCCTCGGCGGCGGCCAGCTGGGCCAGCGCGGGCACGTGGATCTCGCCCTCCTCGCCGAGCGTGCAGGTCACCAGCGTGACGTGCGCGCCGTTCGCGGCGTAGTGGGCCATCGTCGAGCCGGTGCCGATCGACTCGTCGTCGGGGTGCGCGTGGACCAGCAGCAGGCGGCGGTCGGGCAGCATCGTCACGACGGTCACTCTAACCGGCGGTCGGGTTCCGCTGACGCTGACGCGTCCGCCCAGGTCGGCCACATCACCCCCGCTCCCGCTCTACGATTTGGCGTGTGGACTTTCCGGAGCTGGCCGCCCGCACCCACCGGTTCAGCCACGGCGCGCCACGCGCTGTCTCCGTGGCCGAGGACGGCTCCCGGGTGATCTTCCTGCGCTCCGCCGGCCCCGAGGACCCGGCGGACGCGCTCTGGCTGCTGGACGTGGGCACCGCCGAGGAGCGGCTGGTCGCCGACCCGGCGACCCTGCTGGGCGAGGGTGGCGACGTCCGGTCCCTCAGCCCCGGGGAACGCGCGCTGCGTGAGCGGCTGCGGCTCAGCGCCGCCGGCATCGGCTCGTACGCGCTGGACGCGGCCGGGCGAGTCGCGGTGTTCGCGCTGGCCGGGCGGCTGTTCCGGGCCGACCTGGTGCACGGCGACGTGGTGGAGGTCGAGGCCGTCGGCCCGGTGCTGGACCCGCGTCCCGACCCGAGCGGGCAGCGGGTGGCGTACGTGACGGACGCGGCCGAGGGGGTGCGTCGGGGCGAGCTGCGGGTGATCGACCCCGACGGCACCGACACTCTGCTGGCCGGCGAGGACGCCGGGGTCAGCTGGGGGCTGGCCGAGCACATCGCGGCGGAGGAGTTCGGCCGGTACCGCGGTTACTGGTGGGCGCCGGACGGCCGCTCGGTGCTCGCCGCCCGGGTCGACGAGTCCCGGCTGGAGCGGTGGCACCTGCACGACCCGGCGCAGCCGGCCAGCCCACCGACGGCCGTCGCGTACCCCCGGGCGGGCGGGCCGAACGCGGAGGTCAGCCTGCATTTGCTGGACCTGGACGACGGCTGGGTCGACGTGCACTGGGACCGGGAGACGTACCCGTACCTGACCGGGGTCAGCTGGGGCGAGGGCAGCCCGTTGATCACCGTGCTGCGTCGCTCGCAGCAGCACGGGTTGGTGCTGGCGGTGGACCCGCGAACGGGTGAGACCCAGGTGCACGCCGAGCTGGCCGATCCCCGCTGGGTCGAGCCGATCGCCGGTACGCCGGCGCACCTGCCCGACGGCCGGGTGCTGGTCGGTGGCGAGTTGGCCCACGACGGGTACGACGCCCGGTGCCTGTTCGCGGACGGCACCCTGCTCACCCCACCGTCGCTGTACGTGCGGCGGGTGGTGGGTCGACTGCCGGCCGTCAGCGGCCCGGCCGACCTGCTGGTGGAGGCGAGCGACGGCGAGCCGAGCGAGCGACACCTGTTCCGCGTCCGCACCACCATCGGCGGTGGGGTGGACGCACGCCGGCTCACCACCGACTCCGGTTGGTACACCGCCGCGGTGGGCGGGGACGTGTTGGCGGTCGGCGTCTCCTCGCTGGATCACGCCGGGGTGCGCTGGACGGTGCGTCGCGGCAGTCAGGAGATCGCCGAGCTGCGGTCGTTCGCCGCCACCCCGCCCTACTCTCCGCTGCCGCTACTGGAACGGGTGACCGATCGGCGGCTGCCGGCGGCGGTGCTCTACCCGGACAACCACGTGACGGGCCGGCGGCTGCCCGTGCTGCTGGACATCTACGGCGGCCCGGGGCACCAGGAGGTGGTGGCAGCGCGGGCCGCGTGGTTGGAGCGGCAGTGGTGGGCCGACGCCGGGTTCGCGGTGGTCACCATCGACAACCGGGGTACGCCGGGCGTGGCACCGTCGTTCGAGAAGGCGATCCACCGGCGGGTGGCCGACGTGATCCTGACCGACCAGATCGACGCGCTGACCGCCCTCGCCGGCAAGCACCCGGACCTGGACCTGGGTCGGGTGGGGGTACGCGGTTGGTCGTTCGGCGGGTGGCTGGCCGGGTTGGCGGTGCTGCGCCACCCGGAGCTGTTCAAGTGCGGGATCGCGGGTGCCCCGGTGACCGACTGGGCGCTGTACGACACCGCGTACACCGAGCGTTATCTGGGGTTGCCGGAGGACGGCATGGACATTTACGCGCACCATTCGCTCGTCGAGTTGGCCGCCGAGCCGGTCACCGGGCCGGACCAGGCCCGCCCGTTGCTGCTGGTGCACGGGATGGCCGACGACAACGTGGTGGCCGCGCACACGCTCCGGCTCTCCGCGGCCCTGTTGAGCACCGGCCGACCACACTCCGTGCTGCCGTTGACCGGGGCCACCCACCTGGCCGCGAACGGCACCGCCGAGCGGCTACTCCCCCTGGAGCTGGATTTCCTCCGTACCCACCTGCGGTGATCAGTCGTCGATGCCGTCGTGGGGCCTTGTCCGACTGATCGGGAGTCAAGGGCGGGTCAGGGACCTCAGCTTGTCGCTGATGTCGATCTGGAAAGTGGTCTGCATGTCTTCGTACGGCGTGCGTGAGACAGATTCCACCAGTCCACCCCGCACGTCGTAGCTGTGGCCGTCCGCGACCAACTGGCAGGGCAGGTCGCCCTTTTCCAGGTCGGCGAGGAACACGTCGGCCCGCACATTGTCCTCGCCCTCGGCGTCCGGGAAGGCGAAGGTCGTCACGCGGTACAGCAGCATGTAGCGCTTGTGCAGCCCGAGGTCGAGGATCTTCCGGAGCCTCTGGACCGGATCCTTCTCGACCCCGAGGTATGGCTCGTCGCCGTACTGGCTGGTCACCTTGAATTCGTCGGTGCCGAGTGGTCCCTGCGGGCCGGTGATCCACAGGCCGCGGACAAGCCAGCCCGGCGGCACGGCGAACGTGTTCAGGGTCGACCCGGGATTGTCCACTATCCGCTCCGGCGTTCCGGCCTCGGTTGTCGCGGCGATGTCGACGTTTCCGCCCTTGTCCGGGCTGTTGTAGCTGAGCGAGGCTCGGGTGGTGGGGTCGAACCAGATGAACTCCGGCCGCGGGTCCAGCCTCCGGGCACACGATGCCTTGCCAACGTGCTTCTCCGGCACCTTCGCCACCGCCGCGACGAGCGCCGCGCGCCGTTGCTCGAAGCGGGGCTGGTACTCCTTGAGCACCTCTTTCATCGACCCGTCGTTCCGCTGCGGCTCGCTCTGCTCGTCCGCGTCGCAGCCGGTGAACAGCATCGCGGCCAGGATCGCCACCGTACACAGGACGGCACCGTTCCACCTGTCACCGCGCATCGATGCCCCTTGACGCCCTCGCACCCCACAAGTATGCCCACCCAACCGGCGGCCGTAGGTTTCAGGCGCGTGCGTCGTATTGGGTCCGGGCTTCGAAGACGCGGTCCATGTGCGTCTCCGCCCAGTTCTTGATCGCGATCATGACCGGGAACAGTTCGTGGCCGAGCGGGGTGAGCTCGTAGTCGACCCGGACCGGCACCGAGGCGGTGACCGTGCGGGTGACCAGGCCGTCGCGCTCCAGCGTCCGCAGGGTCTGGGTGAGCATCTTCTGGCTGACGCCGGCGACGCGACGGGCGAGTTCGCCGTGCCGCTGCGGGCCGTCGACGAGCGCCGGGATCACCAGGGCGACCCACTTGTCGGTGAGCCTGCTCAGCAACTCCCGGGTCGGGCACTGTTCCAGGAACGCGTCGTAGTCACGTTTGGTTTGTTCACGGCGTTGCGCCGCGGTCGACGTCGCCATCGTGCCCCTCCTCTGGTGCCCTAGGCACTTTGCGGTACCTACTTTCTCACAGTGCCCGATGATTCGTACGGTCGTGGTGATCACGAAATCCCACGAAGGAGACGGGCGATGCGCGTAGTCAGCTATGACAAGTTCGGCGGGCCGGAGGTCCTGCACGTGGCCGACGTTCCGGTGTCCGAGCCGGGGCCGGGGCAGGTGCGGGTGCGGGTCGCGGCGTCAGTTGTCCATCCGGTCGATCTGATGGTCCGCTCCGGCCGATTCCCGGCCCCGTTGCCGACCGGTCTGCCCTACACGCCCGGCTGGGACGTCGCCGGCAGCGTCGACGCGGTCGGCCCGTCGGTGGAGAAGCTCGCCATCGGCGACGAGGTCATCGGCTTCTCGCCGTGGCTGCAAACCACGGTCGGCGCCCACGCCGAGTACGTGGTCCTCGACGCGGCCCTGCTGACCGCCGCGCCCGCCGGCGTTTCCGCCACCGAAGCCGCGACCCTGCCGACCAATGGCCTCGCCGCCGCCCAGGCACTCGACCTGCTCGCGCTCCCGGCGGGTTCGGCGGTGCTCGTCACCGGCGCCGCCGGGCAGGTCGGCGGGTTCGTCCTGGCGCTGGCGCGGGCGGCCGGTCTGCACGCCTCGGGGCTCGCCGGAGTCGACGACCGCGAGTTCGTCGAGTCGCTGGGGGCGGCGTTCCTGTCGCGCGCCGACGATCCGACGGGCACGTTCGACGCCGTCATCGACCTGGCGGTCATCGGCCCCGCGCTGCTGGACCTCGTCCGGGACGGCGGCGGCTACGTGGCCGCGTCACCTCCGCTCCGCCCGGAGCCGGTGCGTGGGATCCGGACCGTCGCGCTGGAGGTGCAACCGGACGGGATACGGCTGGGCGAACTGGTCGCACTCGTCACCAGCGGCGACATTCCGCTCCGGGTCGCTGACGTGTACCCCTTCGCCGACGCGGCGACCGCCCACGAGCGGCTGGCCAAAGGCCGCGTGCGCGGTGGCGTGGTGCTGGTCCCCTGATCCGCAGCCGGGAAGCTCGGGCCGAGGATCGGTCAGCCGAGGCGGTGGGCTCGACGTTGGAGGTACCGCTGTTCGACGCGGTTCTGGGTCAGCAGGGCTGCTTCGCGGTACCGCGCCGCCGCACCGGCCGTGTCACCGGTCATCTCGAGCAGATGTGCGCGGATCGCGCGTTCGCGTTGCCGGGTCAGCGGTTCCTCGTCCAGGTGGTAGCCCCGGTTGAGGTCGTCGAGCAGGGCCAGCCCTCGGTCCGGCCCGTACGCGTGCGCGACCGCGACGACCCGGCTCAGCCGCACCGGCGCGGTCGGGCTGAGGTGTTCCAGTCCCCGGTAGAGCGCCGCGATCTGGGGCCAGTCCGTCTGGTCCGCCGACGCGGCAGCGACGTGCACGGCCGCGATCGCCGCCTGCAACTGGTACGTGCCGACCTCGCGCCGCCGCCAGACGCTGTCGATCAGTTCGGTGCCCTCGCGGATCAGCTCGGGATCCCAGCGAGTCCGGTCCTGCCCGTTCAGTGGCACCAGTTCGTCGCCGTCGTTACGGGCAGCGCGCCGCGACTCGGTCAGCAGCATCAGGGCGAGCAGCCCGGTCACCTCGGAGTCGTCGGGCAGGGCGTCGTGGAGCATGCGGGTCAGCCGGATCGCCTCGCGGGTCAGGTCCACGCGGGTGAGTTCGTCCCCGGTGGAGGCGGTGTAGCCCTCGTTGAAGACCAGGTAGAGGACCTGCATGACGGCGTTCAGCCGGCTGTCGCGGTCCGCATCGGTCGGCGGGGTGAACCGGGCGCCTGCGCGGGCCAATTGCTGTTTGGCGCGGCTGATCCGGGCGCCCATGGTGTTCTCGGCCGTCCCGTAGGCGTGTGCGATCTCCGTGGTCGTCAGGCCGCCGACCGCCCGCAGGGTGAGCACCACCTGGGAGGTGAGGCTCAGCGCGGGGTGGCAGCAGAGCAGCAAGAGCGTGAGGCTCTCGTCGGTGTCCACCGCAGGGCGCGCCCGTCGGGCCGGATCCTGCATCGCCAGCTCACTCATGCCCGCGTGCCGCTCGCGGCGGCGCCGAGCCTGGTCGGCGCGGAGCAGGTCGATCATCCGCCGGTACCCGATGCGGATCAGCCAGCTGCGCGGGTTCTCCGGCACCCCGTCGGCCGGCCACGTCCTGCTTGCGGCGAGGAGCGCCTCCTGGACCGCGTCCTCGGCCACGTCGAAGTGGCCGAAGCGCCGCACCAGCGCGCCGAGGACCTGCGGCGCCTCGGCGCGCAGCAGGTGCTCGACGTCCGGCGTCACGCCGAAACTGCCGTTCGGTGACGCGGGATCCGGGCAGTCATGCCGCGAAGTCCGCACCCATGATCGGCCGGATCTCCATCGGCTCGCCCAGCACCTCGACCATCCGGGAGACGATCTCCACGGCACGCTCCTGACTGCCCACGTCGATCATCGCGAAGCTGGCCAGGACCTCCTTGAGTTCGACGAACGGGCCGTCGGTCGCCACCACACCGGTCGGGGTTTTGCGGACCGTGGTGCTGACCACCGGGTGGCCGAGCCCTTCGCTGCTGACGAACTCGCCGGTCTCGATCAACTCCTGTTCGAACCGCTGGTACGCGGCGAACGCGGCCAGCGCCTCCTCGGACGGGGTGTCGGCGGTCGCGGCGTCCCAGGCTGCGGTCGGCGTGTAGCTGAGCAGCAGATACTTCATGGTCATCCTCGTACTCGTGGGGTTCGGGCCACGCTACGCCGATCGGCTCGAACGGCGTAGGGAGAGGGCGACGACCGTCGTCCAGGTGAAGGCGACCAGGCCGTTCACGGCGATCTGGATGCTCATGCGGCTCGGTGACATCGGCATCAGCAGGATGAGCGCGGCGAGGCCGTTCAGCACCGCCAGCAGGACGGCCCGACGGCGGATGTGACGGATCGTCAGCACGATGGCGGCGACGGCCAGCGCGGTGAAGGCGATGGCGGCCGCCGCCGAGTGCGCGATGCTGTGCCAGGACATCTCGTCGACCGGCCCGTCCGGAGTTCCCACCGGGAAGCCGTACTCCGGATCCATGGTGAAGACCCCGGCCGCGACGAGCCCGGCACCGAAGATCCCGACGAGGATTGGCAGCGCACGTCGGCCAGTGCCGTGGGTGAGCGTGCGCCGGACACCGACGGCGAGGGCGATCCCGCCGAGGCCGGCCAGCACGAATGTGGTGATCTGAATCCAGCCGAGACCTCCGGTGGCCAGCTGGCTGATCGGGTGCCGGGTGATGTCGTAGCCCTCCCGGGTGAGCATCTGCGTCACTGCCGAGGCGAAGAAGAACGGTCCGGCGAGGCTGCCGGCGAGGAGCAGGCGCTGGGACGAGTGGCGGCGGGTGGGAACGGTGGCGGCGAGGGTGGCCATGAAATTCCTCCGTGGTGGCTGCTTGCCGCTACCTCGCTGCCACACCACGAACCTTGACACCCAGCAGGAGTGAGCTGAGCCACATCGCGCCGATGCCGGACCTCTCGCCCGCGCTTCGGCTGGCCCGGAATGTCGATGTGTCGTTGAGCGATATACCTCAGAGTCATATCTATGCCTCTGAGGTATATCGCTCAACAGGGCACCCGTCCCTTCGGAGGCGACCGACGGCCGCCGCCGCTCCCGCTGCTCTGGCTGCCACAGCCCGGACGATAGTGGCCGTCATGCTCACAGCACTCCGAGGTTGATGGCGAGCTGGGTAACCGTGGCGGGGGCGGCCGAGTGGCGGGCGACCTGGGCGACCACGTCCCGGGCGGCCGGCCGGTGGCTGATCTCGGCGGGCGCGATGCGCTCGGCCCGCACCAGGACCCGGGCCGCGTTGGCTGGGTCGTCCGTCCGAAGGTAGGCGCGCGCCGCGTCGATCAGATGCGCGGCCCGGTGCTCGACCGGCAGCCACCGCCACCCGTCCCTCCCAATCGCCTTTTCGTGCCGGGCGACCGCCTCCGGCCCGTCGCCCAACTCCACGGCGACGGCGGCCCGCGCCACCTCGACGGCCGCCGGCCCGAATGCCGTCCGGTAGTGGTCGTGCCCGTCGCCCACCTGGTCGCCCAACTCGGCAGCCTCGTCCAGCAGGCGTCCGGCCGTCCGGTCGTCACCCGCCCTGGCCGCGATGAGAGCGGCCTGCAGGAGGAGCGATCCCCGCAGTGACAGCGCTTCCGGCGTGCCAGCGGCGATCTGGGAAGCGGCGGCCAGCATTACCGGCCCTGCCCGCGCCGATCCCCGCAACACCTCGCCGAGCTGCACCGCCGCGCAGGCCAGCAACACGCGGTCACCAGCAGCGGCGGACATCGCCCGGTCAGCGGCCAACCAGGCGAGACTCCCCTCGCCCAGCTTCACCAGCACCGCCGCCGTCACCCGGTCCATCTCCACCACCGCTGTCCGCCCGGCCTCCGGGTGCTGACCGTGGGCGCGGTGAACCTCGGTCAAGACCGTGGGCAGCAGCTCGACAAGGCGCGGGTATCGGGCGTGCTGGTAGGTCGTCCACGCGTGCCGCACCTCCCGAGCCAACCGATCGGGCGGCATCACCGCGCGGTCCGCCTGACGACCAAAAGCCATCGGGTACGCGGACAGCGCGGCCCGAATCCGCGCGACGCCCTCGCTGCGCTCGGCCACCTCGGCAGGCTGAACGTCACGACCGAGCAGCGCTGCGGGATCGACCCTCAGCACCGCTGCGATTTCCCGGATGGTCGACAGCCGCTCCAGGGATCGGACGCCGCGCTCGACCTTGTCCACCCAGCTCTTCGACTTTCCCAACCGATCCGCGAACGACTGCTGCGACAACCTGCGCCGCACCCGCAGGTAGGCGACGCGTCGGCCGATCGGCACCGGGTCACGGCTCACGACGCCACCGCCGATCCGGCACCGCCCGAGTCGTCTCCTCGGTCGGTATCCGCTCAGCCTCGGCCCGCGCGAGCAACCGGCGTTTTGCGTCCTCCCGTTCGGCCGCGTCGATCTGCTCGCCCTGGCTGATCGACTCGTCGTCAGAACTGGACATCATCACCTCCGCTGCTGGGCGCACCGGCAGGCCCGGCCGTCGCGTGCCATCCACAGTGACGCCTAACCGTCGTCGGGCGCGACGGCACAGGATGCGGCATACCGGGCACATTGAAGGCGACATTCAGACGACACATCGCTATTGTGGCCAACATGAATGCCCCGAACACCGCCCTACGCGCGGTTCGCACCGGGATGCGCATGAGTCAGGACGACTTCGCCCGCGCGCTCCAGGCCGCCGGCCGCCGCGTCGGCGAGCCCAACGATGCCAACAAGAGACTCGTCCAGCGCTGGGAGTCGGGCGCAATCGCCGCCCCGCGGCCCGTGTACGCCCGCGCCCTGGAGGTCGTCACCGGTCTGCCGGTCTCACTGCTCGGCTTCGCCGCGATACCCAACGGGCATGTCGTCGATGACCAACATGGTGGCCACGACCTGACCTCGCCCATGTCCAACCTGGCCACGCCAACACCCAAGCCACTCGCAGTCCACGGGTCGTACGAGGGCGTCTGGCTCAGCCGCTACCAATACCACTCCAGCGGCCGGGGAGAGTCATTCGCCGGACAGCACTTCGTGGTCGTACTCCAGCACGGCGACCGACTGACCGTGCGCAGCCTGCCCGGCTCGGCGGCATCGTCGCTGTCGATGGATCTCACCGTGGATGGTTCTGTGGTCACCGGCACGTGGGTAGAGCAGACCGATCCCACCGGCTACTACCGGGGTGCCCGATACCACGGCGCAATCCAGCTGTTGGTGGAGCCCACCGGCCGACGGATGGCCGGGAAATGGGTTGGATTCGGCAAGGGCATGGACGTCAACACCGGCCCCTGGGAGCTGACTTTCCGGGATGCCTCCACGTCCAAGGCGACGCTCGACCAATACAACACGTCGCCCGAATAGGAGCGGTGCTCCCGTCACGCGATTGTCGTCCTTCAGCGCAGCAGGGTCCCCTCCCGACGGCGCTGTCGGGAGGGGACCCTGCTGGTCTGCGGTGTGACTTACTGCTTGACGTACGCGTTCACGAACGACGGGTAGCCGAAGACGCTGGAGATGAAGATCCCGCCCGCCTTGGAACCGTGCACGTTGTAGGCCACGTCGACGAAGAGCGGCACCACCGGCGCGTGCTCCTTCATGATCCGCTCGTCGAGCTTGGCCCACTCCGGGCCCTGCTCAGCGGCGGGCAGGGCCGAGATCCGGTCCATCTCGGCGTTGATCGTCGGGTCGTTGAAGTAGGACTGGTTGCTGTTGCCCTCGGCCTTGATGGTGCGGCCGTCGTAGAGCACCGGCAGGATCGACGCCCCGCTCGGCCAGTCCGCCGCCCAGTTGCCGATGTACAGGTCCCAGGGGTTGTTCTTCTTCTTGATCTCGTCGAGCTTCGCGTCGTCGGAGATGTTCCGCAGCGTGATCTTGAAGCCGGCCCGCTCCAGGTTCGCCTTGAGCTGGGCGCCCTGCTGCTGCTCGGTGGAGTTGTCGGCGACCCCGAGGACCAGCTCGGGAGTCTGCCCGCCGAGCAGTTCCTTGGCCTTGTCGACGTTGCCGTTGGCGCCCGCCGGGTACGCGTCGTACGCCTTGTAGCCGATGGTGGCCGGCGGCATCAGCGTGGTCAGCGGGGCGGCGACGGTCTGCCCGCCCATGGCCTTGATGAAACCCTCGCGGTCGATGGCGTAGTTGAGCGCCTGGCGAACCTTGAGGTCGGTGACCCGCTGGTTGTTGATGACGAGCTGGTTGGCGCTCGGCGTCGGGGAGAGGATGCTGCGCGACTTGAGCGTGGCGTCGCCGGCCACCTTGGCGACCAGCGAGGCGGGCACGGTGTTGAAGGCGAGCGCACTCTGGTCGGCGCCGTTGTCGGCGATCACCCGGTTGTTGGCGGCGTCGGCGGTCGGGCCGAAGCTCCACACGAACTGGTCCGGGTACTGGTGCCGGACCGGGTCGGTCTTCGGGTCCCAGTTGGGGTTACGGTCCAGGGTGATCTGCACACCGACCTGGTTCTTGGCGACCTTGTACGGGCCGGACGAGAACGGCTGCTTGTCCAGGTCGACGCCGGTGTCCTTGTCGGCGGGCAGCGGTGCGGTGGTCGGCAGCGAGACCGCGAACGGCAGGTCACAGCGGGGCTTGGCGAACTCGAAGCGCAGCGTCTTCGCGTCCGGCGTGCTCAGGCCGGGCGGCAGCGACGTCTTGTTCTTCTTGAAGTCCCACTTGGTGTCGAACTGCGCGGTGTCGGCCAGCCACTCCTGGATGTAGGTCGGGCCGCCGGAGAGGTCCGGGTCGAAGGACCGGGCGATGCCGTACGCGATCTCCTTGGAGGTGATCGGTCGGCCGTCCTCGAACTTCACTCCGTCCTTGATCGTGAATTCCCAGACCTTGCAGTCGTTGTTGACGTTCTTGCCCGGCGTCTCGGCCAGGTCACCCACCAGGACCAGGCCACCCTTGCCGTCGTCCTTCCAGGTGGTCAGGTAGCGGGCGAAGAGCGGGTTGGTCATCAGGCCGGCGAACGAGTACGTCCGCTGCGGGTCCAGGTGCGAGATCGGCGACTCCCGGATGATGGTGAAAGTGCCGCCCTTCGCAGCGCCACTCACCTCGGCCGCCGGGCCCTGCGAGTCCTTGGGATCGGTCGCGATGACCCCGGTCTGCTGCCGCTCGTTGTCGACCGTGGTGCCCTCGCCCGTGTTCTTCGAGCACGCACCCAATGCCACAACCAGAGCGATCGCGCCGCCTGCGGCAACCGCCACGCGTGGTCGCATGAAGTACCTCCTTCACCCATGTGCCGTGCGGTTTCGTCGGGGCGAGAACCGCCGACGTCCCGAGGATCGTAAGGAAGAAAACCTACGAGTTGTGTAACAGTTGTCGATAACTTTCGCCATTAGCCACCAGCCACCCGCCACCAGCCAGCAGCAACCAGCAACCCGCTGGACGTCGAACGGTTCAGCGCAGCCGCACCCGCGGGTCGATGGTCGCGTAGAGCAGGTCCACCAACACGTTCGCCAGCACCACGAAGACCGCGGCGATCAGCACGGTGGCCATGATGGTGGGCAGGTCACCCGAGCGCACCGCGTCCACCGCGGTACGCCCCAACCCCTGGACACCGAACGTCGTCTCGGTGATCACCGTGCCCCCCAGTGCCCCGCCCACGTCGAGCCCCGCGATCGTCACCACCGGAGTGATCGCGGCGCGCAGCGCGTGTCGCCCGTACACCTTGGGTTTGGACAGGCCCTTGGCCCGCGCGGTCCGGACGAAGTCCTCCGACAGCGTCTCCAACATCTGCGCCCGCGACAACCTGGCGTAGATGGCGGAGAAGAGGAAGGCCAGCGCCACCCAGGCGAGCACCAGCCCACTGGCCCACTTCGCCGGATTGTCGAAGATGGAGGTGTAGCTGGGCACCGGCAGGATCCGCAGGTTGTAGACGAACACCAGCAGCAGCACCGCACCCACGAAGTAGAGCTGCAACGAGGCGCCGGTCAGCGAGAAGCCGATGGCCAGCCGGTCGAGCCAGGTGCCCCGACGCAGCGCGGAGATCATGCCGAGCCCGACCCCGAGCAGCAACCACAGGATGGCCGCCGGGATCACGATGCTCAGGGTCACCGGCAGCACCCGGGCGATGGTGTCCGAGACGGCCTCGTTGGTGACGTACGACCAGCCCAGGCAGGGCGCGTCGCACCGGCCGCCCTGCGCGCTGCCCAGGTCCCTGCCGGTGACGATGCCCTTCATGTAGCCGGCGTACTGGCTGATCAGCGGGTCGTTCAGGCCCAGGTCGTCGCGGACCCGCTCCAGCCGCTCCGGGTTGCAGTTCTTCGAGCAGATGCTGCTGACCGGGTCGCGCGGCAGGGCGAAGAACATCAGGAAGGTCAGCACGCTCACCGCGAACAGGGTCAGCGTTGCGGAGAAGAGCCGCTTGATCAGAAATCGTGACATGAGTCCACCCCTACCGGGACGACTTCGGGTCGAGCGCGTCCCGCAACGCGTCGCCGAAGAGGTTGAAGGCGAACACCAGCGCGAAGATCGTGATGCCCGGGAAGAACACGTACGCCGGGTCGGTCTGGAGGAAGTCCAGACTGCGGTAGATCATTCGGCCGAAGCTCGGCGTCTCGTCGCTGAGACCGACGCCGATGAAGGACAGCGCGGCCTCACTGGTGATGAACTGCGGCACCGCCAGGGAGAACGACACCAGGATCGGCGCCCAGATGTTCGGCAACAGCTGCCGGAAGAGCATGTGACCCAACCCGGCCCCGCTGGCCTTGGCGGCCTCCACGAACTCCCGCTCGCGCAGCGCGATCACCTGACCGCGCACCAGCCGGGCGGTGCTGGTCCAGCCGAAGATGGCGAACACGGCGATCAGCACACCGACCCCGAAGGCGGACGACACCTGCCCCCGCTCACCGTAGAAGCGCAACGTGAGGGTGGGCGTGAGCGCCAGCGCGATGATGAGGAAGGGCATGGCCAGGGTCAGGTCGGTGATCCAGTTGATCACCGCGTCCAGCCAGCCGCCGAGGTAGCCGGCGAGGGCGCCCAGCACGACCCCGATCGTCGCGGTGATCAGGGCCGCCGCGAACGCGATGAACAGCGAGGTCCGCAGCCCGTAGATCAGCCGGATGAAGATGTCCCGGCCCAGCCCCGGCTCCAGACCGAACCAGTGGTCGCCGCTGACGCCGCCGGCGTAACCCAGCGGCATGCCGAAGCCGTCCAGCAGGTTCTGGAACTGCTCGCGCGGGCCGATCCCGTAGACCATCTCGATCAACGGGGCGGACAACCCCAACAGCAGGAAGAACACCAGGAGTACGCCGCTGACCATCGCCGTCCGGTCACGGCGCAGCCGCAGCCAGGCGAGTTGGCCGGGCGAGCGGCCGACGACGCCCTTCGTGGCCGGCCCGCCCAATTCCGTGCCGGACTCGATCTCGGCCAGCGCCACACCCTCCACCGGGGACAGGCTCACGACGACACCTCCTCGACGGTCGTGTCGGCCGCCCCGATCGGCGCCCCACTCTCCGGGCTCGTGCTGGCGGGTCCCGTTTCGGGGCTCGTGCTGGCCGTTCCCCTTTCGGGGCTCGTGCTGGCCGTTCCCCTTTCGGGGAAGTGACACGCGGTGGCCTGGTTACCTCCGTCGCGCGGGACCAGCGCGGGCTCCTCGGTGGCGCAGATGTCCTGCGCCTTCCAACAGCGGGTGCGGAACCGGCAGCCCGAGGGCGGGTCCAGCGGGGTGGGCACGTCACCGGTCAACCGGATCCGACCCGCCGGGCCGAGCTGGGTGACGTCCGGGATCGCCGAGAGCAACGCCCGGGTGTACGGGTGCTGCGGGCGCTCGTAGATGTCCGCCCGGTCGCCGATTTCCACGATCCGACCCAGGTACATGACCGCGACCCGTTGGCAGAAGTGCCGGACCACCGCCAGGTCGTGCGCGATGAACACGAAGGCCAGGCCCAGTTCCCGTTGCAGGTCACGCAGCAGGTTGACGACCTGCGCCTGGATCGAGACGTCCAACGCGCTCACCGGCTCGTCGGCGACGATCAGCTTCGGCCGCAGGGCCAACGCGCGGGCGATGCCGATGCGCTGGCGTTGCCCACCCGAGAATTCGTGCGGGTAGCGGTTGTAGTGCTCCGGGTTCAACCCGACCAGTTCCAGCAGCTCCTGCACCCGGCCCTTGATGCCGCCCGGCGGCTTGATCCCGTTGACCTGCAACGGCATGGCCACGATCCGGCCCACGGTGTGCCGGGGGTTCAGCGAGGCGTACGGGTCCTGGAAGATGATCTGAAGTTCCTGGCGCAGCGGGCGCAGCTCCCGCCGACTGGCGTGGGTGATGTCCCGCCCGTCGAACTCGATGCTGCCGCTGCTCGGCTCCAGCAGCCGCACCAGCATCCGGCCGGTGGTGGTCTTCCCACAGCCCGACTCCCCCACCAGGCCGAGCGTCTCGCCCGGGCGCACGTCGAAGTCGAGCCCGTCCACCGCCCGGACCAGACCGGTGGCGCGCAGCCCCTGCCGTGTCGGGAAGTGCTTGCTCAGGCCGCGTACCCGCAGCAGTGGCTCGTCGGTCATCTCCACAGTCCTCCGTTCCGGACTGCGGCACTCCGCTGCGCTGCGTTCCTCGCCCTCACACAGCCACCCCCACTCGTGCGACGTCCTCGGCGTAGAACGTGGCGCGCTCCTCGGCGCTGAGGTGGCAGGCGACCAGGTGGCCGCCGGCCCCGGCGGCGCGCAGTTCGGGCACCTCGCTGCGCGACCGGCTGCCGGCGCGGTCCGCGTACCGGCAGCGTGGGTGGAACGCGCAGCCCGACGGCAGGTTGATCAGGCTGGGCGGGTTGCCCGGGATGGGCACCAGGTCCGCGTCCGCGTCGCCGTGCAGCGACGGCACGCTGGAGAGCAACCCCCAGGTGTACGGATGCTGCGGCGCGCGGAGCACCTGCTCGACGCTGCCCCGCTCGACGGCACGCCCGCCGTACATGACCAGCACGTCGTCGGCGACCTGGCCGACCACGCCGAGGTCGTGGGTGATCAGGATGATCGCGGAGTGGAACTCGGCCTGGAGGTCGGCGAGCAGGTCCAGGATCTGCGCCTGCACGGTGACGTCCAGCGCGGTGGTCGGCTCGTCGGCGATCAGCAGCGCCGGGTCGTTGACCAGGGACATCGCGATCATCGCCCGCTGACGCATGCCGCCGGAGAACTCGTGCGGGTACTGGTCGAAGCGGCGTGCCGGCTGCGGGATGCCGACCCGGTCCAACATGTCGACCGCCCGCTGGCGGGCCTCGCGCCGGTTGACCTTCGGGTGGTGCACCCGGTACGCCTCGGCGATCTGCCGGCCCACCGTGTAGTACGGGTGCAGCGCCGACAGTGGATCCTGGAAGATCATCGCCATGTCCCGGCCGCGCAGCCGGCGTACCTCCTCGTCCGCGAGGCCGACCACCTGCCGGCCACCCACGGAGATCTCCCCGGTGATGGTGGTCCGTTTGGGGTCGTGCAGGCCGAGGATGGCCAGCGAGGTGACGCTCTTGCCGGAGCCGGACTCGCCGACGATGCCGAGGGTGCGGCCCCGCTCGACGGCGAACGACACCCCGTCGACCGCGCGCACCACGCCGTCCTCGGTGTCGAACCGGACCCGAAGGTCGTCCACCCGCAGGTAGGCGTCCTCGTCGGCGCGCTGCGCCGGCACGGTGGGACGGTCGTCCGGGTCCCCGGACGGCGAGGGTTCCGAGCTGTCCACGGCCACCTCCCTCAGTGACGAAGGGAACTTACAGCAAAGTCCCGAGGGTGAAAATAAGCTACAAAGTCGGCACGTGTCAGCGGGCCCGAGCGTAACGAGTCGGCATCGGCCCCGCACCCCCGCCGCCTCGCCATCCACGGCTGTTCATGCCGAAACCGCACCTCAGGTGCGACCACGGCGAGAGCGACCAGCAGCGGATTCCCCTGGCACGAGGTGGAGGTGACCCATTACCGCGGGGGTGTTCGATCACGAAGGTCCGTGGACCGAAGAGGAGTTCCTCGCCCTCGGCGAGGTCCCCTGACGGGTGTCGGTCGGCTGGCCTAGGGTCGGTCGCATGACCGAGTTCGACGCGGCCACCGCCGCCGTCCAGGCCGCCCTCGACGCGGGCGCCCGGTACGCCGACGCCCGGGTGATGCACCGCCGCTACGAGTCGATGACCGCGCGCAACGGTGACATCGAGGAGCTGACCCAGGACGAGAGCATCGGGCTGGGCGTCCGAGCGCTGGTCGGGGCGAGTTGGGGCTTCCACGCCGTACCCGATCTGTCGGATGCCGCCGCCCGCGACGCCGGACGGCGCGCGACCCGGACCGCGATGGCGAGCGCGCGGGTGCCCGGCCCTCCGGTCGACCTGGTGCCGGTCGAAGCCGTCACGGCGAGCTGGGCGTCCGGCTGCCAGATCGACCCACTCGGGGTGCCCCTGTCGGACAAGGGCGATCTGCTGGTCGGCGCGACCCGCACGATGGCCGAGCACGGCGCGGACCTGGCCGAAGGTCTGTACCAGGTCTGGGACACCAAGAAGTGGTTCGTCTCCAGCGAGGGCCACCGGATCGACCAGCGGATCCGCGAGTGCGGCGGCGGCATCTCGGCCACCTCGATCGGCGACGGCGAGACGCAGCGCCGGTCCTGGCCGAGCTACCGCGGGCAGTACGGCACCACCGGGTGGGAGTTAGTCGAGTCGCTCGACCTGGCCGCGCACGCCGCGCAGATCGCCGAGGAGTCCCGGGCGCTGCTCACCGCGCCGCCCTGTCCGGCCGGCGAGACGGACCTGATCCTCGGTGGCGAACAGCTGGCCCTGCAGATCCACGAGTCGGTCGGGCACGCCATCGAACTGGACCGGATCCTCGGCTGGGAGGCGGCGTTCGCGGGCACGTCCTGGCTGGACCTGGCCCAGCTCGGCTCGCTGCGGTACGGCTCCGAGCTGATGAACATCACCATCGACCCGACGATCCCGGGTGCCCTGGGCAGCTTCGGTTTCGACGACGAGGGCTCCCCGGCGGTCAAGCGCGACGCGGTCCGCGACGGTCGCTGGGTGGGTGTGCTGGCTGGCCGGGACTCCGCCGCGATGGCCAGCCTCGACTACGGCGGCAGCGTACGGGCCGACGGGTGGGCCCGGCTGCCGATGGTGCGGATGACCAACGTCGGCCTGGAACCCGGCCCGCACACCCTGGAGGAGATCATCGCGGCCACCGACGACGGCGTGCTGATGGACCTCAACCGGTCCTGGTCGATCGACGACAAGCGGCTCAACTTCCAGTTCGGCTGCGAGGTCGGCTGGGAGATCAAGAAGGGGCGGCGGGGGCGGATGCTGCGCAACCCCACGTACACGGGGATCGGCCCGCTGTTCTGGCGCTCGATGGACATGCTCTCCGGCGAGACGGTCTCCTGGGGCACGCCCAACTGCGGCAAGGGCCAGCCCGGCCAGATCGGGCACACCGGCCACCCGGCCGCGCCGGCCCGGTTCCGCAACGTCCGGGTGGGAGTTTCGGCGTGAGCGCGAGGAGTGAGCCGATTTTGCGAGCCCCGCAGTCGCGAACGAAAGGTGGCTCCGCGTGAGCGCGAGGAGTGAGCCGATTTTGCGAGCCCCGCAGTCGCGAACGAAAGGTGGCTCCGCGTGAGTGGGCAGACGGAGCTGGAGTTGGCGGGGCAGGTGGTGGAGCTGGTTCGCCGGTTCGGCGGGTCGGCCGCGCAGGCCGAGGCGGTGGTGACACGGGCGGATCTGGCGCTGACCCGGTTCGCCAACTCGGGCATCCACCAGAACGTCTCCGAGTCGACCGTCGGGGTTCGACTGCGGGTGCACGTCGATGGTCGGACGGCCGCCGGCAGCGGCAGCGTGGCCACCTCGGACGGGTTGGGCGCCCTGGTGGAGCGCACCCTGGCGGCGGCACGCCTCTGCCCGCCCGACCCGGGATGGACGGGGTTGACCCGACCCACGCCCATTCCCGACGCGCCGCCCGTCGACGAGGCCACCGCACATGCCGAGCCGGATCAGCGGGCCGACCGGGTGGGGGCGTTCGTGGCCGCGGCCGGTGGCTTGAGCACCGCCGGTTACTGCCGCACCGCGCACCGCTCGTCGGCGTTCGCCAACTCGGCCGGGCACTCGGCGTACGGCCGCTCGGTGGAGGCGGCGATGGACGGCATCGCCCGTCGCGACGGCGCGGATGGGGTGGCCCGGCGCTGCGCCGACCGGCTGTCCGACCTCGACGGCGCGGAGTTGGGCGCGCAGGCTGCGGCGAAGGCGCAGGCTGCGGCCGACCCGGTCGAGCTGCCGCCGGGGCGCTACGAGGTGGTGTTCGAGCCGGCGGCCGTGGCGGACCTCCTGCAGAACCTGTCCTTCTACGGCTTCAACGGCAAGCGGTACGCGGAGCGGCAGTCGTTCGCGGAGCCGGGCGCGGCCCAGTTCGACCGGGCGGTGACCCTGGTGGACGATCCGCTGGGCGCGTCGGGGCTGCCGTTCGACGCGGAGGGCACCGGGCGCCGGGCGCTGACGCTGGTCGAGGCGGGCACCACCCGGGCGGTGACACACGACCGGCGTACCGCCGCGGAGTCGGGCGCGGAGTCCACCGGCCATGCGATCGCGGGTGGCGCCACCTGGGGGCCGATGGCCCGCAATCTGCGGTTGGCCGGCGCGGCGGCGGGCCCGGCCAGTGCGACGGGCCGGAGCACCACCGGCGTGGCGGCCGGCGCGGTCGTCGACGCGGACACCGCCGCCCTGGTCGCCGGCGTACGCCGAGGGCTGCTGGTCACCGACCTCTGGTACACCCGGGTGCTGGACCCGAAGAGCCTCGTCGTCACCGGGCTGACCCGCAACGGCGTCTGGCTGATCGAGGATGGCACGGTCGTCCGGGCCGTCCGTGACCTGAGGTTCACCGAGTCGTACCCGCGGGCGCTCGGGCCGGGGGCCGTGCTGGGGCTGGGCGCGCGGCCGGTGCGCCAACCGGATCGGGTGGACGGTGCCTGGTGGGCGGCGCCCTCGCTGCGGCTGGCGTCCTGGCACTTCACCGGAGGCGCGTCCGGCTGACGTTCTCGTCGACGCGGCATCGACCGGCTTGCCGGGGGCTTTTTCGCAGGCCAGACACACGGGGGACTCCCTTGCGCGTACGGCTCGCAGAGATCGGCGTAACGTGTGTCACTTAGCTGCGTCGGTCGATCCGGCGTGGTCGTTGGTGTGCGCATGACGTGGCAGCGGGTGCGGGTTCGCCGGTCCGCGTGCCGACCGGAGAGAGACCAGCCCGCCCGTACGGGCCCGTCGAGGAGACGACTCGAATGACTTCAACGGCAACGAGGCCGAGGGGGGCGCGGGCGCGCGCCGCCATCGCGGCGAAGACGTTGCGTACCGACCGATGGTGGTTCGCCCCGCTGATCACCGTGATCGGTCTCAGCGCCTGGGTCGCGTACGCGACGGTCCGGGTGTTCATGCACGACAACTACTGGGTCGACGAATTCCACTACCTGACCCCGTTCTACTCCCCGTGTGTGACCGACCGGTGTGTCGAGGCGGCCTCGCACTTCGGCCGGTTCCTGCCCGGCTGGTGGATCATTCCGGATGCCGCGCTGACCCTGCCGTTCCTGCTGCTGTTCCGGCTCACCTGCTACTACTACCGCAAGGCGTACTACCGGTCGTTCTGGCTGTCGCCGCCGGCCTGCGCCGTTCCGGACGGGCACAAGGAGTACGGCGGTGAGACCCGTTTCCCGCTGCTCGGCCAGAACCTGCACCGCTACTTCTTCTACGCCGCCGCGATCATCTCGCTGATCAACACCTGGGACGCGATCCTCGCCTTCCACTCGCCGAAGGGCTTCGGCTTCGGGCTGGGCAACATCATCCTGCTGGTCAACGTGGTGATGCTCTGGGCGTACACGATCTCCTGCCACTCCTGCCGGCACATCATCGGCGGCCGACTGAAGCACTTCTCCAAGCACCCGGTGCGGTACCGGGCCTGGACCTTCGTCTCGGCGTTGAACGTCCGGCACATGCAGCTCGCCTGGATCACCCTCGGCACCCTGGCGCTGGCCGACTTCTACATCATGGCGCTCGCTGCCGGCTGGTTCTCCGACCTGCGGTTCATCAACTAAAGGGCCCCTGACATGACCACTACCACTCGCATCGAACGACACCACTACGACGTCGTCGTCATCGGGGCCGGCGGCGCCGGTCTGCGCGCGGCGATCGAGGCCCGGCTGGCCGGCAAGAAGACCGCGATCATCTCGAAGTCGCTGTTCGGCAAGGCGCACACGGTGATGGCCGAGGGTGGCGCGGCTGCCGCGATGGGCAACGTGAACAGCCGGGACAACTGGCAGGTGCACTTCCGCGACACCATGCGCGGCGGGAAGTTCCTCAACAACTTCCGGATGGCCGAGCTGCACGCGAAGGAGTCGCCGCAGCGGATCTGGGAGCTGGAGACGTACGGTGCGCTCTTCGACCGCACCAAGGACGGCAAGATTTCGCAGCGCAACTTCGGCGGTCACGAGTATCCGCGCCTGGCGCACGTGGGCGACCGGACCGGCCTGGAGCTGATCCGCACCCTCCAGCAGAAGATCGTTTCGCTTCAGCAGGAGGACCACCGGGAGTTCGGCTCGTACGACGCCCGGATCAAGGTGTTCTCCGAGACCACCATCACCGAGCTGCTGCTCGACGGTGACCGGGTCGCCGGCGCGTTCGGCTACTACCGCGAGTCGGGCGAGTTCATCCTCTTCGAGGCGCCGGCGGTCGTGCTGGCCACCGGTGGCGTCGGACGCTCCTACAAGGTCACCTCGAATTCCTGGGAGTACACCGGGGACGGGCACGCGCTGGCACTGCGCGCCGGGGCGACGCTGATCAACATGGAGTTCCTCCAGTTCCACCCGACCGGCATGGTCTGGCCGCCGTCGGTGAAGGGCATCCTGGTCACCGAGTCGGTGCGCGGTGACGGTGGTGTCCTGAAGAACTCCGAAGGCAAGCGGTTCATGTTCGACTACGTCCCCGACGTCTTCCGCAAGCAGTACGCGGAGACCGAGGAGGAGGCGGACCGCTGGTACACCGACCCGGACAACAACCGGCGTCCGCCGGAGCTGCTGCCCCGTGACGAGGTGGCCCGCGCGATCAACAGCGAGGTCAAGGCCGGTCGGGGCTCCCCCGCCGGTGGTGTCTTCCTGGACATCGCGAGCCGGCGTTCCGCCGACGAGATCCGCCGCCGGCTGCCGTCGATGTACCACCAGTTCAAGGAGCTGGCCGACGTCGACATCACGGCCGAGCCGATGGAGGTCGGGCCGACCTGCCACTACGTGATGGGCGGTGTCGAGGTGGACCCGGATTCGGGTGCCGCCTTCGGCCACGTACGCGGGCTGTTCGCCGCCGGTGAGGTCTCCGGCGGGATGCACGGCTCCAACCGACTCGGTGGCAACTCCCTGTCCGACCTGCTGGTCTTCGGCAAGCGGGCGGGCGGTCACGCCGCCAGCTACGCCGACGGGCTGACCACCCGGCCGAAGGTGGCCGTGCACGAGGTCGAGGCGGCGGTGGAGACCGCGCTCGCGCCGCTGCAACGGGACACCGGTGAGAGCCCGTACACCCTGCAGCAGGACCTCCAGGCGGTCATGGGGGATCTGGTGGGCATCATCCGCCGCGAGGGTGAGCTGGCCGATGCCCTGGTCCGGCTCGCCGAGCTGCGCGAGCGGGTGGCGAAGGTGAGCGCGGCCGGCGGCCGACGCTACAACCCGGGCTGGCACCTGGCCCTGGACCTGCGCAACATGCTGGTGGTGTCGGAGTGCACCGCGAAGGCGGCGCTGGAGCGGCAGGAGTCGCGCGGCGGGCACACCCGGGAGGACTACCCGGCCATGGAGCCGAAGTGGCGACAGGTCAACCTGGTCTGCGCGTTGGACGGCGACACCGTGCAGCTGACCCGCAAGCCGCTGCCGAAGATGCGGCCGGAGCTGATCGGCCTCTTCGACCGGGCCGAGTTGGCCAAGTACCTCACCGACGAGGAGCTCGCCGACTTCGACGCCCTCGTTGCCGACGCTGGAGAGGCGGACAACCGATGAGCGCGAAGCGTCAGTTCCGGATCTGGCGGGGCGACGAGACCGGCGGTGACCTCCAGGACTACATGGTGGAGGTGAACGAGGGTGAGGTCGTCCTCGACGTCATCCACCGTCTGCAGGCCACCGACGCGCCCGACCTGGCCTGCCGGTGGAACTGCAAGGCCGGCAAGTGCGGCTCCTGCTCCATGGAGATCAACGGCAAGCCGCGGCTGGGTTGCATGACGCGGATGTCGACCTTCGGCGACGACGAGACCGTCACGGTCACCCCGCTGCGCACCTTCCCGGTCATCCGGGACCTGGTCACCGACGTCTCGTTCAACTACGAGAAGGCACGGGAGACCCCGGCGTTCGCGCCTCCGGCGGACGTGGCCCCGGGCGACTACCGGATGCAGCAGGTCGACGTCGAGCGCTCGCAGGAGTTCCGCAAGTGCATCGAGTGCTTCCTGTGCCAGACGGTCTGCCACGTGATCCGCGACCACGAGGAGAACAAGCAGGCGTTCTCCGGTCCGCGGTACTTCATCCGGGCGGCCGAGCTGGACATGCACCCGTTGGACAGCCGGACCGACCGCAAGGAGTACGCACAGGCCGAACAGGGCCTCGGCTTCTGCAACATCACCAAGTGCTGCACCGAGGTCTGCCCGGAGCACATCAAGATCACTGACAACGGGATCATCCCCATGAAGGAACGGGTCGTCGACCGCAGGTACGATCCCCTTGTGTGGCTTGGTAGCAAGATCTTCCGTCGGGGCGAGACGCCCCAGACCAGCGTGACCACCGCCCGTCAGGGCTCGGCGACGCCGGGCTCCGCCCGGGGTGGGGTGCACTCGCACGAGGGTGGCTCCCACGACTCGCGGGCTGAGGCGCAGGCGCAGAGCGGCGTCAACTGGCACCGGGAGGTGCCCCACCCGACCGCTCCGGCGGTCGACGACCGGGGCAAGCTGCCGCTGACCGAGCTCACCTTCGACCGGGCCGCCGCGCCGTCGCCGTTCGGCGACGACGTGACGTTCCCACTGCCTCCGGAGCACCTGAACTTCGCCCACCCGGAGCAGGACAAGCACTGATCACCTGAACAACAGCGGGGGCCGTGGCAAGTGCCACGGCCCCCGCCCCATTCCCCCGGGCAGGCGTCACCCCCGGTTGATCATGAAGTTATTGCCACGACACGTCGCGCCCGACGGCGATAACTCCATGGTCAACGCGAGTCCAGGAGGGGGCGGAGGGCCGCCACGATGGGGGCGTCGGCGGGGAGCCAGGTGACCGAGTCCAGCTCGTCCGCGGCGAGCCAGCGGAGCGCCTCGTGCTCGAGCGCCTGCGGCTGGTCGCCGCCGAGCAGGCGCGCCGCGTACACCTTGAGCACCGAACGGCCGTGCGCCATCCGGACGTTGCGGCCGACCCGGTCGCCGATCTCGACGCGTACGGCCAACTCCTCGGCGCACTCCCGGACCAGGGCGTCGGTCTCGGCCTCCCCCGGCTCGACCTTTCCGCCCGGAAACTCCCACATGCCGGCAACCTCTGGTGGGGCGGAACGCGCACAGGCGAGCACCCGCCCATCCCGGATGATCGCCGCACCGACGATCACCTTCAGGTCCCGTCGCTCGGCCTGCCCGCCACCATTCGCCCGTTCGGTCCGCACGGGCGTCCAGGGTGCCAGATCAATCGGCGGTTTGGGTACCGTAGCCGTCCGCTAGGCCAATAAGACACGGAAGTGTGGGCGTGGACACCCCCTCCGAGCAGCGAGAGACTAGGAGGCACCGACAAGACACGGGATGGCGACGATTTGGCCACAAGCCGGCAACGGCGCTTGGGGGGTGCGGTGATGCGCGTGCTGTTCAAGAGCAGGGCCAAGCACGACTACCTTTCCGACGCGTTGACCTTGCTATCTGGTTGGACACGCGAGGGCGAGCAGATCCGACGAACGCTCGTGATCGACGATACCCAACACGCGGCACTAACTGAACGCGTCAAGGTCGTCGCGGATGCGCTGCGTCTGCGGCCCGAGATCAGCCGCCGGTCCGACAGCACCCAGATCCGGGTCGGGCACGGCAACGGTGAGCCGCTGACCGAGGGCGAGGTCCTGTTGGCCGCCCGCATCGAGGACGCGTACCGGGCGGTCACCGAGTCTTGACGGCCCACGGGTGAAACATGCCGAGTTCCGCCACCACCGGCTGGTCCAGGTGTACGACGCCGAGTGTCAGTGGGGGCCGGACGACGACTTCTTCCAGTCGGTGGTCGACGAGACCCCGGCAGCCCGGGTGCTCGACCTCGGCTGAGGCTGCCGGACGGCGGCGAGGTCCGCGCGGACCAGAGTCACCGGGGTACGCGGACGTAGTGGTCGACTTCGCCCACCACTACGCCTTCGGCGACGGCGAGTTCGTGGTCCTCGCCCGGGTGGGCCCGGTGGCACCGGTTTTCTAGCCTGGATCGCATGGCGAACATCGCGTACGACCGCAAGGAGCAGGTCCAGCAGATCGAGAGTGGCCTGCTCGAAGGCGAGCAGATCATCGCCGTCTACGACGCAGTCGGCACCGGCACCGGGTTCATCGGGCTGACCGACCGCCGCGTGATCATCCAGGACCGTTCCTTTGTCGGAAAGCGGTTCGCGATCACCAGCATCCCGTACTCGAAGATCACCAGCGTGAGCGTGGTCAGCAACAAGTCGTGGGGTGGTTCGTTCTTCTCCACCGGCGCCATCGCCATCCACGTCGGCACGCACACCTACGAGGTGGAGTTCCGCGGCGCGCAGAAGAGCCACCACGTGCACAACGTGATCCTGCACCACATCTCCTGACCGCACGTCCCGTCACGGGCCCGGCCGGCGTAATTGCCTTGCCGGGCCCGTGGCGGCTCTGGTGTCCTCAGTCGACCGCCGCGCGAAAGGAGCAGCCGCCATGCCCAACACGACGAAGTCCCCCGAACCCACCGTCTTCCGAACTGAGGAATCGAGACTTCGTGAGCAGGACTGTATTGCGGGCTGCGGCGCTGCCGGTCGCCACTGATCCCAACCCCGGAGGCCGCTGATGTCGGTCTTCGACGATCCCGGCCTCTTCGGCCGGCTCTGGGCCGCCGGATACGACGACGGCGACACCAACCCCGACCTAGCCCTCGCCGTTGACTTCCTGGCCGAACTGGCCGACGGCGGCCCGGTTCTCGAACTGGCGATCGGCACCGGCCGGGTCGCGCTGCCGCTGGCCGAGCGCGGTCTCAGCGTGCAGGGCGTCGAGGCGTCCGAGGAGATGCTCGCGCAGATGCGGGCCAAGCCCGGTGGCGACCGGATCCCGGTGGTCGTCGCCGACATGGCGGACGTACCGGTGCAGGGCGAGTTCCGGCTCGCGTACCTGGTCTTCAACACCCTGTTCAACCTGGTGGACGCCGCGCGGCAGGCGGACTGCTTCCGCAACGTCGCCCGGGTGCTGTCGCCCGGCGGCGCGTTCGTCATCGAGACGTTCGTGCCCGACCCGCGCAGCTTCGACTCGGACGAGCAGGTGCAGGTGCGGGAGGTCACCGAGGTTTCCGCGACGATCCGGCTGCACCGGTACGACCGGCCGGCGCAGCGGTTCATCCGGCAGACCATCACGTTCGACGGTGACGGTGTGCACCTGAAGCCGTTCGCCATGCGTTACGCCTGGCCGCACCAGATCGACGAGATGGCGCAGCAGGCCGGGCTCCGGCTCACCGAGCGGTACGCCGACTGGCACCGGCGACCGTTCCAGGCCGACAGCCCGTCGCACATCTCCGTCTACCGGGCGGAGTAGCAGCCGTTGATCGACTCCGGTTCCGGGAATTCGGGGTGTCATCGCGACGACGACACCCGGCCTTCGAGGAACCGGAGTCGGTCTCCGTCGTTCGGATGCCGGGAGTCAGTGCCCGTCGCCGATCTGGACGTCGTCCGGTGCCGGCCGGCCGTTCCCCGTCTCGACCAATGCCTTGAGACTCATCAGGAAGATCGCCCACTTGGTGCTGCACTCGTGCATGAGCCCGGTCGGCTCACGCCAACCCGCGTGCGTGAAATCAACGATCGTGTACCGACCCCGCTGGCCGAGACGCCACGTGATCTCGGTGCCAATCCATTCGTCGGGGCCGCCGACGACCCGCCACCGCACCCGCCCGGCGGGGTCCAGCTCAAGGATCTCCAGGTCGAACCCGCCGTCGTCACCGAACCGGACGGCCAGCTGCCCGCCGGCCTCACTCTTGCCGGTCGTGTCGACCGACCACCAGCCGGCGACGCCCTCCGGAGTCGCCATCGCCCGGTAGACCTCGGCGAGTGGGGCCACGACACCGACCTGATGCAGGATGTCGACCATGGTCATTCCCCTTCCTTGGCGCGACGGTTGCGTTCGATCGTCTCGGCGATCCGCTTGATCCGGCGCAGACGGGCGTCCCAGGTGGCGCCGACCGCCGACAACTGGGCGACCGCGCGCGCGAGCTGCGCCTCGTCGACCTGAAAGACCCGCTCACGACCGGCCGGCTCGGCGGAGATCAACCCGACGCGGTCCAGGACGGCCAGGTGTTTCGAGACGGCCTGCCGGGTGACGGGTAGCCGCCGGCTCAACGAGGTGGCCGTGCCCGGCCCGTCGGCGAGAAGAAGGTCGATCATCGTACGCCGGATCGGGTCGCCGATCGCCGACCACAGCTCGTCGTCGACCACGGTGCTCATGCGGTGGCGGCCAGCCGCGCGACGTACGCGCCCAGCCGGGGCATGTAGTGGTCCCAACCGTTCTCGTGGTCGCGGTACTGCTCCTCCAGGACGGCGATCTCCCAGCCCATCTCCCGGAACCCGGTCTCGGTCATCCGGATCTGCGTCCCCGCGCCTTCGGGGATCAGGTCGAAGGTGACGAGCAGCGCCTGCCCGCTCCGGTCCGGCTCGGTGAAGCACCACCGGAAGGAGAATCGCTTCGGCGGGTCGACCTCGACGACGGCGAACGCGACGGTCGTCGTCTCGCCGGTGTCGGCGTTACGCCACACCAGCTCGCCGGGCGCGCCGGCGACCGACTCGAACCGGGCGTCGTCGGGCCACCACTCCCGCATGTGCTCGGGCTGGCTGACCACCTCGAAGACGACCTCGGGGGACGCGTTGACGTGGATGTCTCGTTCGATCGTTCCCTGTTCCATGTACACAACCTCTCGCAACCTTTGGTTGCACTCAACCTACGGCAGCCTGCCCCCATCGCGCAACCTTTCGTTGCACGTTGACGGTCCCGTCGTACCCGGGGTGCAGGATCGGCGCATGTCTGAGCCAGCACCGCACCGACACCACGCCATCGACTACGTCGAGTTCACGGTGACCGACCTGCCCGTGGCCAAGCGCTTCTACGCCGACGCGTTCGGTTGGCAGTTCATTGACTACGGGCCGGAGTACGCCGGCATCCGCAGCCCACACGGCGACTCCGCGCCCGAGGTGGGCGGTCTCCGGCTGGACAGGGAGGTCCGGGCGGGCGGTCCGCTCGTGCTGCTCTACTCCACCGACCTGGACCGGTCCGTCCAGGCCGTCAAGGAGGCCGGCGGCCAGGTCGTGAACGGGCCGTACGAGTTTCCTGGTGGCCGACGGTTCCACTTCACCGACCCCAGCGGCAACGAGCTGGGCGCCTGGGCCGAGCAGTAGGACCCGCACGCCGCCCGGTCCGTGCCGTGCGTCAACGTCAGCTACCTGTCGTACTTCGGCGCGCACGCCGTCGACGACGGCGGCGGACCCTCACCGCCGCCGGGTGCGCAGCACGCCGGTCAGCATCGGCAGGGTGAACTCGCCCAGGGCGGTTTCGGGTCTGCTCGCGAGGAAGGCGCGGATCCGGCCGAGCGTGGCCGCTCGCTCCGCTTGCGGCATGACCAGCATGCCGGCCCGTGTCGCGAGCGTCGCGACGAGGGAGTCGGCGCTGCGGCGCTGCCCGTGCGGAAACTCGACCTGCTCCGTCGACCCGAACGGGGCGGACGAGCCGGTGCGTGGAACGAGCATGTCCCGCGTCGCCGTGCGCCAACTGCGCAGGGTGTCCCGCGGGCCGATGGCTGCGCTGCCGCTGACTCCTTCGAGGGCGGCAACCCAGTCGATCCGGTCGTCCATGATGTTCCACAGACCAGCCAGGACGCCGCCGGGTGTTAGGACTCTGGCCATCTCCGGCCCGGCAGCGGCCATGTCGAACCAGTGCAGGGCGTTGCCGGCCAGCACGGCATCGACGGACGCGTCCGGCAACGGGATGGCCTCCGCGCTACCCGCCAGGGCACGGACCGAGGGCAACGCGCGGCGAAGCTCGGTGAGCATCGCCGGGTCGGGTTCGACCGACACCACGTCCGCGCCCAGCGCCACCAGCGTGGCGGACAGCTTCCCGGTGCCGGCGCCCAGGTCGAGCACGCGCAGGCCGGGCGCAGGCTCAAGCGCCCACCGCACGGCGGCCCGTGCGTAGTCCGGACGGTGCTCCGCGTACGCGGCGGCTGCCGTGCCGAACGACGATCGGAGCAGCTGTTCCGTCATGCGGTCAACCTACCGCCGCCTGTCGACATCGACTGCGAGCATGATCCCGTGCAGATCCTGCGGAGCTGGTGGCGCGTTCGCTACCCCGTCTACGTGCTCGGCCTCGCGGTCGGGCTGGTCATGATGTGGCTGCCCTACAAGACCTTTCAGGACAACGACGCCTGGGAAGGTCGGCTACGGGTCGACGGGGTGCCAGCTCAGGCGGTCATCGAGGAACTCGTGCACAAGCGGCGGAACAGCAACACGATGCACCTGCGCTACGAGTTCGCCGGAGCCCAGCGCCAGGCCGAGGTCGGCTGTTGGGAGGTCTGCCTTCCTGCCGGCACTGCGGTGCGGATCTGGGTCAACCCCGACGACCCGGAAGATTTCGTGACCGAGTTCGGCACGCTGAGCGGGCATCGCGGCCGGCTCCAAGGGGTGGTCGGAGCGGCGGGCCTGGTCCTGTTCGGGTCGATGATGTTCGCGCTGTTCGCCCGCATCGGCCAGCGACGCCGCGACCGCCGACAAGACGAATGGCAGCGGCAGCAACGAGACCAGCGCCAACGACAGTTCACGAACGCCAGGTTCGGGAGGAAACACAAGCCGAGCCGGAATCACGACGGCCAGCGGTAGCTGGGTTGGCAGCAGAGCCGCGCAGCGGTCGAGGCCGCTAGTCTCCAAGCCACACGGTCGTTGCGATGCTAGCCACGACGCCGCCCACAAAGAACAGGAAGTTGACTGCGAAGCCTTGCCAGAAGGAACGCTTGGAGCTCTTGTGCACTTCACTTGCCAGTTCGGCCCTAACAAGCCTGGCCACCGCGATGCGCTGCGCTTCATTCATTTGAGCCAACTGCTCAGCCTCTTGGGCGTCAGTTTTCGCCTTCTCCGCGAGGGCGACTCGCGCCTGAATTTCGGCTTGAACTTCTTCCAGAACCAGGGCCGACGAACGCATTAGGTCGCTCAGGTCAGAAAGACGGTCCTCAAGGGTCGCTTGAGTTGGTTCCTTGGGAGTTCGACGTTTCCGCTTGACGGCTTCGATAGCTTCCCAAAGCACCGACGCTGTGGCACCTGCAGCGAGCGCGGCTACGGCCGAAGCAATTGAGAGCAGTTCCTCCACAGTCGGCGCACTCTACACGCCTCCGTCGGCTGCTGCCGTCCCGGGAACAGGCGGGATTCAGACGTTGAAGCGGAACTCCACCACGTCGCCGTCCTGCATGACGTACTCCTTGCCCTCGATGCGGACCTTGCCCGCCGCCTTGGCCGCCGCCATCGAGCCGTGCTCGACCAGGTCGTGGTACGAGACCACCTCGGCCTTGATGAAACCGCGCTGGAAGTCGCTGTGGATGACACCCGCGGCCTCCGGCGCGGTGGCGCCGACCGGGACGGTCCAGGCGCGTGCTTCCTTCGGGCCGGCGGTGAGGTACGTCTGGAGGCCGAGGGTGCGGAAACCGACCCGGACGAGCTGGTTGAGGCCGGGCTCGTTCTGCCCGATCGACTCCAGCAGCTCGCGGGCCTCCTCCTCGGGCAGGTCCACCAGCTCAGATTCGATCTTGGCGTCCATGAAGACGGCCTCGGCGGGGGCGACCAGGGCGCGCAACTCGTCGAGGAACGTCTCGTTGGCCAGCTCGGCCTCGTCGACGTTGAAGACGTACAGGAACGGCTTGGTGGTGAGCAGGTGCAGCTCGCGCAGGTGCTCCAGCTCGATCTTCGCGGCGGCGGCCCCGGAGTAGAGGGTGGTGCCGCCGTCGAGCACCTCGATCGCGGCCTTCGCGGCGGCGACCGCGGCGGCCCGGTCCTTGCGGAGCTTGGCCTCCTTCTCCAACCGGGGCAGCGCCTTGTCCAGGGTTTGCAGGTCGGCGAGGATCAGCTCGGTGTTGATCGTCTCGATGTCGTCGGCCGGGGAGACCTTGCCGTCGACGTGCACCACGTTCGGGTCGGAGAAGGCCCGCACGACCTGGCAGATCGCCGAGGCGTCCCGGATGTTGGCCAGGAAGGCGTTGCCCCGACCCTGCCCCTTCGACGCGCCACGGACCAGGCCGGCGATGTCGACGAACGACACCGGGGCCGGCAGCACCTTCTGCGAGGAGAAGATCTCGGCCAGCTTGCCCAGCCGCTCGTCGGGCAGCCCGACCACGCCGACGTTTGGCTCGATGGTGGCGAACGGGTAGTTCGCCGCCAGCACGTCGTTCTTGGTCAACGCGTTGAAAAGCGTGCTCTTGCCGACGTTGGGCAGGCCGACGATGCCGATGGTGAGACTCACGACGGGCCAGCTTACGCCGGTCCCGGCCGGCCCGGTCCAGGCGGCTCCGATTCGGGCGTACGCGGTCCCGGCCGCGTGATCACCGCGAGCGCCCGGCGCGGTGGTCGATCGTCGCGCCACCGAGCCCGGCCAGGCGTTGCTATCGTCCGGTCCGATGGTGCGATGGTCCGCTGCTGGAGGTGCGATGACCTCGACGTTGCCTGAGCTGTACATCGCCGTCGACGTGGAGGCGGACGGGCCGATCCCCGGGCCGTACAGCATGATCTCGTTGGGTATGGCGGTAGTCGGCCGGCCGGACCTGACCTTCTACACCGAGCTGCGTCCCATCTCCGACGAGTTCGTCCCGGCGGCGCTGGCCGTTTCCGGCCTGGACCGGGACCGTCTGCTGCGGGAGGCGCCCACCGCGCAGGAGGCGATGTCCGCCGCCGCGGCCTGGGTCGACGGGCTGCGCCGGGTCGGCCGTCCGGTCTTCCTCGCCGCCCCGGCCGTCTGGGACGGCATGTTCGTGCACTGGTACTTCGTCCGCTTCGTCGGGCACAGCCCGTTCGGCGCGACCGGCTCCGGCGTCGATCTCCGCAGCTACTGGATGGGGTTGACCGGCAGCGAGTGGGTTCAGACCCGGCAGGGCACGATCAAGCACGAGTTGGGCCTGCACGACATGCCGCACACGCACCACGCCGGGGAAGACGCCGCCGAGCTGGCCCAGGTCTTCGACGCGGTGCTCCGCCGCCGACAGGCGGTCGAGGAGGCGTGACGCTCAGCCGAGCAGACGAGGGGCGATGACCGCCTCCCGGACGCTGCCGTCCGCGCCGCGGCTGACCTCGTACGCCGAGACGCCCTCGCGGTCCGCGATCGCCTCGACCAGTCGAGTGCCGCGGTAGACCAGGCCGACACCGTCGTCGGTGCAGTGGCTGGTGGGAAGCGTGCCGTCGCCGACCAGCTCGTGCATGAGCGGGCGGCGCTGGCCCTCGCTGTCGTAGTGCACCCCGTTGCCGTACGGCAGCCAGGCGAGGCCCTCGGTGAAGCCGCGCAGCCGGGGGCCGAAGCTGTCGGTGGCACCGCCGACGTGCCAGCAGATCGAACCGGCCGAGACACCGGCCAGCACCACGCCGGCCTGCCAGCACTCGTGCAGGATCTCGTCGAGCCCGTGCACCCGCCACACGGCGACCAGGTTGGCCACGCTGCCGCCGCCGACCCAGATCACGTCCTGGGCGAGCAGGTGGGCGCGGATGTCCTCGACGTTCGGCATGGGGAACAGGGCGAGGTGCGACAGCCGGAACCGGGTGTCGGCGAACGCGCTGTAGATGGCGGTCAGCGAGGTCGGCTGGTCGCCGACGGCCTGCCCGAGGTAGCAGACCCGCGGCTGCGGGCCGGTCTCGGCCAGCTCGGCCGCCAGCTCGAACACCGGGCTGGGGCGCATGTCGTAGGGCCCCCGGTCACCCCGGAAGAAGCCCATGCTGGTGGCGATGATGGTCGGGTCGCTGGCGGGCATCGGGCGTCCTTCCGTCGGGGTGGTGCGGCGTCCATCCTGCCGCAGCCAACCGGCCGGGCGGTCACCCGCCCGCGCGACCGCCGCCGCGCTGGCGGGGCACCTCGACCTCGGGCCAGTGGCCCACGGGCGGTCGGTCGCCCGGGGGCAGTTGCGCGGCGGCGGCACGGGGCAGGGTGAACCGGTCGGCGGCGGCCGGGCCGGCCGAGACCGACTCGCGAAGCATCCAGCGCACCTCGTCGGCCGTCCAACCCAACCCCGGCCGAGCGGCGATCTCGCGAACCAGCCGCCGGCCGACGCGGGTGTCGTCGTCGTAGAAGCGCATGCACCAGTGGTGCGTCCACATCCCGAGCGCCCGCAGGCCCGCGTCGTCGAGCGAACCGACCAGCCGGCCGCAGGCGGTGTCGGCGAAGACCTGCTCGGGGTCGCCCGCCCGGTCCCGTTCGATGGCGCCCACCGCGGCCGGCGCGACAGCCCGCATCCGGCGGTAGAAGGACTGCGCCACCGCGCGGGGCAACGGCGGAAACGCACCCGGTGTCGACGCCGCCGCCCAACCCGCCACGCTCGTCATTCGCCGCACCCCTTCTTCAGTTGGTGGCCGGACGCTACCCGGCACGACCGACACTTCCGGGGCGAAAACCCCCGCCGATCGTGGATAGCGACGATGACCTGGGGCGTCTGTATCTGTGACAACGAAACGGGGTGGTGGGTGGACGAGGACGAGCGCGCCCGGCTGGCCGAGTTCGTCGGCAGCCGGACTCCGGCGTTGATGCGGGTCGCGTACCTGCTGACCGGGGACCGCAACGCCGCCGAGGACCTGTTCCAGTCGGCGTTGGCGCGGACCATCCCGAAGTGGGGAACCATTCGGCACACCGACCCGGAGGGCTACCTGCGGGTGGTGATGTACCGCGAGCAGGTCAGCTGGTGGCGGCGGCTTCGCCGGTGGCGGGAGACACCGCTCGACCCGGCGGACGAACCGGTCGGCGGCGACCCGAGCGGCGGCTCCGACGTGCGGTTGGCGATGCGTGCCGCGCTGCGGCACCTGCCGCCGACGCAGCGCGCGGTGGTGGTCCTGCGCTACTACGAGGACCTGCCCGAAGCCCGGGTGGCCGAGTTGCTGGGCTGCTCGGTGGGCACCGTGCGCAGCCGCACCCATCGAGCGGTGAAGCGGCTGCGCGACCTGCTGCCGGACGTCGACATGCTGGAGGTACGGCGATGACCGAACCCTTCGAGCACCTCATCCGCCGCACCCTCACCGACCTGGCCGAGGAGGCACCGATCGTGCATGACCAGTTGAGCCGAGCGGAACGGCGGGTGCGCAACCGACGCCGCGCCACGGTGACGGTGGGGGCGGTGAGCACTCTGGCGGCGATCCTGATCGCCACTCCGTTCGCCGTGGCCGCGACCGGCTCGGACGAGCCGCCCCCGGCCGTGCCCAGCCCGGCCGGCCCGGCCGCCGTACCGAGCCCGCCCGTACCCACCCCGTCCGCGCCCACCGCGGTGCCGATGGAATCGAGCCCCAGGGGTGCGGAGATGCCCCCGGGAAAGACGGTCGGCCCGCCCGGTGTGCCGGGCCGGCCGACGGGCACGCCGAGCCCGTCGAGTCCGCCGGGAGTGCCCGGCAGGCCGGGCGACCCGGTTGCCAGTCCAGACCCGTCGAGTCCGCCGGGCGTACCTGGGGTGCCGGGCCCGCCGGCCGTCAAGCCGAGCCCGTCGCGTTGAGTTAGGAGCGGTCCGGCCGGCAGCCTTCCAACGCCGGCCGGACCGGCCAATCCCATGGTCATCTTCGTCTCCGGCCGGGCCAGGACGATGGCGATCTGGATCGGAGCAGAGCCGAGATCCCGGTCACTCTCCCGCGTCGCTACCCCGTACCGGCGAGCGTCGCGCGTCACGGCGAGAGCGGGCACCGGCCCACGGAATTTGTCGGGGCCGGTACGCCCACTCATCCTTGGGCCATGACCGATCCCGGACACCCGATGCGCGAGCTGCGGGGGCACCGATGAGCACCGCCCTGGCCCGGGTGCCCGACTCCCTCCGGGGACAGCTCGTCACCCCTGGCGACCGCCGGTACGCGCAGCTGCGCTCGACGTACACCACGTCGGCGTCGCCGGCCGGCGTCCTGCTGCCGAAGACCACCGCTCAGGTGGTCGACGCGCTGCGCTACGCCCGGGAGCAGCGGCTGCCCGTGGCGGTCCGCAGCGGCGGGCACGGCCTCTCCGGAGCCTCCTCCAACAACGGCGGCCTGGTCATCGACCTGTCCATGCTCAACCGGGTGCAGGTGCTCGACGAGCGGGCCGGGCTGGTCCGGGTCGAGGCCGGCGCCCGGTGGGCGAACGTCGCGAAGGAGCTTTCCCGGTACGGCCTGGTGATCAGCTCGGGCGACTACGGCGGCGTCGGCGTCGGCGGTCTGGCCACCGGCGGTGGTGTCGGCTGGTTGGTCCGCGCCCACGGCCTCACCATCGACCGGGTCCGCGCGGTCGAGGTGGTGCTCGCGGACGGGACGCTGGTACGCGCGGACGCCGAGCACGAGCCGGAGCTGTTCTGGCTGGTTCGTGGGGCCGGGGCCGGTGCGGGGATCGTGGTGGCCTTCGAGATCGAGGCGGTCGAGCAGCGCAACGTCGGCGTCGCGCAGTTGGTCGTCGAGGCGCACCCGGACGGTCGCACCGTCCGGGAGTGGACGGGCTACCTCGCGCAGGCGCCACGGGAGTTGTCCGCAGCGGCCGTGGTGTTCGCCGAGGGGCGTTCGGTCCTCATGTCCATCACCGCCGTGGTCGCCGCCGAGAGCCTGCGCCGGGCCCGCCCGGCGGTGGAACCGCTGCTCGCCATCGGCAAGGTGCTCGAACACCGGACCGACCTGTTGCCCTACCCGACGCTGGTGCCGACCGCGCACCTCAACCCCAACGTCGGGCAGCAGCGCGGCACGACCACCAACGGCCTGTTCACCGCCCTGGACGACGCCGGGGCGCGGGCGGTGACGAGAGCGGTGACCGGGCCGGGGCGGGCGGTGATCCAGCTCCGCTCGTTGGGTGGGGCGGTCAACGACGTCGCCGCCGACGCGACCGCGTACCCGCATCGACACCAGGACACGCTGATCGTGGCCTCGGTGTTTCCGCCGCAGGCCGACGCCGCGTTGCACGCCGCCTGGCGGGCCGTCGCAGCGCGCGCCGACGGCGCGTACGTCAACTTCGAGAGCCGACCGGACCCGGCCGCGTTCGCCCGGATCTACCCGGGCGAGACCGGGGCCCGGGTCCGGCGGCTGTGGAAGCGGTACGACCCGGACGGCGTGTTCCGGTCGGCGCTGCTGACCGGCCAGGCCAATCGCGCCGCCCAGCCGAGCCGATCCGCCCAGCCGAGCCGCACCGCCCAGCCGAGCCGATCCGCCCAGCCGAGCCGCACCGCTCAGCCCACCGGATCGGGCCAGCCGCACCGCCGCCGCCGACGTCCCCGTTGACCGGGCCTCGTCGCACCGGCACACCCAGGTCCGATTCCCGCCAGCCGAGGGCCGGTCGAGCGGGGCATCATCGGTGACATGGAGCTGGACTTCGAGCGGTGTTACCGGGCCGTGGACAGCCGTGACCAGCGGTTCGACGGCTGGTTCTACACCGGCGTGACGTCCACCGGCATCTACTGCCGGCCGTCCTGCCCGGCGATCACGCCGAAGCGGCAGAACGTCCGGTTCTTCCCGTCCGCCGCGGCGGCGCAGGGTGCCGGGCTGCGGGCCTGCCGCCGCTGCCGGCCGGACGCCGCGCCCGGTTCCCCGCTCTGGGACGTCCGCGCGGACGTGGTCGGCCGGGCGATGCGGCTGATCGCGGACGGCGTGGTCGACCGGGACGGCGTACCGGGGCTGGCCTCCCGGCTGGGGTACACCGAGCGGCACCTGCACCGGATGTTGAGCGCCGAGATGGGCGCCGGGCCGCTCGCGCTGGCTCGGGCGCAGCGGGCGCAGACCGCCCGGATCCTGATCGAGACGACCGACCTCGCGATGGCCGAGATCGCGTTCGCCGCGGGCTTCGGCAGCGTGCGGCAGTTCAACGACACGCTTCGCGAGGTGTACGCGAGCGCCCCGTCGGAGCTGCGCGCGGCCCGTGGCCGCCAACAGCCGCCGACCGGGGCGGGGACCATCTCGCTCCGGCTGGCGTACCGCCCGCCGCTGCACGCTCGGGCGTTGCTGGACTTCCTCGCGCTGCGGGCGTTGCCCGGCGTGGAGGAGGTCCGCGACGGGACGTACCGCCGGGGTTTGCGGTTGCCGCACGGCACCGGCCAGGTGGCGCTGACCCCGGCGGAGGGGCACGTGGCGGCGACGCTGCGGCTCGCCGACCTGCGCGACCTGGCGCCGGCGGTGGCCCGCTGCCGCCGGTTGCTCGACCTGGACGCGGACCCGGCGGCCATCGACGGCACGCTCGCCGCCGACCCGGCGCTGGCCCCCGCCGTGGCGGCCGAGCCCGGCATCCGTGTCCCCCGCGCGGTCGACGGCTTCGAGATGGCCGTCCGGGCCATCATCGGCCAACAGGTCTCGGTGACCTCGGCAAGAACAACCCTGACCCGCCTGCTGACCGCCCACGCCCGCGTCGATCATGAGAATGACGAGGTCGATGGAGATCGAACTCCAGGTCAACCTCATGATCAACGGGACGAGTCGCCGGGCGGTCTGCGGGGGTTTCTGGGGGCGGAGGAGCTTTTGGCCCTGCCGGACTCGGCGTTCGGGATGCCCGCGGGGCGGCGGGAGTCCCTGCGGGGGCTGGCGCGGGCGGTGCTGGACGGGTCCGTCGACCTCGCTGCGGGAGTGGATCGGGAGGAGGCCGTCGGTCGGCTGCTCGCGCTGCCCGGCATCGGCCCGTGGACCGCCAACTACCTGGCCATGCGCGCCTTCGGCGACCCGGACGTCCTGCTCAGCTCCGACCTCGCGGTCCGGCGCGGCGCCGCCGCGCTCGGTCTGCCCGACACCCCGACAACCCTCGACGGGTACGCCGAGCGTTGGCGTCCCTGGCGGTCCTACGCCACGATCAGACTCTGGAGAGCGGCATGAGCATCGACAGCACCGTGGTGAGCACACCGGCCGGCCCGTTGAGCATCCTCGCCGGCCCCGACGGTGACGTCCGGGCGGCCGGCTTCACCCCGGACCCGGCGGCGCTGCTGCCCCTGGTCCACCCGACCCTGCGGGCACCGCTGCGGGAGCGGGCCGACCTCGGCCCGGTCAGCGCGGCGGTCCGCTCCTACCTGGACGGTGACCTCGCCGCCATCGACGCGGTGCCGGTCCGACAGCGCACCGGCGGGGAGTTCATGGCGCACGCCTGGCAGGTGCTGCGCGAGGTGCCGCCGGGCACCCCGGTCACCTACACCGGGTACGCCGCGCTGGCCGGCCGCCCACCCGCGGTACGGGCCGCCGCGGCGGCCTGCGCCCGCAACGCGGCGGCCCTGTTCGTGCCCTGTCACCGGGTGCTCCGCACCGACGGGACGCTCGGCGGCTACCGCTGGGGGCTGGACGTGAAGAAGTGGCTTCTCGGTCATGAGCGACGCTTGACAACAAGCTGACAGGAACATCGACATTCATTGACGCTACCGTCTGGTAGTGCCTGTGGAGAGCGACGGCGACCCGGCCGCCCGGGCCGCTGCGGGCCGCCACCCCGTGCACAACCTCTGGCGGCTACGCCCCTACCTGCGCCCGTACGCCACCGAATTCGGCTGGCTGCTCGTCGCGGGGCTCGCCGGCACCGCGGCCGGGATCGCCGTACCGCTTGTCGTGCAGCGGGTCGTGGACGGGCCGGTGGCCCGCCACGAACCGGCCGGGCTGCTCCAACTCGGCGGCCTGGCGCTGCTGCTCGGCATCGTCGAGGCGGTGCTCATCTTCATCCGCCGGTGGGTGCAGTCGTCCTCGGCGGTGGGTATGGAGGCGGCGCTGCGCGCCGACGTCTACGCCCACCTGCAACGGTTGCCGACGAGCTTCCACGACCGTTGGCAGTCCGGCCAACTGCTCTCCCGGATCACCAGCGACCTGTCGGTGATCCGCCGGTTCCTCTCCTTCGGCGTGTTCTTCCTGGTGCTCAACCTGACCACGTACGTGGTCGTGGTCGTGCTGCTGATCAACCTGCACCCGGCCCTCGGCGTGCTGGTCGCGGCCAGCGCGGTGCCGCTGCTGCTGATCAGTCGCCGGTTCGGGCGGCACTACCACGCGGCGTCCCGCCGGATGCAGGACCAGCAGGGCGACGTGGCGACGCTGGTGGAGGAGACCGCGCAGGGCCTGCGCACCATGAAGGCGTACGGCCGGGGCCCCGAACTGGCCGCCCGTTTCGCCGGCGCGGCCCGACGGCTGCACGACACGGGCGTCGGCAAGGGGCGGTTGCTGGCCAACACCTCGGCGCTGCTCGACCTGGTGCCCAACGTGACCCTGGGCGTGGTGCTGGTGGCGGGGGCCGCCGCCGCCGCGCACGGCGCGCTCACCATCGGCGAGCTGGTCGCGTTCGTCAGCCTCCAACTGATGCTCATCTGGCCGGTGCAGTCGCTGGGCTGGATCATCGCCAACGGTCAGGAGGCGGCCACCGCCGCCGACCGGATCCAGGAGGTGCTGGACACCCCACCGGAGATCGTGGATTCTCCCGACGCGGTCGCGCTGCCCCGCGACGCGGTGCACGGTCGGCTGCGCTTCGAGCGGGTCACGTTCAGCTACCCCGGCGCGAGCGCCGCGGTGTTACGCCAGATCGACCTGAGCGTCGAACCGGGCGAGACGCTGGCCCTGGTCGGCGCCACCGGCTCCGGCAAGAGCACGCTGCTCGCGCTGGTGCCCCGGCTGCACGAGGTGAGCGCCGGCCGGATCACCCTGGACGGGCACGACCTGCGTGACCTGCGGCTGGCCTCGCTGCGCCGGCTGGTCGGGGTGGCGTTCGAGGAGCCGACGCTCTTCTCCATGTCGGTGCGGGAGAACATCACCCTGGGCCGCCCCGACGCCAGCGACGACGAGGTCCGTGCCGCCCTGGCCCTGGCTCAGGCCGATTTCGCGTACGAGCTGCCCTGGGGGTTGGCCACCCGGGTGGGCGAGCAGGGCCTGTCCCTCTCCGGCGGGCAACGGCAACGGCTCGCGTTGGCGCGGGCGGTGCTCGGCCGACCGGCGCTGCTGGTGCTGGACGACCCGCTCTCCGCTCTCGACGTGCACACCGAGGCGCTGGTCGAGGCGGCGCTGCGGCGGGTCCTGCGGGACACCACCGCGCTGCTGGTGGTACACCGGCCGTCGACGATCGCGCTGGCCGACCGGGTCGCCCTGCTCGAAGACGGCCGGATCACCGCGATCGGCCGGCACTCCGAGCTGCTGGCCACCGTTCCGGCGTACCGGGCGCTACTCGCCGCCGAGCCGCCCGCCGGGCACCCACCGTCGGCCGGAGCGAGCGGGCCCAGCCCGTCCCCTTCGGACGGGTGGGGGCTGGTGCGCTCGTGAGGGTGCCGAAGCCGGGCGACCCACCGCCCGAGGAGGAGCCGGAAGTCACCCGCTGGCGCGGAACCGCCACCGACCCGGAGGCCGACCGCAGTCGAGCCGAGGACACCAGCCCCGAGGCGGTGGCCCGGCTGCGCCGGCTCAGCCGGGCCCTGTTGGCCGACCTGCTCCGCCCGCACCGGAAGCGACTGTCCGCCGCGGTGGGTCTGCTGCTGACCCAGAACGCCGCCGCGATGGCCGGCCCGTACCTGGTCATGATCGGGATCGACCGGGCCATTGCGCCGCTGCGCGCCGGGGACCCCGGCCCGCTGATCGCCGTCGCCGGGGCGTTCGCGGTGGCCTCGGTGACCGAGTACGTGGCCCGGCGGGGCTTCCTCACCCTCTCCGCCCGGATCGGCCAGGCCGTCCTGCTCGACCTGCGGCAGCGGGTGTTCGGGCACTTCCTGCGCCTGTCGGTGGGCTTCCACGAGCGGTACACCTCGGGCCGGATGGTCTCCCGGCTCACCAGCGACCTGGACTCGATCGCCGAGCTGGTCGACGGCGGGATCGACAGCCTGGTGCTGGCCGGGCTGTCGATCCTGTCGGTGGCCGCCATCCTGCTCTGGTTGGACCTGCCGCTGGCCGCGGTGACGCTGTTCGCCTTTCCGTTCCTGTTCTCCCTCTCCCGCTGGTTCGCCCGCGCGTCGGCCAGCGCGTACCGCCGGACCCGGGACGCGGTGGCGCTGGTCATCGTGCATTTCGTCGAGTCGATGCGGGGCATCCGCGCGGTGCAGGCGTTCCGCCGGGAGCCCCGCAACCACCGGATCTTCGTGGCGCTCGGCGACGACTACCGGCGATCCAGCCTGCACGCGTTCCGGCTGATCGCCACGTACTCGCCGGCGATCAAGCTGATCGGGAACGTCACGGTGGCGGTGGTGCTCTGCTACGGCGGTTGGCGGGTGCTCGGCGGGCAGACCGAGATCGGCGTTCTCGCCGCGTTCCTGCTCTATCTGCGCCGCTTCTTCGAGCCGATGCAGGAGCTGAGTCAGTTCTACAACTCGTTGCAGTCGGCCACCGCCGCCCTGGAGAAGCTGGCCGGGGTGCTCGACGAACGACCGGCCGTCGCCGAGCCGGCCCGGCCCACGCCGCTGCCGGCCGGGCCCGGCCGCGGCGAGTTGATTTTCCGAGCGGTCTCCTTCGGCTACCGGGCCGACACCCCGATCCTCGGCGGGCTGGAGCTGACCGTGCCGGCCGGCCAGACCGTGGCGCTGATCGGGCCGACCGGAGCGGGCAAGTCGACGATCGCCAAGCTGGTCGCCCGGTTCCACGACCCCGACGCCGGCACGGTCCGGCTGGACGGGGTCGATCTGCGCGACCTGTGCGACGCCGACCTGCGCCGCGCGGTGGTGCTGGTGACGCAGGAGAACCACCTGTTCAGCGGCACCGTCGCGGAGAACATCCGGTTCGGTCGTCCGGGGGCCGACGACGCCGCCGTGCAGGCCGCCGCGCGGGCGATCGGGGCGCACGAGTTCATCGCCGCGCTGCCCGAGGGGTACGCCACTCAGGTGCACCGACGCGGCGGCCGGCTCTCCGCCGGGCAGCGGCAGCTGGTCGCGTTCGCCCGCGCTTTCCTGGCCGACCCGACCGTGCTCATCCTGGACGAGGCGACGTCGTCGCTTGACGTACCGACCGAACGGCTGGTGCAGCGGGCGCTCGGCACCATCCTGCGCGACCGGACCGCCCTGGTGATCGCGCACCGGCTCTCCACAGTGGAGACCGCCGACCGGGTGCTCGTCCTCGACGAGGGGCAGGTCGTCGAGGACGGCCCACCCGCCGTGCTGGCCGAGGCCGACGGCCGGTACGCGGCCCTGCACCGACAGTGGCGCGACTCGCTGATCTAGGGACGCCGCCCGGCTGGTGGCCGACCCGACGGGGCGGTGTGTTCGGCCGCAACTACGTCGCCCCGCACCCGGGAGGTGCCTACGATCGAGGGATGACCGAAACGGCGAGGACGGCCCGCGCCGGCGTTCCCGAGCGTCCAACCCTGGACGGGCTCGAGGAGAGCTGGGCACGCCGCTGGCAGGAGGAGGGCACGTACGCGTTCGACCGCGCGCGGGCGACCGATCCGGGTCGCGGCACGGCGGTGGACACGCCGAGCCGGAATGGTCGTAGCAGGGACGTGTTCTCGATCGACACCCCGCCACCGACCGTGTCGGGTGAGTTGCACATGGGGCACGTCTTCTCCTACACCCACACCGACACCACCGCCCGCTACCAGCGGATGCGCGGCAAGGCCGTCTTCTACCCGATGGGCTGGGACGACAACGGCCTGCCCACCGAGCGTCGGGTGCAGAACGTCTACGGGGTGCGCTGCGATCCGGCGCTGGCGTACGACCCGGTGTGGCGGCCACCGGCGGCCCCGGTCGACGACGCCGCCCGCCGCGACCCCACCCCGATCTCCCGGCGCAACTTCATCGAACTGTGCGAACGGCTGACGGTCGTCGACGAGCAGGCATTCGAGGCGCTGTGGCGGCGGCTCGGGCTCTCGGTGGACTGGTCCCTGACGTACACGACGATCGGCCGGATCGCCCGGACCACCAGCCAGCGGGCGTTCGTGCGCAACCTGCTTCGCGGCGAGGCGTACCAGTCGGAGGCGCCGACCCTCTGGGACGTCGGCTTCGCCACGGCGGTCGCCCAGGCGGAGTTGGAGGACCGGGAGCGCCCCGGCGCCTACCACCGGCTGCGGTTCGTCGCGGCCGACGGGCGCGAGGTGCTCATCGACACCACCCGGCCCGAGCTGCTGCCGGCCTGCGTGGCGCTGGTCTGCCACCCCGACGACGAGCGGTACGCCGACCTGGTGGGCGGCACGGTGCGCAGCCCGCTGTTCGGCGTCGAGGTGCCGGTGTACGCCCACCCACTCGCCGAGCCGGGCAAGGGCACCGGCGTCGCGATGGTCTGCACGTTCGGTGACCTGACCGACGTGACCTGGTGGCGTGAGCTGGGGCTGGCCACGCGGGTCGTGATCGGCCGGGACGGCCGGCTGCTCCCCGAGCCACCGGCCGGGGTGCCGACGCAGCCGTACGCGGCGCTGGCCGGGCAGACCGTCAACGGCGCCCGCCGAAAGATCGTCGGGATGCTGGCCGACGCGGGCGACCTCGTCGGCGAGCCGCGCCCGATCACCCACCCGGTCAAGTTCTACGAACGCGGCGACCGGCCACTGGAGATCGTCTCGACTCGACAGTGGTATCTGCGCAACGGCGGCCGGGACGAGGCGCTGCGCGCGACGCTGCTGGCCCGGGGCGAGGAGTTGCACTGGGTGCCGGCGCACATGAAACACCGTTACGACAACTGGGTGGGCGGCCTCAACGGCGACTGGCTGGTCAGCCGCCAACGCTTCTTCGGGGTGCCGGTGCCGGTGTGGTACCGGCTCGACGACACTGGCGAGCCGGACTGGACCCACCCTCTCACGCCGGACGAGTCCGCGCTGCCGGTCGATCCATCCAGCGACCCCGCGCCCGGTTACGACGAGTCGCAGCGTGGCCTGCCGGGCGGCTTCATCGGCGACCCGGACGTGCTGGACACCTGGGCCACCTCCTCGTTGACCCCGCAGATCGTCGGCGGGTGGGAGACCGACCCGGACCTGTTCGCCGGGGTCTTCCCGATGGACCTCCGCCCGCAGGGGCAGGAGATCATCCGGACCTGGCTCTTCGACAGCGTGGTCCGGTCGCACTTCGAGCACGGGGTGCTGCCCTGGCGGGACACCGTGCTCTCGGGCTGGATCCTCGACCCGGACCACAAGAAGATGGCGAAGTCCAAGGGGAACGTGGTCACCCCGCTGGCCCTGTTGGAGCAGCACGGTTCGGACGCGGTGCGCTACTGGGCGGCCAGTGGCAAGCCCGGCATGGACCTGGCCTTCGACCCGGCGCAGATCAAGGTCGGCCGGCGGCTGGCCACCAAGCTGCTCAACGCGTCCAAGTTCGCGCTCGGGCTGGGCGCGGCGGACGCGCTGCGCGCCCCGGCGACAACCCCGCTGGACCGGGCCATGCTCGCCGAGCTGGCCACCGTGGTCACCGCCGCGAGCACCGCCTTCGACTCGTACGACCACACGGCGGCGTTGCAGGTGACCGAGGCGTTCTTCTGGCGGTTCTGCGACGACTACATCGAGCTGGTCAAGGAGCGGGCGTACGGCACCGGCGCGCTGGCCGACTCGGCACGGGCGGCGTTGGCCTCGGCGCTGTCGGTGCAGCTGCGGCTGTTCGCCCCGGTGCTGCCGTACGTGACCGAGGAGGTCTGGTCGTGGTGGCGGTACGGCTCGGTGCACCGGGCCCCGTGGCCGACCACCTACGAGGTGGCCCGGACCATCGAGGGCTCGGGTGAGCCGGCGCTGCTGCGGCTCGCCGGTGACGCGTTGACCCAGGTGCGGCGGGCCAAATCGGAGCGGAAGCTGTCGATGAAGGCGGAGGTGCCGCTGGCGGAGGCGCTCGGCCCGGCGGCGCTGCTGGAGCAGCTCACCCTGGTCGCCGACGACCTCCGGGCGGCCGGCCGGATCAGCAAACTCGACCTGCTCCCGGACCGTACCCCGGAGCTGGTCATCGCCTGCGCCTTCTGACCCGACGTCACCGCCGACCCGGGCTGAGCCGGCCTCGTCCGCCGCCGCTCCCCCCGGGCGGCGGCGGACGGGCCGTCACCAGCCGCGCAGGAAGCGCAGCCCGAGCAGGAACGCGACCACGGCGGGCCCCACCAGCAGCGTGATCGCCTGGAGCCGGTACGGCATCCGGTGCCGGGTCAGCTCGCCGGCATTGCCGAGCACGATGGCCCCGGCGAGCATCAGGAACGCGCCCCACCAGCCGGTTTCGAGGTGGATCAGATCCACCCGGATCAGTTGCAGGGTCAGGCCGAGCAACGCGCCGGTCAACGCGAGCAGGGCCACCGCCCGGTGCAGGCCCCGGGCCAACGGGTGGGCAGCCCGCCACCCGTAGGTGCCGGCGACCGCCAGGCAGGGCAGCACCACCATGAGCGGCCAACCCCGTCCCATCACGCCGAACATCAGTAGCGCGCCCACCGCGAAGACCATCGTGCCGACGCAGGCGAGCATGTACCCGCCGAAGGCCCGGCCGCCGCCCCGGGCCAGCAACGGGCCGCCGCTGGCCGCGATCAACGCGGCCGGGATCAGGATGAACACCGCCCACCAGTGGAACTGGCCGCTGCCCTGGGCGGCCGTGGCGACCGTGGCGCAGGCCAGCCCGGCGACCGCCAGGCTGGTCAGCCACGGTCGGCTGCTCCGGGAGTACGGCTCAGCCAACGACGTCTGCTCCGCTTCGACACTCACGTGCACCAGCCTGGCGTGCGGCGCCCCCACCAGTCCATCCGGCCAGCCCTACCGCCGGGCGGTGGCTGGCCGGAACACCGGGGCGAGCCGTTCTCAGCTCGTCTCCCCGGCCACGCTGAACGAGCGCAGGCGGTCGATGGCCAGCACGGTGAAGCCGACGCTGACCAGTGCGGTCATCACCGACGCCACCGGCACCGACACGCTGGTCTCCAGCAGCCCGGTGGGTGCCAGCCGGTCGGCGAGGGCGATCACGTACTGCTGGATGGAGAGCACCTTCGTCCCGCTGACGAAGTTGCCCAGCAGGCCCTCCCAGATCAACACGTAGACCAGGCCGAGCAGCACCGGCCGCCTGGTGACCAGGCTCAGCGCCAGGAACAACGCCGAGTACGCCAGCGCGCCGAGCGCCCCCGCGAGCGCCAGTGCCAGACCGAGGCGTACCGAATCGGCCAGCACGCCCGCGACGTAGAGCGGCACCGCGACGGTGGCCGCGGTGACCCCGGCGGCCACCGCGAGCTTCGGCAGCACGATCTGCCAGCGCGGCAGCGGCTTGGTCAGGATGTGCACCACCGTGCCGTCGTCGATCTCGGCGCCGAGCACACCGGTGCCGATGATCAGCGCGACCACCGGCAGCACCACGGCAAGCCCGAGGCCGACCAGCACCGGCGGCCCCCACTCGCCCGGGTCCACCCCCAGCGACCGGCAGAGCACGGCCAGCGCGAGCAGCACCAACGGCAGTGGAAGCAGCAGCAGGAACCGCCGGCGGCCGAACAACCCGCGCGCGGTGATCCAGGTAACAGTCGACATGTCATCGTCCTTCGTTCGTGACTGCGGGGCTCACTCGCTGCGCTCGTGCACTCCTCGCACTCACCGTCAGGCCTCCACCAGGTAGGAGAAGACGCTCTCCAGGGACTCGTCGGACGGCACCAGCTGGCGCACCCGGATGCCCCTGTCCAGCGCGATCCGGGGCAGCGCACGGGTGAAGGCGCCGTAGTCGCCGGCCCGCACGGTCAGGCCCGTCGGCTCCAACTCGACCCCGCTCACCGACGCCTCGGCGATCAGCGCGACGGCCAGCGCCCGGTCGTCGGTGGAGCGCACCGCGAAGACGTGCGGGCGGTTGGTCATCAGACGGCGGATGGTCCGGAAGTCGCCGGAGGCGGCCAACCGACCGGCCACCATCACCTGCACCGTCCCGGAGACCTGCTCGACCTCCTCCAAAATGTGCGAGCTGAACAGGATCGTCCGGCCCGCGTCACCCAGGGTGTGCAGCAGCTGCATCATGTGCAGCCGCTGGCGCGGATCCATCCCGTTGAACGGCTCGTCGAGGAGCAGCACCTGCGGGTCGTGCACGAGCGCGGCGGCCACCCGGGCGCGCTGACGCATGCCCTTGGAGTACGTGCCGATCCGGCGGTCCTGCGCCGACTCCAACTCCACCAGGTCGATGGCCCTGCGGGCCGCCGCCGCCGGATCGGCCAATCGGTGCAGCTTCGCGCTGGCCAGCACGAACTCGTACGCGGTGAGGAAACCCTGCACCGCCTCCCGTTCGCTGACCAGCCCCAGCCGCCGGTAGACGTCGGGGTTGCGCCAGGTCGGCTCGTCGTCGAGGGTGACCGTGCCGCGCGACGGGGCGAGGAACCCGGCCATCATGTGCAGCAGCGTGGTCTTGCCGGCACCGTTCGGGCCGAGCAGCCCGGTCACGCCCGGCCCCAGGGCCATGCTGATGTCGTTGACCGCGACCACGTTGCCGTACCAGCGGGACACCCCGGTCAGGTTCAGCGTGCTCATCAGGAGGCGACCTTCCGGTAGCGGACCAGCAGGAGGGCGGTCGCGCCGGCGACCAGCAGCACCGCGGCCAGGGCGTAGACCGGGCCGAACCGGCCGATCATCATCTCGCCCGGATCGCCCTCGACCAGCAGGTCACCCAGCGACCAGATGCCCACCCCCTGCACCAGCGTGGAGGGCGAGGCGAGCCCGGCCAGCTCGTTGGCGGTGCGCGACGGCAGGATGCTCAGCACGCCGACGATCGGGGTGGTCATCAGGAAGACCGCCACCACCCCACCGGCGGCGAAGGCGCGCTTGCCGGTCAGCGACGCGACCAGCAGCCCGATCGAGGCGAACACCACCGCCCACAGGCCGGCGTACAGCAGCCCGGGCAGCAGGTCGAGCAGCTCGTTCCACACCCCGCGCATGCCCTGCTTGGTGGTGAACGCGGCACCCAGGAACATCAGCAGCTGCGGCCCGCCGAGCAGCAGCCAGAGGGCGGTGACCAGCGCCAGCAGCTTGGCCAGTGCGTAGTCGGCGCGCGGCAGCGGCCGGGAGAAGTACAGCGGCAGCACACCGCTGCGCAGGTCCCGGGAGACCAACTCCGGAGCGACGACCGCGACGAAGAAGATGACGAGCCAGCTCATCGCGTCGGCGAACTGGGCGTACGTGGCGACCGGCTCGCCGATCTGGCTGCGGATCGCGGCCAGGGCCACCGCGACCAGGGTGACGATGCCGACCACCAGCCAGGGGAAGATCTTGGCCTTGGCGCTGCGGCCGAACCCGAACGTGGTGCGCACCCCGTGCAGGTAGAGTGCGCCGAAGACGTGCCGCCGGCCCAGCCGCGGACCCTCGTAGCGCTGGTAGCCGATGTCGTGGATCACGCCGGCCGGCGCGGTGCGCACGGCGGCGGTGGACGGCTCAGGCATGGGTGAGCTCCCTCGTGGCGAAGAGTTCGGCCACCCGGTGCCGGCGCTGGTCCAGTCGGTGCAGTGGCAGGTCCAGTTCGGCGACCGCGCCGAGGATCAGGTCGTAGGTGCCGTCGTCGGCGAGCGGCACGAGCAGCAGTCGCCCGTCCCGCGCGACCGGCAGGTCCAGTTCGGCGAGCCGGGCGGCCAGCTCCTCGGTGCCCTCGCTGACCTCCACCGCGAGCACGTCGGTGGCCGAGGTCATCGCGGAGATGTTGTCGGCGCGCAGCAGCCGGCCGCCGTCGATGGCGATCAGCGTGTCGCAGATCCGCTCCACCTCGCCCAGCAGGTGCGAGCAGACCAGCACGGAGATGCCGAACTCGGTGCCGATGCGGTGGACCAGGGCCAGCATGGCGTCGCGGCCGGCCGGGTCCAGCCCGTTGGTCGGCTCGTCGAGCAACAGCAGGTCGGGGTCGTGCACCAGGGCCTGGGCCAGCTTGACGCGCTGCTTCATGCCGGTCGAGTAACCACCCACCGGGCGGTAGCGCTCCTCGTAGAGCCCCACGTGCCGCAACGCCTCCGAGGCCCGCTCGCGAGCCGCGGTGCGGGGCAGGCCGCTCATCCGGCCGAGGTGGGTGACCAGCTCGGCGGCGGACAGGTCCGGTGGGAGGCAGTCGTGCTCCGGCATGTAGCCGACTCGGGTGCGGACGGCCGCCGGGTCGGCGGTCGGGTCGATGCCGAGCACCGACACCCGACCGCTGGTCGGTGGGATCAGGCCGAGCAGAATCTTGATCAACGTGGATTTGCCGGCGCCGTTCGCGCCCACCAGGCCGATGATCCCGGGCTCGACGGCGACGGTGAGGTCGGCGAGTGCGGTGACCCGACCTCCGTACGTCTTGGTGAGCGACTGGGTCGCGATCAGTGTCACGCGCCCAGCGTAGGGAGTCGATGCCCAGCACGGACACCGGCGCGCCCCCGGCGCTCCCCTGATCCTTGTCGCCACCGACCCCTAAGGTCTCCGGCCCGGCGCCCGCGACGTTTCCGCCGGTCCTGCGTTCGGCCCGACCCCGCCTCGGGAAAGAGACTTCCGGGGTGACACCATTCACCTCCCGTTCACCAGGCATCGACCCGCCGGGTGATCGACCGACGACGCGGGAGGAATCCTGATGGCCGAGGTGGGCGTCCCGAAGGTGAGCGTCGTGGTGCCGGCGTACAACTGCGGCCCGCACATCGAGAAGCTCGCCGCCTCGCTACTGCGCCAGTCACTGCCCGCCGACGAGTTCGAAGCGATCTTCGTCGACGACGGGTCGACCGACGACACCGCCGAGCGCCTGGACCGGCTGGCCGCCGAGCACCCGCACATCAGGGTGCTGCACATCGAGAACTCCGGCTGGCCGTCGCGCCCGCGCAACCTCGGCATCGAGCACGCCCGCGGCGAGTACGTCTTCTTCGCCGACGACGACGACTGGTTCGCCGACGAGGCGCTGGAGCGGCTGCACGCCTGCGCGAAGGCGAACGACGCGGACATCGTCGTCGGGAAGATGGCCGGGTACGGGCGACCCGTGCCGCGCGAGCTGTTCCGGAAGAACCGCTTCGACGCCACCCTGGAAAACTCGCCGTTGATCGACAGCCTGACCTGCCACAAGCTGTTCCGGCGCGCGTTTCTCAACGAGCACGACCTGCGGTTTCCGGAGGGCGGCAAGCGTCGGCTGGAGGACCACTCGGTGGTCGTACGGGCGTACTTCCTGTCCCGCCGCACCTCGGTGCTGTCCGACTACACCTGCTACCACCACGTCCAGCGGACCGACGCGCGCAACGTCACCGCGGCCCTGCTGGAGCCGTCGAGCTACTTCGAGAGCGTCCGGGACGCGCTGGACATCGTCGACGCGCACACCGAACCGGGTCCGCTGCGGGACCGGCTGCACCGGCGCTGGCTGCGCAACGAGATGCTCAGCCGCCTGCGCGGCAAGCGGCTGCTGAACGCCCCCGAGGCATGGCTGGAGCAGGTCGCGCTGGAGACCCAGAAGGTCATCCAGGACCGCTTCGCCCCGGGTGTCGCCGCCGGGCTGCCGCCCCTGCTCCGCGCCGTGGCGTACCTGGCCGAGCGGGGCCGCGTCGCGGACCTGCGCAGGCTGGCCCGCTGGGAGGCGCGCATCGCCGCGCACGGCACCATCGCCGAGTTCCGCCGCGACGACCGCGCCGTGACGGTGACCGTCACCGCCGAACTGCGCTCCGCGGACCAGCCGGTCGGCTTCCGCGTCGACGAGGGCCGGGACGTGCTGGTGCTCCCGATGGAGGAGATCGCACCCGAGGTGCTCGACTCCACCGCGCAGGTGCGCAAGGCCCGCCTGGACCTGGTGGCCCGCCGCCGGGAGACCGGGGACGAAATCTTCCTTCCGGTGACCTTCCAGACCGAGCGGATCACCGGGGCGGCCGGAGCGGACACCGTCCAACTGGTGCACCGGGCCACCGCGACGATCGACTTCGCCGCCCTCAACGGCGGCCGGACCAGAGGGAGCTGGCTGCTCAAGGCCCGGATCACCAACGTGGGTTGGACCGAGGACGCGCGGCTGCCACTGCTCTTCATCTGCCGGGCCGACGGCTCGCGCCCCCGGATCCGCGACGAGCGGAAGGTCTGGAACCGGGTGCGGTCGGCGGTAGGCCGACGAATCAAGCGCTGATCCGCCCGCGCGGGTCGTGGAGTGGCGCCCTCGACCGATCGGCGGTCGGCTGCGAAACTGTGTGCCGGTCAGCGAGTGGGGGGTGTGGATGAGCAACGGCTGGGTGCTGCCCGACGAGGTGCTGCGGGACGCGCCGGCGTACACGCCGCGTCCCGGTGAGCTCGCGGATCTTGAGCTGCTGCTGACCGGCGCGTACGCCCCTCTGACCGGCTTCATGACCCGCGCCGACCTGATCTCGGTCAGCCGACGCGGCCGGCTGGCCGACGGCGCGCCGTGGCAGGTCGCGGTCACTCTCCAGGTGCCGGCCGCGCTGGCCCAGAGCTTCGATCCGCGCGACCCGGCCCGTCGGGCCCTGGTGCTGACCGACGGCGAGGGCGCCCCGGCGGCGGCCCTGGACGTGGCCGACGTCTGGCCGGTGCGCGACGGCGTGGCGGGGGTGGGCGGTCAGGTCCGACGACTGGGCGACGGTGGGCACGGTCCGTTCCAGCGACTGCGCCGCAGCCCGGAGGAGGTTCGCGCGCTGCTGCCCCCGGGCCGGGTGCTCGGGGTGATCGCCGACCGACCGCTGCATCGTCCGCAGCTCGCGCAGATCGCGCACGCCGCCCGCACCCTGGCCGCCCATCTGCTCGTGATGATCCCGGTCGGTGAGGGGGGCGTCGACGGGCTCCCACCGGAGGCGCTGGTGCGCACCATCTTCGCCGCCCGGGACCGGATGCCGCCCGCCACCCTGGTCGCGGTGCCGCTGTCGCACCGAAGCGAGGAGATCAGCGACGCGTTGCTGCGCGCCCGGGTCTCCGCCGCGTACGGGGTCACCCACCTGCTCTCCACCGGGGAGATGCTGTCCGGAGCCGGGCTGCGGGTGCTGGTGCCACGCGAGCTGGCGTACGACAACCGGGACGGGCAGTGGCGTTGGCGGGAGGACATCCCACCGCGCAACCGTCGGCTCGCGCTGACCCAGGCGGAGATCGACGACCTGCTCGACCGGGGCTTCCCGTTGCCGGAGTGGCACACCCCGCCGGCCGTGGCGCGGGAGTTGGCCCGAGCCCGGCCGCCGCGTCGGCACCGGGGGTTGGTGGTCTTCCTGACCGGTCTCTCCGGCTCGGGCAAGTCGACGATCGCCCGCGGGTTGGCGGACGCGTTACGGGAGAGCGGCGACCGCACGGTGACCCTGCTCGACGGGGACGTGGTGCGCCGGGAGTTGTCCGCCGGGCTGGGCTTCAGCAAGGCCGACCGGGATCTCAACGTCCGGCGGATCGGCTGGGTGGCCGCCGAGATCGCCCGCCACCACGGGGTGGGCATCTGCTGCCCGATCGCCCCGTACGCGGCGGCGCGCGCCACCGCTCGGGAGATGGCCCTGGCCGCCGGGGCGGGTTTCGTGCTCGTGCACGTGGCCACTCCGCTCGAGGTGTGCGAGCGGCGGGACCGCAAGGGCCTGTACGCGCGGGCACGGGCCGGCCTGCTCACCGGGATGACCGGCATCGACGACCCGTACGAGGAGCCGACCGACGCCGATCTGGTGCTCGACACCACCGATCTGAGTGTGGCGGACGCGGTGCAGGCCGTTCTGCACCATCTGACCGAGACCGGCTGGGTGGAGCTGAAGATCGCGTCGGCCTGAGGCGTCGCCGTACCCGTTTGTTTCACCGCTGCCGACCACGCGCTAGTGTTCATCTTTGTTGGAACACGTTTGACCGCGTGAGGGTACGTGGACCCCCGGGAGGCACGGCGGATGCTCGCTCAGCAGCGGCAGGCGGCCATCCTGGAGCGGGTCCGCTCGACCGGCGGCGTCCGGGTCAGCGAGTTGGCCGGCGAGTTCGGCGTCTCCGACATGACCATCCGGCGTGACCTGGAGGCGCTGCACGAGCGCGGCCTGCTGGCCAAGGTGCACGGTGGTGCCACCACGACCGGGTCGAGTTCCACCGACGAGCCGGGCTTCCACGCCAAGTCGGTCCGCCAACTGCCGGAGAAGGCCGCCATCGCGGACCGGGCCGCCCAACTGGTCCGGCCGGGCGCGGCGATCGCGCTCTCCGCCGGCACCACCACGGCCGAGCTGGCCCGCCGACTGGTGGACGTGCCCGACCTCACCGTGGTGACCAACTCGCTGCCGGTGGCCGAGATCCTGCACGCCGGCGGCCGACCGGACCAGACGGTGGTGCTCACCGGCGGCGTACGCACACCGTCGGACGCGCTGGTCGGCCCGCTCGCGGTCGGGGCGGTTCGGTCGCTGCACCTGGACCTGCTCTTCCTCGGCGTGCACGGCATCACCGAACGGGCCGGCTTCACCACCCCGAACCTGATGGAGGCGGAGACCGACCGGGCCCTGGTGGCGGCGGCGGACCAACTGGTGGTGCTCGCCGACCACACCAAGTGGGGCACGGTGGGGATCTCCTCGATCGTCGCGCTGGCCGCGGCGCACGTGCTGGTCAGTGACGATCGGCTACCTCCGCCCGCCCAGCGGGTACTCGGCGAACAGGTGGGCGAACTGATCATGGTGAAGGCGACAGGGGCGGGCCGCGTGACGCGCACGCCGACAACTGAGGGGACGGCGCCGTGAAGCGCACCGCGATCGACCTGGCCGACGGTCGGGAGCTGATCTACTTCGACGAGCGCGACGACGCGGTCCGCGACCAGCCGGACCGTCGGGACCTGCCGCCGCCTCCTCCCGCCTCGCAGTTGCGCTACGACCCGCTGACCGACGAGTGGGTGGCGGTGGCCGTGCACCGGCAGACCCGCACCTTCCTCCCGCCGGCCGACGAGTGCCCCCTCGACCCGTCGGTGGGCGACCGGCTCACCGAGATCCCCGCGCCCGACTACGACGTGGTCGTCTTCGAGAACCGGTTCCCGTCGTTGAGCGGCCGGGTGGCCGAGGAGCCCGGGGAGATCACCCCGTTCACACCGGTGCGGCCGGGCCTGGGCCGGTGCGAGGTGGTCTGCTTCACGTCGGATCACAACGCCTCCTTCGCCGGCCTCCCCCCACGCCGGGTCCGCACCGTGCTGGACGCGCTCGCCGACCGGACCGAGGTGCTCGGCGCGCTGCCCGGTGTGGAGCAGGTCTTCTGCTTCGAGAACCGGGGTGTCGAGATCGGTGTCACGCTGCACCACCCGCACGGGCAGATCTACGCGTACCCCTTCGTGACGCCGCGCACCCGCGCGCTGCTGGCCGCGGCGCGCCGGCACGCCGAGCGGACCGGCGGGGGCAACCTGTACGCCGACGTGCTGGCCGCCGAGCGCGCCACCGGCGACCGGGTGGTCATCGAGAACGAACACTGGACGGCGTTCGTTCCGGCGGCCGCGCGCTGGCCGTTCGAGGTGCACGTCGCGCCGCGCCGCGTGGTGCCGGACATCCCGGCTCTCAGCGACGGCGAGCGGGACGCGTTCGGGCCGCTCTATCTGGATCTGCTGCGGCGCTTCGACGGCCTGTTCGACATGCCGATGCCGTACATCTCCGCCTGGCACCAGGCGCCCGTGCGGATCGACCGCGAGCTGGGCTACCTGCACCTACAGCTGTTCAGCATCCGGCGGGCCAAGGACAAGCTGAAATACCTGGCGGGTTCGGAGTCCGGGATGGGTGTCTTCATCAACGACATCTCCCCGGAGCGCGCCGCCGACCTGCTGCGCGCCGCCTGAGCCGAGCGGGGCCACAGCGCCGGAACAGGGCGCGGGGGGCCCGGGACAGGGCCCCCCGCAGGGAAGGGACGGCTGGCTGTGCACGGCACAGCCGGGAAGGCTGGCTGATCGGCGCACGGGTGCCGCGGGTCGACCGAGGTCAACCTTCCTGGACGCGACTGGCATCTCGTCCATCCTGGTCAACGAGGCGCGCCGACGGCGGTGACGACAAACGGCGCGGCGGGGCCGGACACGCCGAAGCCCGCCGGCAGGGTGCCGGCGGGCTCCGATGACGCGGTACGCCTGGATCAGGCGGCGATCTTGCGGGCCAGGTTCTCGTCGAGCGCGTTCATGAACTCGTCGGTGGTCAGCCACGGGGCGTCGCGCGAGATGAGCAGCGCGAGGTCCTTGGTCATCTGGCCGCCCTCGACGGTGTCGACGATGACCTGCTCCAGGGTGTTGGCGAACTCGGTGACCGCCGGGGTGCCGTCCAGCTTGCCCCGGTGGGCCAGGCCCCGGGTCCAGGCGTAGATCGACGCGATCGGGTTGGTCGAGGTCTTCTCGCCCTTCTGGTACTGCCGGTAGTGCCGGGTCACCGTGCCGTGCGCGGCCTCGGCCTCGACGGTCCGGCCGTCCGGGGAGAGCAGGACGGAGGTCATCAGACCCAGCGAGCCGAAGCCCTGCGCGACGGTGTCGGACTGCACGTCACCGTCGTAGTTCTTGCAGGCCCAGACGTAGCCGCCCTCCCACTTGAGCGCGGCGGCGACCATGTCGTCGATGAGCCGGTGCTCGTAGGTGATGCCGGCGGCGGCGAACTCGTCCTTGAACTCGGTCTCGAACACCTCGGCGAAGATGTCCTTGAACCGGCCGTCGTACGCCTTGAGGATGGTGTTCTTGGTGGACAGGTAGACCGGGTAGTTGCGGTCCAGCCCGTACCGGAACGAGGCCCGGGCGAAGTCCCGGATCGACTCGTCGTAGTTGTACATGCCCATGGCGATGCCGCCGCCGGGGAAGTTGGCGACCTCCATCTCCATCGGCGCGCCGCCGTCGGCCGGGGTGTAGGTGATGGTCACCGTGCCCGGGCCGGGGACGACGAAGTCGGTGGCCTTGTACTGGTCACCGTGGGCGTGCCGGCCGATGATGATCGGCTTGGTCCAGCCGGGGACCAGCCGCGGCACGTTGGACATGATGATCGGCTCACGGAAGACGACGCCGCCGAGGATGTTGCGGATGGTGCCGTTCGGCGACCGCCACATCTTCTTCAGGCCGAACTCCTCGACCCGGGCCTCGTCCGGGGTGATGGTCGCGCACTTGACGCCGACGCCGTGCTCCTTGATGGCGTTGGCGGCGTCGATCGTGACCTGGTCGTCGGTCTCGTCGCGGTGCTGGATCGACAGGTCGTAGTAGTGCAGGTCGACGTCGAGGTAGGGCAGGATCAGCTGCTCCCGGATCTGCTTCCAGATGATCCGGGTCATCTCGTCGCCGTCGAGTTCTACGACCGGGTTGTTTACCTTGATCTTCGCCATCGGCCGGCGCTCCTCTCGGGGGACACGTGCTCAAGCAGTACGAGCGTACTGCAATTGGGCCGGCAGCCCCCAGCCGGCCTCGACCGGCCGGCGGAAACCGGGCTGCGCGGAACAGGAATGCCCTGGAATCATCGTCCGATGCCACTGAACCGCACCCTCGGGTCTATCACGGTCACGGCCCTCACCGACGGCGAGGGTGCCTTCTTCCAGCCGCGTACCGAGGTGTTTCCGCAGGCCACGGCGGCTCACTGGCGGGAGGCCGACCGACGCGACCCCGGCTCGGTGACCGCCGACGGGCGGTGGTGGCTGCCCTTTCGCAGCTTCGCCATCCGCGTCGGCGACGGCCCGGTCACGCTCGTCGACGCCGGGATCGGCCCGGCCGACGCGCCCGCCGCGAGCTGGGCACCGGTGCCCGGCCGGATGCCCGCCGAGCTGGCCGCCGCGGGGATCGACCCGGCCGACGTCGACACGGTCGTGCTGACCCACCTGCGCAGCGACCACATCGGTTGGGCGGTCACCGGCACGCCGGGTCGGCCGTACTTCCCCAACGCGAGCTACCTGCTACAGCGCGCCGAAGTCGACGCGGCGGAGACGCTCAACCCCGGGCTGCCGGCCGGCCTCATCGCGCCGCTGCGCGCCGCCGGCCAGCTCCGGGTGGTCGACGGCGAGACCTCCCTGACCCCAGCGGTACGCCTGCTGCCAACTCCCGGCCACACCCCCGGCCACCAGTCGGTGCTCGTGACGGCGGCCGACGAGCGGATGCTGCTCACCGGTGACCTGCTGGTACACACCGTGCAACTCGTCGACCCCGACCTGGCGTACGCCCACGAGGTGGACCCGGCCCTCGCCCGCACCTCCCGGCTGACCGCCCTGCACACCCACTCCCCCACCCTCCTGGCCACCCCCCACCTAAGCACCCCCTTCACCCCCCTCACCCCCTAACCCCCTAACCCCCCAACCCCACCCCAACCTGGTTGATCAAGAGGTTTGCGTCAGGAATCGCGGTTGTAATGACGCAAACCTCTTGATCAACCGAGGTGGGGTTGGGGTTGGGGCAGGGTGGGGTGGGGGGTGGGGGGGTGGGATGCGGGAGGGGGGGGCGGGGGGGGGGGGGGGCCGCCCCCCGGGGGGGGGGGGGGGGGGGGGGGAAGAGGTGTAAATTTGACCGGGGAGGGGGGGGGAGAGGAACGGCGCGGCCAGCGAGG